>NZ_CP014544.1:300000-472500 GCF_001586255.1 Zhongshania aliphaticivorans
TGGGCTAGAGACGTTGCGGGAAGATTTTGGGTATCAACGCGCTGATGAAATTGTGCAGCTCTTTGCCGTGTGTTTAAAAGATAGCTTTGCGGAGTATCCTCACTATAAGTACGCACGGATTAGTGATGACGAGTTCGCCTTAATTATGCCAACGGAACGAGAACTGGCGACTACATTAATAAGCCGATTATTTGAACGTTTTCAAGCGCGCTGTCACTTCAATCAAGATGTGGTTTCTTTAAACGCTGGCGTTGCTGAATTAAGTAGAGCTGACGGTGCAACTGAGTTGCTGTCAGAGTTAGATTTGTCCTTGAGTCAAGCCCAATCCCTAGGTGCTTACCAACTATGTTTCCCCGGCGAGCAGCATTTGTCTTTACCCCAAGGAAAGCTGCAGTGGCGGAATTGGTTTCAGCATGCGCTGTCCTCCAATCAATTCTACTTAGTATCGCAATTGGTTTATGATACAAGCGGTGCGGTAATGCATCGAGAAATATTTGTTCGTATTGATGATGAGGAAGGGCGGCCAATTCCCGCGGCTGTCTTCATGCCTATGGCGCTGTCTCTTGGCTTCGGTCTGGAAATATACCGGAAAGTGAATGAGCTACTGCCAGCAGTGACTGCGGGAAAATATATTGTACCTTTTGCCGTAAACTTTTCTGATTTGTTTATCAGTGGCGCCCACGCATTTGAAGAGCTAAATCAAATGCTCGAACTGTTTCAAAAATCGCCAGGCACACTGTGTGTTGAAGTGAGCCATGAAGCGGTTAGGAGTCACCCCGAGCGGTGTCAGCAGCTTGCTGATACGGTTAAACAATACGGCCATAGTTTTGGTGTGGATCACTTGGATCTGCATATTTCAATGCATACTCTGCAAGCTATTAACCCTGAGTATGTAAAAATCTCTGCACGGCTACTTGATGATCTCGGTGCAGAAAGCGATGCCAGTGCGTATCAAGCGCTGCGCAATGTGGTGCGCACCTTAGATATCGAACTGATAGCAGTAGGGGTTGATGAAAAGGCTCTTCGCGATCGCTTATTACTCATGGGCGTTGATGGTATGCAGGGCAATTATCTGGGGAAACCAGAGAGAATTATATGACAGAAATAGAGCATACTTATGACCCTTTGCTAAGTTGTTTAGTGGTCTTTTCTAAACTTTATAATCGACCGGTAACGGTTGATGCACTGATCTCTGGTTTGCCGGTTGCCCCGGGTGCTCGGGGTCCTGAAATGTTTTCTATCAAGCGATCTAAGGGAATGTTTCAGCGGGTGGCGGCGCGCGCCGGCTTTGCGTCAAGATTAATTAAGCGAGACCTAGAAGAAATTTCAGGCCTGTTGCTGCCATGTATTCTTGTATTGAAAAATCGCGATGCTGTGATCTTAGAGAAGATCGACCGTAAGACTGGCCAAGCGCGAGTTATTTTCCCCGAGGTATCTGGGGGCGCGGAATGGATAGATTTCGCTAAGCTTAACGAATCTTACGCAGGTTTTGCTTTTTTGCTCAAGCTTGAATTCAAACAAGAGTCGGCCAGTAAGAAAACGTTAAATCTTCGTAAAGGCCACTGGTTCTGGGATACCCTTAAGCTGTCAAAAGAAGCTTTTGTTAGTGTGATCGTGGCATCGATTCTAATCAATTTTTTTGTAATCGCCACGCCGCTGTTTACTATGAATGTATACGATCGCGTCGTGCCAAACGACGCGATCGAAACTCTTTGGGTATTGGCGATCGGGGTTTTGCTGATCTATGCCTTTGATATGGCCTTGCGCTTTTTACGAACGTATTTTCTTGAAGTTTCGGGTAAAAAAAGCGATGTCATCATGTCGTCCATTATCTATGAACAGGTGATGAACCTCAAAATGTCGGAGTGGCCACGCAGCGTTGGTGCTTTTGCTAATAATTTGCGTGAATTTGAAAGTATTCGTGGTTTTTTTACTTCTTCAACCATTAGTGCCTTAGTTGATTTACCGTTTTCGATTTTGCTACTTATTTTAGTTGCTTACATCGGTGGGCCACTGGTCGTGGTGCCGATTGTGGTCATGATTTTATTGCTTCTATATAGCTTTGCGATTATGAAACCATTGCGAGAGAGTATTGAATCAACCTTTGAGGCATCAGCGAACAAGAATGCGCATTTAATTGAGAGCTTGCATTCAATTCAAACCATTAAATCTTTGGGCGTTGCTAGCCATTCGCAATGGGTGTGGGAGGAGTCATCCGGCGCAATTGCGAATAAGTCGATGCGCAGTCGTATACTCTCAAGCTCAATTGCAGTGATCTCGCAGTTTCTAATGCAGCTAAATACGGTTTGTATCATTATTTTTGGTGTTTATCAGATTAGTGATCAGGCCTTATCGCTCGGTGGCTTAATTGCGGTGTCAATGTTGGCATCGCGTGCCGTGGCGCCAGTGGGCCAGGTAGCAACGTTGATTTCGCAATATCAACAAACTCGCACTGCATTTGATTCTTTAGATGGCATTATGAATATGCCTGTGGAGCGGCCCGAGAATAAGCAATACGTGCGTCGTCCCAGCTTTGATGGGCATATTGAATTTAAAAAGGTATCGTTCACCTACCCTGAGGCGCAACAGGCTTCTTTGACTGATATCTCCTTTGAAATTACCCCCGGCGAGCACGTGGGCATTATAGGGAAGGTTGGTTCAGGTAAGAGCAGTTTGGCGAAATTGCTCATTGGCTTGTATGAGCCTACTGCGGGCTCTATTTCGGTAGATGATATTAATAGCAAGCAAATTGATCCTGCTGATCTCCGGCAGCACATCGGCTATCTTTCTCAGGAAGTTGGTCTGATGCGAGGTACGATTCGCGATAATCTCGTTTATCGCGACCCGCAAATTCGCGATGATCGGCTTCTCGATGTGGCCGCATTGTGTGGGGTTGATCAATTTGTTAATCAATTACCATCGGGCTACGACACCCAAGTAGGAGAGCAAGGCGCATGTTTGTCCGGCGGTCAGCGCCAGGCTATCGCCTTGGGGCGGGCTTTACTGCGCAATGAATCTATTGTGGTTTTGGATGAGCCAACCAGTAATATGGATAACTCTACCGAATTTAGGATTAAGCGAAAATTATTTGATTACACTCGGGACAAAACCCTAATCGTCATTACTCATAAGACATCTATGCTAGATTTGGTTGAGCGACTGATTGTGGTCGAGAATGGTCGCATTTTACTTGACGGTCCAAAGCAGCAAGTCGTTGAGAAACTTAAGCAACTTGGGAAGTAAGCTGACCTGATGAAAACAGAATTAAAAACTCATAAGGAGCTGGATGACGCAGATTTGGCTTATATGCGTAGCCTGTCCGCGGCGGTGGTGCAGCGGTCTCCGCGTTATTTGATTACCGTGCTTATGGTGTTAGCGGGGCTGTTCTTGACGATGGTGGTTTGGATGGCCTTTGCGCAGGTTGATGTGGTTGTGCGCGGTTCCGGTAAGGTGATACCGGCGGGGCAGGTGCAGCAGGTTCAGAGCTTGGAAGGTGGCGTGGTTGCTGAAATTTTAGTCAGAGAGGGGGACTTGGTTGAGCCGAACCAGTCTTTGCTTAAGCTCAGTGATGTGGCCTTTTCAAGTTCATTTGAAGAAAATCAGCTGAAGTATTATGAGTTGCAGGCGCGAAGTATTCGCCTTCGCGCGGAAGCATATGATGAAGACTTCGTTGTTTCGTCAGAAATCGCAAAAACGATACCCGAGCTGGTGCGTTCTGAACGTAGTTTATACGACAGCAATCAGCAGCAGTTGTTGGACACTCTGAGTATTTATCGTCAGCAATTGTCTCAACAAGAGAGTGGGCTGGAAGAAGGCTATGCGAAGCAGCGGCAGTTACGTCGATCTTTAAAGCTAGTGCGCGAAGAAATAAAAATAAAGCGGCCCTTGGTGGAAGAACGCATTATCAGCGAAATTGATTTTCTGCAACTTCGGCAGCGGGAAGCTGAAATTGAGGGTGAGCTGGAGACGGTAACGATCACAATACCTCGCTTGCAGTCGTCTATTGAGGAGGCACGACGGAAATTAAGTCAAATTGAACACGATTTTCGTAATGAAGCTAAACGTGAACTGAATGAAGTGCTTGCGGAAATGTCGCGCTTTGAACAAACCCAGACAGCTTTAGGTGATCGGGTTAGCCGCACAACGCTACGTTCACCGGTACGCGGTGTGGTGAAACGCCTATACGCTAACTCCATTGGTGGGGTAGTTAAGGCGGGTGATAATGTCTTGGAAATTGTGCCTTTAGGGGATGAGCCTTTGGTTGAGGCGCGGATTAAGCCCTCTGACATTGCGTTAATTCAGATCGGCCAACCTACACGGTTGAAGTTTTCTGCCTATGATTTTGCGATTAGCGGTAGCTTGGCTGGCAAAGTTATTTATGTCAGTGCGGATACCACAACAACTGATGAAGGTGAAAGCTTCTATATTGTTCGAGTATTGCCAGAGCATTCCTATCTTGGTTCGGATGTCGAGCGTCTGCCTGTTAAAGTGGGTATGACCACCGAGGCTGATATAGTGACGGGCAAAAAGACGGTGCTTCAATACTTGTTAAAACCTATAAATCGCGGGCTGCAGAAAGCGATGACCGAGAATTAAATGACGATATATGTTTGCTCTAAGTCTTCAACGTTTTTTAACCACGTTGATAATGCCTTGTCGGAAGGTGGCGTTTGCCAGCTTTCAACGATGACATTGCTGCCGGCTAGCGAGCCGGGTGATGTTTGCATTGTGCACCTCTCTTCATTTTCTGATAAAGAAATTCATACTTTTGTGCGTTCTGATTCGTTCGCGCCAGCGGTAGTTGCGTTAGCAGATGATGTGCCATCGCTCGTTAATTTATTGACCGCCAGCGAGGGAGGTGCAAAAGCTTACTTCAATAGCTATATGGCACCACAACACTACGCGCAGGTTATACGGTTACTGGAGGCCGGCGGAAGTTGGTTTCCGCCAGCCTTACTCCGCGAGGTGTTTGCACTCGCGAAGGCGGGAGATGCTCAGTTGCGCGATTCAGCGGTTGAATTGGAAAAACTGACCGTTCGTGAGCGTGAGCTGGCTGAATTTGTCGCTGAGGGGCGTTCAAATAAAGAAATCGCGTTGGCGTGTAATATATCTGAGCGCACGGTGAAATCTCACCTCACCAGTATCTATGAAAAACTTGGTGTAAAAGACCGCAAAGGCTTAATGGCCTTGCTGAGTTATCGCCCGGCCTCTGCCTAAATTCTCCGCTATTCTTATTCTTTCTTCGGCTGTTTCGGCTTGTTTGTTCCTCATAAGCTGGCGGCATCGTACTTAGGTACCATGCGCCCGACCTGTAACCTTGCTAGGATTGAGAGATCTAAAGAGAGGTTTACACAATGGCTGCCAAGCAAATAGGGTTTATCGCTGAAATCGTCGGTTCTGCAACCGTTCGCAGTGCCGACGGAATAATTCGCGTTGTTAATGTTGGAGATAGCCTTCATGAAGGTGATTTGCTAACAACGGGACTTAATTCCACCGTTTCGGTGACATTCTATAATGGCAGTCAGCTTCATGTTGAGGCTAACGCCAAAATTCTTTTCGATGAAACCTCGGCCTATAACGGTGTGGGCTATGAGGATGTCGACGTAGATCAAATTGCCGCCTTACAGCAGGCAATTCTGGGCGGCCTTGATTTATCTGAGTTAGACCCGACGGCAGCGGGTATTAGGGACACAGGGTTTGGCGACGGACTTGCAGCTTCGTCTGAATTTTTTCGCGAAGGCCGTGAAGGGGCTGTTGATACCAGGTTGACGCCTATTACTGGCGGTGACGACACAGACGAGCTTGATTTTGATTCGCTGAGTGGGCCGCGTTATGGCTCACAGCCAGACCAAGCTAAAACAAGTATTAGCCTTGATGAAGTTGCGTTGGACGGCGTGGTTAACTCGGTTGAATTGGCTAGTGCGCTTGTTGTTAGTGGTTCTATTTCAGGTGACCTCGCGGCAGACAGCAGCATCACTATTACTATTGGTGACAAGGATTATGACGCGACCATCAATGCTGACGGCACTCGCTTTAGCGTCACTGTTCCCGCCGCGGATGTAAGTCTACTCACCGGTGGTACTGTAACTGCAACGCTTACAGGCACCGATAATGCCGGTAATAGTGTGGTACTGGATACCAGCCTACCATTCACGGTAGATACGAGCAGTTCAGCGTCTATCACCGTCAATAACATCACCGCCGATGACATCGTTAACGCTGCGGAAGCGGGAGGCACAGTCAATGTGACCGGGTCGGTTGGCGGTGACGCCGCCGTTGGCGACATCGTTAGCTTCACCATTAATGGCACTGATTACAGCGGCACCGTGCAAGCCGACAATACCTTTAGCGTAGCGGTGGCGGGAGCTGATTTGGCCGCCGACACCTCCTTCGACGTGACGGTTGCCGGTACAGATAACGCGGGCAATCCGTTTGCGGCAACGACCACGCCTACCTATACAGTTGATACAACAGCGGCAGCGACAATTGCCGTCGATAGCATTACCGCCGATGACGTTGTGAATGCGGTTGAGGCTGGCGGCACAATTAACGTAACTGGTTCGGTTGGCGGTGATGCAGCCATTGGGGACACGGTTAGCTTTACCATCAATGGCACCGACTACAGTGGCACCGTGCAAGCCGGTAATACCTTTAGTATTGCGGTGGCGGGAGCTGATTTGGCCGCCGATACCTCTTTCGATGCGACGGTTGCTGGTACAGATAACGCGGGTAATCCATTCACTGCAACGACCACGTCTACCTATACAGTTGATACAACAGCGACAGCGAGTGTGGCTGTCGACAGCATCACTGCCGATGACATCGTTAACGCTGCAGAAGCTGGCGGTACGGTCAATGTGACCGGGACGGTTGGCGGTGACGCCGCCGTTGGCGACACGGTTAGCTTTACCATCAATGGAACTGATTACAGCGGCACCGTGCAAGCCGGTAATACCTTTAGTATTGCGGTGGCGGGAGCTGATTTGGCCGCCGATACCTCCTTCGACGTGACGGTTGCCGGTACAGATAATGCGGGCAATCCGTTTGCGGCAACGACCACATCTACCTATACGGTTGATACAACAGCGGCAGCGAGTGTGGCTGTCGACAGCATCACTGCCGATGACATCGTTAACGCTGCGGAAGCGGGAGAAACTATCAGTGTGACCGGTTCGGTTGGCGGTGACGCCGCCGTTGGCGACACGGTTAGCTTTACCATTAATGGCACCGACTACAGCGGCACCGTGCAAGCGAACAATACCTTTAGTATTGCGGTAGCTGGGTCTGATCTCGCCGCTCAAACCTCCTTTGACGCGACGGTTGTAGGCACAGATAACGCGGGCAATCCGTTTACGGCAACCACGACGTCAACCCACACGGTTGATACCTCTGCCGCGGCAACAATCACCGTCAACGACATCACCCCTGATGACATCGTAAACGCGGCTGAAGCCGGAAGTACGATTGATGTAACTGGTTCGGTTGGCGGTGACGCCGCCGTTGGCGACATGGTTAGCTTCACCATTAACGGCACGCAATACAGCGGTACTGTCTTGGCGGGCAACACCTACAGCATCGCCGTTGACGGAGCAGACTTAGCAGCCGATACCAGCTTTGATGCTACGGTTGCGGGTACAGACGCAGCGGGTAATCCTTTCGCAGCGACAACTACATCGATTCACACAGTTGATACTGCAGCGGCAGCGTCGATTACTGTCGACAGCATCACTGCCGATGACGTGGTTAACGCCGCGGAAGCGGGAGGCATTATCAATGTGACCGGGTCGGTTGGCGGCGATGCAGCCATTGGCGACACGGTTAGCTTTACTATTAATGGCACGGAATATAGCGGCACGGTTCAGGTAGGAAACACCTTTAGCATTGCGGTGGCGGGATCGGATTTGGTCGCCGACACGTCTTTCGATGTGACGGTGACGGGCACCGATAGCGTCGGTAATCTATTTACCGCAAGCACCACATCGACTCACGCAGTTGATAGCTCTGCGGCAGCAACAATTGCCGTCGACAGCATCACTGCCGATGACATCGTTAACGCTGCGGAAGCGGGAGGCACTATCAATGTGACCGGTTCGGTTGGTGGCGATGCAGCAGTTGGTGATACGGTCAGCTTTAGCATTAATGGCACGGACTACAGCGGCACCGTGCAAGCCGGTAATACCTTTAGCATTGCGGTGGCGGGAGCTGATTTGGCCGCCGACACCTCCTTCGACGTGACGGTTGCCGGTACAGATAACGCGGGGAATCCGTTTACGGCGACAACAACGTCAGCTCACGCTGTTGATAACTCTGCGGCAGCAACAATTGCCGTCGACAGCATCACTGCCGATGACGTTGTGAATGCGGTTGAGGCTGGCGGCACAATTAACGTAACTGGTTCGGTTGGTGGCGATGCAGCCATTGGCGACATAGTTAGTTTTACCATTAACGGCACTAACTATAGCGGTACAGTTCAAGCCGGCAATACCTTTAGCGTTGCGGTTGCTGGCGCTGATTTAGCGGCAGGTACGTCTTTCGACGCCACAGTCGTGGGTGCGGATAATGCCGGTAATCCGTTTACGGCAACAACAACCTCTTCCCATCTTGTTGATACCACTGCAGCGGCGACCATCACCATTGATGATATTACGACTGATGACGTGGTTAACGCCGCGGAATCTGGCGCAACGATTAACGTTACGGGTAGCGTCGGCGGCGATGCGGCGGTTGGCGATACAGTTAGCTTTACCATCAATGGCACCGTTTACACTGGTACTGTTCAGGCGGGTAATACCTATAGCGTTGCGGTGGCAGGATCGGATTTGGCCGCCGACACGTCTTTCGACGTGACGGTGACGGGCACCGACAGCGCCGGCAATCCGTTTACCGCAAGCACCACATCGACTCACGCAGTTGATACCTCTGCGGCAGCAACAATTGCCGTCGATAGCATTACCGCCGATGACGTAGTGAATGCGGCTGAGGCTGGCGGAACAATTGACGTCACTGGTGTGGTTACTGGCGACGCAGCAGCTGGCGATACCGTTAGCGTTACGATTAATGGCAACACCTACAGCGGCACCGTTCAGGCTGATAATAGCTTTACGATTGCCGTTGCTGGCGCAGATTTAGCAGCCGACACGAGCCTCGAGGCTACGGTGACTGGCACCGACGATGCGGGCAATTTCTTCACTGCGACGACCACTTCAACTCACACAGTAGATACGGCCAGTACTGCGAGTATCAGCGTCGATGACATTACCGCCGATGATGTAGTTAACGCCGCAGAAGCTGGCGCAACAATTAACATCACGGGTAGCGTCGGCGGCGACGCCACTGTTGGCGATACCGTTAGCTTTACCGTTAATGGCACTAACTACAGCGGGACTGTGCAGGCGGGGAATACCTACAGTATTGCGGTGTCGGGAGCCGACTTAGCTGCTGACAATAGCTTTGATGTCACCGTGACGGGCAGCGATAGCGCCGGCAATCCATTTACTGGGATTACTACTTCTAGCCACGCGGTAGACACGACGGCTGCGGCGACAATATCCGTGGACAGCATCACCGCCGATGATGTCATTAACGCTGCTGAAGCTGGTGCAACGATCAATATTACCGGTTCTGTTAGCGGCGATGCCGCGCCAGGCGACGCAGTTAGTTTCACTATCAATGGCGCTGATTACAGTGGCACGGTACTAGCGGATAATAGCTTTAGCATTGCGGTGTCGGGCGCTGATTTGGCTACAGATACCAGTTTCGATGTCACCGTTGCAGGCACAGATGGCGCGGGTAATTCCTTCACTGCCAGCACGACCTCAACACACAGCGTCGACATCACAAGCTCGGCGGCCATTGTCGTCGATAGCATCACCGCCGATGACGTAGTCAATGCGGCGGAAGCGGGCGGTATAATTAATGTCACGGGCTCGGTTAGTGGCGATGCCACCGTTGGTGATACCGTCAGTTTTACCATTAACGGCACAGATTACAGCGGTACTGTGCAAGCGGGCCGTGTCTTTAGCATTGCGGTAGCGGGCGCAGATTTAGCGGCCGATGCTAGCTTCGATGCCACGGTTGTCGGCACAGATAACGCGGGTAATCCGTTTACGGCGACGACCACCTCAACGCATATTTCGGATGCGTCGGCAGCAGCGACAATCACTGTCGACAGCATCACCGCCGATGATGTGCTTAGCGCGGCAGAAGCGGGCGGCACAATCAATGTCACTGGTTCGGTGGGTGGCGATGCAGCGCCTGGTGATAGCGTTAGTTTCACCGTCAATGGCACGGACTACAGTGGTATTGTTCAAGCAGGCAATACCTATAGCATCGCGGTGGCGGGATCGGATCTGGCCGCCGACACCAGCTTCGATGTCTCAGTATCGGGCAGCGACGGATCGGGTAATCCCTTCACTGCCACAAGCACATCAACACACACGGTTGATGCCACTGCGACCGCAACGATTATTGTCGATAGCATCACGCCGGATGATGTTGTTAACGCTGCGGAAGCCGGAGCCACAATTAATGTCACTGGCTCGGTCGGTGGCGATGCCACTGTTGGTGACACCGTTAGTTTTACTGTTAATGGCACGGATTACAGTGGCACTGTCCAAGCAGGTAATACCTATAGTATCGCGGTAGCAGGTAGTGATTTGCTGGCCGATACCAGCTTTGATGCCACTGTTGTTGGCACCGATAATGCGGGGAATCCGTTTACCGCAAACACCACCTCAACACACAGTGTGGATACCAGTTCTGCCGCAAGTGTTGCACTGGATGCGATTGCCACAGATGACATTATTAACGCGGTCGAGGCAGGCGCAGATCTTACAATTAGCGGTACGGTTGGCGGCGACGCTGTTAGCGGCGACAGCGTCGTGGTTAGCATTGGTGGCAATGATTATGCGGCGACCGTCAATGCAGACAACATCACTTTCAGCGTTACTGTTCCGGCTACGGATGTGGCGGCGCTAACGGCAGGTAATGTTACTGCGACCCTCACCGGCAGCGATGATGCCGGTAATCCATTTACCGCAACCAGCAGTCGGCCCTTCACGGTTGATACCGCTGCGACGGCCACGATTTCGGTTGATAATATTACCGCCGATGACGTGGTTAGCGCGGCGGAAGCCGGTGGCACCATTAATGTGACGGGCTCGGTTGGCGGTGACGCCGCCATTGGCGACACGGTTAGTTTTACTATTAATGGCACGGATTACAGTGGCGCCGTGCAAGCGGGCAATACCTTTAGTATTGCCGTAGCTGGATCTGATCTTGCTGCCGATACCTCGTTCGAGGCAAGTGTTGCTGGTAGCGATGACGCCGGGAATCCGTTTACGGCGACAACAACGTCAACTCACACGGTGGATAACGTTGCCGGTGCAACAATATCTGTTGATGACATCACTGCTGACGACGTTTTAAATGCAGCCGAAGCCGGCGCAACGATAAATGTGACGGGTACGGTCGGTGGTGACGCGGCACCAGGCGACACAGTAAGCTTTACCATCAATGGCACGCCATACAGCGGTACTGTTTTGGCGGGCAACACTTACAGCATTGCGGTGGACGGCGCCGACTTGGCCGCTGATACCAGCTTCGATGCGACCGTGACGGGCACTGACGCTGCGGGTAATCCGTTTACGGCGACGACGACTTCAACGCATACCGTCGATACGTCTGCTGCGGCAACGATCACCGTTAATGACATCACCGCTGATGATGTCGTGAACGCTGCTGAAGCGGGAACAAGCATCAACGTCACCGGTACTGTCGGTGGCGATGCTGCGCCTGGCGATACCGTGAGCTTCACCATTAACGGCACGCCTTACAGCGGTACTGTACTGGCGGGTAACACCTACAGCATTGCCGTTGATGGCGCCGATTTGGCTGCGGATACCAGCTTCGATGCCACAGTAACGGGCACTGATGCAGCGGGTAATGGCTTCACCGCAACGACCACCTCAAACTACACCGTAGACACCACTGCGGCGGCGACCATTATCGTGGATAGCATTACTGCCGATGACGTGGTTAATGCGGCAGAGGCCGGTGGTACGATCAACGTGACAGGCTCGGTCGGTGGCGACGCCGCCCCAGGCGACACGGTTAGCTTCACGATTAATGGCAGCGATTACAGCGGTATCGTTCAGCCCGGCAACACCTACAGTATTGCGGTAGCTGGCAGCGATTTAGCAGCGGATACCAGCTTCGATGCCACGGTAGTGGGCACAGATAACGCCGGGAATCCGTTTACGGCAAGCACCACTTCCACACATATTTTTGACGCGACAGCGGCCGCGACAATCACCGTCGATAGTATCACCGCCGATGACGTGGTTAGCGCGGCGGAAGCGGGCGGTACAATTAACGTGACGGGTTCGGTCGGCGGTGACGCGGCCCCGGGTGACACGGTTAGCTTTACCGTTAACGGCAATGATTACAGCGGTATCGTACAAAGCGGTAATACCTACAGTATTGCCGTCGCGGGTGCAGATTTGGCAGCCGATACCAGCTTTGATGCAAGTGTAACTGGCAGCGATGATGCCGGTAATCCCTTTACTGCAACGACTACCTCAACGCATATTTCTGATGTCACTGCGTCGGCGACCATTACCGTCGATAGCATTACCGCTGACGACGTTGTTAGCGCGGCGGAAGCTGGCAGCACAATCAATGTGACTGGCTCAGTGGGCGGCGATGCGGCGCCTGGTGATGCGGTAAGTTTTACCATCAATGGCACTAACTACAGCGGTACGGTCCAAGCCGGCAATACCTTTAGTATTGCGGTAGCGGGCACAGATTTAGCGGCTGACACCAGCTTTGATGCCACGGTTACGGGCGCCGATAATGCCGGCAACCCGTTTACGGCAAGCAGTACCTCAACGCACAGCGTTGATACCAGTGCGGCGGCAACTATTGCGCTGGCAGCAATTGCGGCCGACGACATTATTAATGCCGCGGAAGCGGGCACTGATCTTATTATTTCTGGCACGGTTGGTGGCGATGCCGCTAGCGGTGACAGTGTTATTGTTAGTATTGGTGGCAAGGATTACGCGGCCACCGTCAATGCAGACAACACCAGTTTCAGTGTTACTGTTCCCGCCACGGATGTGGCGGCCCTCACTGCAGGTAGTGCCACCGCGACCCTGACGGGTAGCGATGACGCCGGTAATAGCTTCACGGCAAACGACAGCCGTCCATTCACCGTTGATACCACAGCGACGGCGACCATCACCGTCGATAACATTACTGCCGATGATGTCGTGAATGCAGTAGAGGCCGGTGGGAGCATTGATGTCACTGGTACTGTTGGTGGTGATGCCGCGGTTGGCGATACGGTTAGCTTTACCATTAATGGCACGCCATACAGCGGCACTGTCTTGGCTGGCAACACCTACAGCATTGCGGTTGATGGCGCCGACTTAGCGGCCGACACCAGCTTTGATGCCACGGTTGTAGGAACCGATGCGGCGGGTAATCCGTTCACTGCTACTGCGACTTCAACCCACACGGTTGATGCTGCAGCGACCGCAACGATCACGGTTAATGACATCACGCCTGATGACATCGTCAATGCGGCTGAAGCCGGAACAAGCATCAACGTTACTGGTTCAGTTGGCGGCGACGCTGCGCCTGGCGATACCGTGAGCTTCACCATCAACGGTACGCCTTACAGCGGTACTGTGCTGGCGGGCAACACTTACAGTATTGCAGTAGCCGGTTCAGACTTAGCGGCCGACACCAGTTTCGATGCAAGCGTTACGGGCACTGATGCCGCGGGCAATCCGTTTACGGCTACGACCACCTCAAGTCACACGGTTGATACCTCTGCAGCGGCGACCGTCACGGTTGATAATATCACCGCTGATGACGTGGTTAACGCGGCCGAAGCCGGGTCGAACATCAATGTTACGGGTACGGTTGGCGGCGATGCTAGCGTGGGCGACACCGTTAGCTTTACGGTTAATGGCACACCTTATAGTGGCATCGTACTCGCTGGAAACACCTACAGCATTCCGGTAGCGGGCGCTGATCTTGCTGCTGATACGTCCTTCGACGTCATTGTTGCGGGCACGGACGGTGCGGGCAACCCTTTCACTGCAACGGCCACATCAACCCACACCGTAGATACCGCTAGTGCAGCGACGATCATCGTTGATAGCATCACTGCCGATGACGTGGTTAACGCGGTGGAAGCGGGCACCACAATCAATGTTACTGGTTCGGTCGGCGGCGATGCCGCCCCAGGCGACACAGTTCGCTTCACCATCAACGGCACGCCATACAGCGGCACAGTGTTGGCTGGCAACACCTTTAGCATTCCGGTAGCGGGTAGCGATCTTGCGGCGCAAACTAGCTTCGACGCCACCGTTGCGGGCAGCGACGCCGCGGGTAATTCCTTTACTGCTACAACAACGTCAACGCATTCAGTAGATACGAGCGCAGCAGCGACCATCAGCGTAGACGCGATCACGCCTGATGACATCGTGAACGCTGCTGAAGCCGGAACAAGCATCAACGTCACAGGTTCGGTTGGTGGCGATGCAACCGTTGGTGACGCAATCAGCTTCACCATCAACGGCACGCCTTACAGCGGCACCGTACTGGCAGGCAACACCTACAGCATTGCGGTTGACGGCGCCGATTTGGCCGCCGACACCAGCTTCGATGCGACAGTAACGGGTACCGATGCTGCGGGTAATCCGTTCACTGCTACGACTACTTCAACCCACACGGTTGATACGACAGCGACCGCAACGATCAAGGTTAATGACATCACGCCTGATGACATCGTGAACGCGGCCGAAGCCGGAACAACAATCAACGTCACCGGTACAGTCGGTGGCGATGCAACCGTTGGTGATGCAATCAGCTTCACCATCAACGGCACGCCATACAGCGGTACTGTCTTGGCAGGCAACACCTACAGCATTGCGGTTGATGGCGCAGACTTAGCGGCTGATACCAGCTTCGATGCCACCGTGACTGGCACTGACGCGGCGGGTAATCCGTTCACCGCTACGACGACTTCAACCCACACGGTTGATAATGCAGCGACCGCAACAATCACGGTCAACGACATCACCCCAGATGACATCGTTAACGCGGCTGAAGCCGGAAGCACGATTGATGTGACCGGTACTGTCGGCGGCGATGCTACCGTGGGCGACACGGTGAGCTTCACTATTAACGGCACGCCATACAGCGGCACTGTCTTGGCGGGCAACACCTACAGCATTGCCGTTGACGGCGCCGACTTAGCGGCAGACACCAGCTTCGACGCCACCGTGACCGGCACGGACGCTGCGGGTAATCCGTTCACTGCGACCACGACTTCAACCCACACGGTTGATACGTCTGCTGCGGCAACAATCACCGTTAACGACATCACCCGAGATGACATTGTTAACGCGGCAGAAGCTGGAAGCACGATTGATGTGACAGGAACAGTCGGTGGCGATGCAACCGTTGGTGACGCAATCAGCTTCACCATTAACGGTACGCCATACAGCGGTACTGTCTTGGCTGGCAATACCTACAGCATTGCGGTTGACGGCGCCGACTTGGCCGCCGACACCAGCTTCGATGCCACCGTGACGGGTACCGATGCTGCGGGTAATGCCTTCACCGCTACCACGACGTCAACGCACACGGTTGATACCAGCGCGAGTGCAACAATCACGGTCAACGACATCACCGCTGACGACATCGTGAACGCAGCCGAAGCCGGAAGTACGATTGATGTAACAGGAACCGTCGGTGGTGATGCCACAGTGGGCGACACTGTTAGCTTCACCATCAACGGCACGCCTTACAGCGGTACTGTGCTGGCCGGCAACACTTACAGCATTGCCGTTGACGGCGCTGACTTGGCCGCCGACACCAGCTTCGATGCCACAGTAACGGGTACCGATCCTGCGGGTAATCCATTTACCGCAACGACTACGTCAACCCACACCGTTGATACGTCTGCTGCGGCAACGATCACCGTCAACGACATCACACCTGATGACATCGTGAACGCGGCGGAAGCCGGAACAACAATCAACGTCACTGGTTCAGTAGGTGGCGATGCAACAGTGGGCGATACGGTTAGTTTTACCATTAACGGCACGCCTTACAGCGGTACTGTGCTGGCCGGCAACACCTACAGTATTGCGGTTGCGGGCAGCGATCTAGCAGCACAAACCAGCTTCGATGCCACAGTGACTGGCGCAGACGATGCGGGCAACCCGTTCACTGCTACGACTACTTCAACGCATACAGTTGATACCACCGCGACAGCAACGATCACTGTTAACGACATCACGCCTGACGACATCGTTAACGCGGCAGAAGCTGGAAGCACGATTGATGTAACAGGTACTGTTGGCGGCGACGCCGCGCCTGGTGACACTGTTAGCTTCACCATCAACGGCACGCCTTACAGTGGCACTGTGCTGGCGGGCAATACCTATAGCATTGCGGTTGATGGCGCCGACTTGGCCGCCGACACCAGCTTCGATGCCACAGTAACTGGCACTGATGAAGCGGGTAATCCGTTCACGGCTACGACTACGTCAACCCACACGGTTGATACCAGCGCGAGCGCAACAATCACGGTTAACGACATCACCCCAGATGACATCGTTAACGCGGCCGAAGCCGGAAGCACGATTGATGTGACCGGTACTGTCGGCGGCGATGCTACCGTGGGCGACACGGTTAGCTTCACCATTAACGGCACGCCTTACAGCGGTACTGTATTGGCTGGCAACACCTACAGTATTGCGGTTGATGGCGCGGACTTGGCGGCTGATACCAGCTTCGACGCGACAGTGACGGGTATCGATGCCGCGGGTAATCCGTTTACGGCTACCACGACTTCAACGCACACCGTTGATACGTCTGCTGCGGCAACAATCACCGTTAACGACATCACGCCTGATGATATTGTGAACGCTGCTGAAGCTGGAACAAGCATCAATGTCACCGGTACAGTGGGTGGCGATGCTACCGTGGGCGATACGGTTAGCTTTACCATTAACGGCACGCCTTACAGCGGTACTGTGCTGGCCGGCAACACTTACAGCATTGCCGTTGACGGCGCTGACTTGGCCGCCGACACCAGCTTCGATGCCACAGTAACGGGTACCGATGCTGCGGGTAATCCATTTACCGCAACGACTACGTCAACCCACACCGTTGATACGTCTGCTGCGGCAACGATCACCGTCAACGACATCACACCTGATGACATCGTGAACGCGGCCGAAGCCGGAACAACAATCAACGTCACTGGTTCAGTAGGTGGCGATGCAACAGTGGGCGATACGGTTAGTTTTACCATTAACGGCACGCCTTACAGCGGTACTGTGCTGGCCGGCAACACCTACAGCATTGCGGTTGATGGCGCCGACTTGGCGGCCGATACCAGCTTCGATGCAACAGTGACTGGCGCAGACGATGCGGGTAATCCATTTACCGCTACGACGACTTCAACTCACACGGTTGATACTGCAGCGACCGCAACAATCACGGTCAACGACATCACGCCTGACGACATTGTGAACGCGGCGGAAGCCGGAAGTACGATTGATGTAACAGGAACCGTCGGTGGCGACGCTGCGCCGGGTGATACCGTGAGTTTCACCATCAACGGCACGCCTTACAGTGGCACTGTGCTGGCGGGCAATACCTATAGCATTGCGGTTGATGGCGCCGACTTGGCCGCCGACACCAGCTTCGATGCCACAGTAACTGGCACTGATGAAGCGGGTAATCCGTTCACGGCTACGACTACGTCAACCCACACGGTTGATACCAGCGCGAGCGCAACAATCACGGTTAACGACATCACCCCAGATGACATCGTTAACGCGGCCGAAGCCGGAAGCACGATTGATGTGACCGGTACTGTCGGCGGCGATGCTACCGTGGGCGACACGGTTAGCTTCACCATTAACGGCACGCCTTACAGCGGTACTGTATTGGCTGGCAACACCTACAGTATTGCGGTTGATGGCGCGGACTTGGCGGCTGATACCAGCTTCGACGCGACAGTGACGGGTATCGATGCCGCGGGTAATCCGTTTACGGCTACCACGACTTCAACGCACACCGTTGATACGTCTGCTGCGGCAACAATCACCGTTAACGACATCACGCCTGATGATATTGTGAACGCTGCTGAAGCTGGAACAAGCATCAATGTCACCGGTACAGTGGGTGGCGATGCTACCGTGGGCGATACGGTTAGCTTTACCATTAACGGCACGCCTTACAGCGGTACTGTGCTGGCCGGCAACACTTACAGCATTGCCGTTGACGGCGCTGACTTGGCCGCCGACACCAGCTTCGATGCAACAGTAACGGGAACCGATGCCGCGGGTAATCCGTTCACGGCTACCACGACTTCAACGCATACCGTTGATACTGCAGCGACCGCAACGATCACGGTTAATGACATCACGCCTGATGACATCGTGAACGCGGCCGAAGCCGGAACAAGCATCAACGTTACTGGTTCGGTCGGCGGCGACGCCGCGCCTGGCGATACCGTGAGCTTCACCATTAACGGCACGCCTTACAGTGGCACCGTGCTGGCCGGCAACACTTACAGCATTGCGGTTGCGGGCAGCGATCTAGCAGCACAAACCAGCTTCGATGCCACCGTGACCGGCACTGACGATGCGGGTAATCCATTTACCGCAACGACTACGTCAACCCACACCGTTGATACGACGGCGAGCGCAATGATTACGGTTAACGACATCACCGCTGACGACATCGTAAACGCGGCCGAAGCCGGAACAAGCATCAACGTCACCGGTACAGTGGGTGGCGATGCAACCGTTGGTGACGCAATTAGCTTCACCATTAACGGTACGCCTTACAGCGGTACTGTACTGGCGGGCAACACTTACAGCATTGCGGTTGACGGCGCCGACTTGGCCGCCGACACTAGCTTCGATGCCACAGTAACTGGCACTGATGCAGCGGGCAATCCGTTCACCGCGACAACCACCTCAACACATACGGTTGATACGTCTGCTGTGGCAACGATCACCGTTAACGACATCACGCCTGATGACATTGTTAATGCGGCCGAAGCCGGAAGTACGATTGATGTAACAGGTACGGTTGGTGGTGATGCAACATTGGGCGATACCGTTAGCTTCACCATCAACGGCACGCCATATAGCGGCACCGTGCTGGCGGGCAACACCTATAGCATTGCCGTTGACGGCGCAGACTTGGCGGCTGATACCAGCTTCGACGCGACAGTAACGGGTACAGACGCAGCGGGTAATCCGTTCACGGCTACCACGACTTCAACCCACACGGTTGATACCGCTGCTGCGGCAACGATCACCGTTAACGACATCACGCCTGATGACATTGTTAATGCGGCCGAAGCCGGAAGCACGATTGATGTGACCGGTACTGTCGGCGGCGATGCTACCGTGGGCGACACGGTGAGCTTCACCATCAACGGCACGCCATACAGTGGCACCGTGCTGGCGGGCAACACCTACAGCATTGCGGTGGATGGCGCAGACTTGGCGGCCGACACCAGCTTCGATGCGACAGTAACGGGTACCGATGCTGCGGGTAATCCGTTTACGGCTACCACGACCTCAACCCACACGGTTGATACGACAGCGACCGCAACGATCACGGTCAACGACATCACCCCAGATGACATCGTGAACGCGGCCGAAGCTGGAACAAGCATCAATGTCACCGGTACTGTTGGTGGCGATGCAACCGTTGGTGACGCAATCAGCTTCACCATCAACGGTACGCCATACAGCGGCACCGTGCTGGCGGGCAACACCTATAGCATTGCGGTGGATGGCGCCGACTTGGCGGCGGATACCAGCTTCGATGCCACCGTGACGGGCACTGATGCAGCGGGTAATCCGTTCACCGCAACGACGACTTCAACCCACACGGTTGATACCAGTGCGACCGCAACGATCACGGTCAACGACATCACCGCTGACGACATTGTTAACGCAGCAGAAGCCGGTACTTCAATTGATGTAACGGGCTCCGTCGGCGGCGACGCCGCCCCGGGTGATACGGTTAGCTTCACCATCAACGGCACGCCATACAGCGGTATTGTACTGGCAGGCAACACCTACAGCATTGCGGTGGATGGCGCAGACTTAGCGGCAGACACCAGCTTCGACGCCACCGTGACCGGCACTGACGCTGCGGGTAATCCGTTTACGGCAACTACGACTTCAACCCACACGGTTGATACCACTGCCGTGGCAACGATCACGGTCAACGACATCACGCCGGACGACATCGTTAACGCGGCAGAAGCTGGAAGCACGATTGATGTAACAGGTACTGTTGGCGGCGACGCCGCCCCTGGCGACACGGTTAGCTTTACGATTAACGGAACGCCTTACAGCGGTACCGTGCTGGCGGGCAACACTTACAGCATTGCGGTTGACGGCGCCGACTTGGCGGCCGACACCAGCTTCGACGCGACAGTAACGGGTACCGATGCCGCGGGTAATCCATTTAC
The DNA here is from genome assembly GCF_001586255.1 of Zhongshania aliphaticivorans. Taxonomy (NCBI): domain Bacteria; kingdom Pseudomonadati; phylum Pseudomonadota; class Gammaproteobacteria; order Cellvibrionales; family Spongiibacteraceae; genus Zhongshania; species Zhongshania aliphaticivorans. Next base: position 320,531 of record NZ_CP014544.1, read on the forward strand.
CGCAACGACTACGTCAACCCACACGGTTGATACCTCTGCCTCGGCAACAATCACAGTGAATGACATCACCCCAGATGACATCGTTAACGCGGCTGAAGCCGGAAGCACGATTGATGTGACCGGTACTGTCGGCGGCGATGCAACCGTTGGTGACGCAATCAGCTTCACCATCAACGGTACGCCTTACAGCGGTACTGTGCTGGCCGGCAACACTTACAGCATTGCCGTTGACGGCGCTGACTTGGCCGCCGACACCAGCTTCGATGCCACAGTAACGGGTACCGATGCTGCGGGTAATCCATTTACCGCAACGACTACGTCAACCCACACCGTTGATACGTCTGCTGCGGCAACGATCACCGTCAACGACATCACACCTGATGACATCGTGAACGCGGCCGAAGCCGGAACAACAATCAACGTCACTGGTTCAGTAGGTGGCGATGCAACAGTGGGCGATACGGTTAGTTTTACCATTAACGGCACGCCTTACAGCGGTACTGTGCTGGCCGGCAACACCTACAGTATTGCGGTTGCGGGCAGCGATCTAGCAGCACAAACCAGCTTCGATGCCACAGTGACTGGCGCAGACGATGCGGGCAACCCGTTCACTGCTACGACTACTTCAACGCATACAGTTGATACCACCGCGACAGCAACGATCACTGTTAACGACATCACGCCTGACGACATCGTTAACGCGGCAGAAGCTGGAAGCACGATTGATGTAACAGGTACTGTTGGCGGCGACGCCGCGCCTGGTGACACTGTTAGCTTCACCATCAACGGCACGCCTTACAGTGGCACTGTGCTGGCGGGCAATACCTATAGCATTGCGGTTGATGGCGCCGACTTGGCCGCCGACACCAGCTTCGATGCCACAGTAACTGGCACTGATGAAGCGGGTAATCCGTTCACGGCTACGACTACGTCAACCCACACGGTTGATACCAGCGCGAGCGCAACAATCACGGTTAACGACATCACCCCAGATGACATCGTTAACGCGGCCGAAGCCGGAAGCACGATTGATGTGACCGGTACTGTCGGCGGCGATGCTACCGTGGGCGACACGGTTAGCTTCACCATTAACGGCACGCCTTACAGCGGTACTGTATTGGCTGGCAACACCTACAGCATTGCGGTTGACGGCGCTGACTTGGCTGCCGACACCAGCTTCGATGCGACGGCTGCAGGTACAGACGCGGCAGGTAATCCATTTACCGCAACGACTACCTCAACCCACACCGTTGATACGACGGCGAGCGCAACAATCACCGTTAACGACATCACGCCTGATGACATCGTGAACGCAGCCGAAGCCGGAAGTACGATTGATGTAACAGGTACGGTTGGTGGCGATGCCACAGTGGGCGACACCGTTAGCTTCACCATTAACGGCACGCCTTACAGTGGCACCGTGCTGGCCGGCAACACTTACAGCATTGCGGTTGCGGGCAGCGATCTAGCAGCACAAACCAGCTTCGATGCCACCGTGACCGGCACTGACGATGCGGGTAATCCATTTACCGCAACGACTACGTCAACCCACACCGTTGATACGACGGCGAGCGCAATGATTACGGTTAACGACATCACCGCTGACGACATCGTAAACGCGGCCGAAGCCGGAACAAGCATCAACGTCACCGGTACAGTGGGTGGCGATGCAACCGTTGGTGACGCAATCAGCTTCACCATTAACGGCACGCCTTATAGCGGTACTGTCTTGGCCGGCAACACCTACAGCATTGCGGTGGATGGCGCCGATTTGGCCGCCGACACCAGCTTCGATGCGACTGTGACTGGCACCGATGCCGCGGGTAATCCATTTACCGCAACCACGACTTCAACGCATACAGTTGATACGACGGCGAGTGCAACAATCACGGTCAACGACATCACCGCTGACGACATCGTTAACGCAGCAGAAGCGGGTACTTCAATTAATGTGACGGGCACTGTCGGTGGCGATGCAGCAGTGGGTGACACTGTTAGCTTTACGATTAACGGCACGCCATACAGCGGCACCGTACTGGCGGGCAACACCTATAGCATTGCAGTTGATGGCGCAGACTTGGCGGCAGACACCAGCTTCGATGCGACTGTAACTGGCACTGATGCAGCGGGTAATCCGTTCACCGCAACCACGACTTCAACGCATACCGTTGATACGACGGCGAGTGCAACAATCACCGTTAACGACATCACAGCTGACGACATCGTTAACGCGGCCGAAGCCGGAACAAGCATTAACGTCACCGGTTCGGTTGGTGGCGATGCAACAGTGGGCGACACTGTTAGCTTCACCATCAACGGCACGCCATACAGCGGCACTGTGCTGGCCGGCAACACCTACAGCATTGCCGTTGATGGCGCCGACTTGGCGGCTGATACCAGCTTCGATGCGACAGTGACTGGCGCAGACGATGCGGGCAATCCGTTCACGGCTACGACGACTTCAACCCACACCGTTGATACAAGCGCGACTGCAACAATCACGGTCAACGACATCACGCCGGACGACATCGTTAACGCGGCAGAAGCTGGAAGCACGATTGATGTAACAGGTACTGTTGGCGGCGACGCCGCCCCTGGGGACACGGTTAGCTTTACGATTAACGGAACGCCATACAGTGGCACCGTACTGGCGGGCAACACTTACAGCATTGCGGTTGACGGCGCTGACTTGGTCGCCGATACCAGCTTCGATGCGACGGTTGCGGGAACCGACGCAGCGGGTAATCCGTTTACGGTTACGACTACGTCAACCCACACCGTTGATGCTGCAGCGACCGCAACGATCACCGTTAATGACATCACGCCTGATGACATAGTGAACGCGGCTGAAGCGGGTACTTCAATTGATGTAACGGGCACCGTCGGCGGCGACGCTGCCCCTGGTGATACGGTTAGCTTCACCATTAACGGCACGCCATACAGCGGTACTGTCTTGGCGGGCAACACCTACAGCATTACAGTGGCGGGCAGCGATCTAGCAGCACAAACCAGCTTCGATGCCACCGTGACGGGCACTGACGATGCGGGCAACCCGTTCACTGCTACGACTACTTCAACGCATACAGTTGATACCACCGCGACAGCAACGATCACTGTTAACGACATCACGCCTGACGATATCGTGAACGCAGCCGAAGCCGGAAGTACGATTGATGTAACAGGTACGGTTGGTGGTGATGCCACAGTGGGCGATACCGTTAGCTTTACGATTAACGGTACGCCATACAGCGGCACCGTCTTGGCTGGCAACACCTACAGCATTGCGGTTGACGGCGCCGACTTGGCCGCCGACACCAGCTTCGATGCCACCGTGACAGGCACTGACGCTGCGGGTAATCCGTTCACCGCAACGACGACTTCAACCCACACCGTTGATACGACGGCGACCGCAACGATTACGGTCAACGACATCACGCCTGACGACATCGTGAACGCAGCGGAGGCCGGTACTTCAATTGATGTAACGGGCACCGTCGGCGGCGACGCTGCGCCTGGCGATACCGTTAGCTTCACCATCAACGGCACGCCTTACAGCGGTACTGTACTGGCTGGCAACACCTACAGCATTGCCGTTGACGGCGCCGATTTGGCCGCCGACACCAGCTTCGATGCAACAGTGACTGGCACCGACGCCGCGGGTAATGCCTTCACGGCAACCACGACGTCAACGCATACCGTCGATACGTCTGCAGCAGCAACGATCACGGTCAACGACATCACGCCCGACGACATCGTTAACGCAGCAGAAGCTGGAAGTACGATTGATGTAACAGGAACAGTCGGTGGCGACGCCGCGCCTGGCGATACCGTGAGCTTCACCATCAACGGCACGCCATACAGCGGTACTGTGCTGGCTGGCAACACCTACAGCATTGCGGTTGCGGGCAGCGATCTAGCAGCACAAACCAGCTTCGATGCGACAGTGACTGGCACTGATGCCGCGGGTAATCCGTTTACGGCTACGACGACTTCAACGCACACCGTCGATACGGCAGCGAGCGCAACAATCACGGTCAACGACATCACCCCAGATGACATTGTTAACGCGGCAGAAGCTGGAAGCACGATTGATGTAACAGGTACTGTTGGCGGCGACGCCGCGCCTGGTGACACTGTTAGCTTCACCATCAACGGTACGCCCTACAGCGGTACTGTGCTGGCGGGCAACACTTACAGCATTGCGGTTGCGGGCAGCGATCTAGCAGCACAAACCAGCTTCGATGCGACCGTGGCCGGTACCGATGCCGCGGGTAATCCGTTCACTGCAACGACGACTTCAACCCACACGGTTGATACGTCTGCTGCGGCAACAATCACCGTTAACGACATCACCCCTGATGACATCGTGAACGCGGCTGAAGCTGGAACAACAATAAATGTCACCGGTTCGGTTGGCGGCGATGCGGCCCCAGGCGATACCGTGAGCTTCACCGTCAACGGTACGCCTTACAGCGGTACTGTCTTGGCTGGCAACACCTACAGCATTGCGGTTGATGGCGCCGACTTGGCCGCCGATACCAGCTTCGATGCGACCGTGACCGGTACTGACGCGGCGGGTAATCCGTTCACGGCTACGACGACTTCAACGCACACCGTTGATACTGCAGCGACCGCAACAATTACCGTTAACGACATCACGCCTGATGACATCGTGAACGCAGCCGAAGCCGGAACAAGCATCAACGTCACCGGTACAGTGGGTGGCGACGCCGCGCCTGGTGACACTGTTAGCTTCACCATCAACGGCACGCCATACAGCGGCACCGTGCTTGCGGGCAACACTTACAGCATTGCGGTTGCGGGCAGCGATCTAGCAGCACAAACCAGCTTCGATGCAACAGTGACTGGCGCAGACGATGCGGGTAATGCCTTCACGGCTACGACTACCTCAACGCACACCGTTGATACATCTGCTGCGGCAACAATCACAGTTAACGACATCACGCCTGACGACATCGTGAACGCAGCCGAAGCCGGAAGCACGATTGATGTGACCGGTACCGTCGGCGGCGACGCCGCCCCTGGCGATACGGTTAGCTTCACCATTAACGGCACGCCCTACAGCGGCACCGTACTGGCGGGCAACACTTACAGCATTGCGGTTGCGGGCAGCGATCTAGCAGCACAAACCAGCTTCGATGCAACAGTGACTGGCACTGACGCTGCGGGTAATCCGTTCACCGCAAGTACGACCTCAACGCATACCGTTGATACGGCAGCGAGTGCAACAATCACCGTTAATGACATCACCCCAGATGACATCGTTAACGCAGCCGAAGCTGGAAGTACGATTGATGTAACAGGAACAGTCGGTGGCGACGCCGCGCCTGGCGACACAGTTAGCTTCACCATCAATGGCACGCCTTACAGCGGCACTGTCTTGGCGGGCAACACCTACAGCATTGCCGTTGATGGCGCCGACTTGGCTGCCGATACCAGCTTCGATGCGACTGTGACGGGTACCGATGCCGCGGGTAATCCGTTCACCGCAACGACGACTTCAACGCACACCGTTGATACTGCAGCGACCGCAACAATCACGGTGAACGACATCACCGCTGACGATATCGTTAACGCGGCCGAAGCCGGAACAAGCATCAACGTCACCGGTACTGTTGGTGGCGATGCCGCCCCAGGCGATACTGTGAGCTTCACCATTAACGGCATGCCCTACAGCGGTCCTGTGTTGGCTGGCAACACCTTTAGCATTCCTGTCGCGGGCGCTGATTTGGCGTCGCAAACTAGCTTCGACGCCACCGTTGCGGGCAGCGACGCCGCGGGTAATTCCTTTACTGCTACAACAACGTCAACGCACTCGGTAGATACGAGCGCAGCAGCAACCATCAGCGTAGACGCGATCACGCCAGATGACATCGTGAATGCCGCCGAAGCCGGAACAAGCATTAACGTTACTGGTTCGGTTGGCGGCGACGCCGCGCCTGGCGATACGGTGAGCTTCACCATTAACGGCACGCCTTACAGCGGTACTGTCTTGGCGGGCAACACTTACAGCATTGCCGTTGATGGCGCCGATTTGGCCGCCGACACCAGCTTCGATGCCACCGTGACCGGTACTGATGCAGCGGGTAATCCGTTCACTGCTACCACGACTTCAACCCACACCGTTGATACTGCAGCGAGCGCAACAATCACCGTTAACGACATTACGCCTGATGACATCGTTAACTCGGCCGAAGCCGGAACAAGCATCAACGTCACCGGCACCGTCGGCGGCGATGCGGCCCCTGGCGACACCGTTAGCTTCACCATCAACGGCACGCCATACAGCGGCACCGTGCTGGCAGGCAACACCTACAGCATTGCGGTTGATGGCGCCGACTTGGCTGCCGATACCAGCTTCGATGCGACTGTGACGGGCACTGATGCCGCGGGTAATGCCTTCACTGCTACGACTACTTCAACGCATACCGTCGATACGTCTGCTACGGCGACAATCACCGTTAATGACATCACGCCTGACGACATCGTGAATGCGGCCGAAGCCGGAAGTACGATTGATGTAACAGGAACAGTCGGTGGCGACGCCGCGCCTGGCGATACCGTGAGCTTCACCATCAACGGCACGCCATACAGCGGTACTGTGCTGGCTGGCAACACCTACAGCATTGCGGTTGATGGCGCCGACTTGGCCGCCGACACCAGCTTCGATGCGACTGTGACCGGTACCGATACCGCGGGTAATGCCTTCACCGCTACCACGACTTCAACCCACACGGTTGATACCAGCGCGACAGCAACAATCACGGTCAACGACATCACCCCAGATGACATCGTTAACGCGGCTGAGGCTGGTGGAAGCATAAACGTCACTGGCACTGTCGGTGGCGACGCAACAGTGGGCGACACTGTTAGCTTTACCATTAACGGCACGCCTTACAGCGGTACTGTCTTGGCTGGTAACACCTATAGCATTGCCGTTGACGGCGCCGATTTGGCTGCCGATACCAGCTTCGATGCGACCGTAACGGGTACAGACGCGGCAGGTAATCCATTTACCGCAACGACTACGTCAACCCACACCGTTGATACGGCAGCGAGTGCAACGATTACTGTTAACGACATCACGCCTGACGACATCGTGAACGCGGCAGAAGCTGGAAGCACGATTGATGTAACAGGTACTGTTGGCGGCGACGCCGCGCCTGGTGACACTGTTAGCTTCACCATCAACGGTACGCCCTACAGCGGTACTGTGCTGGCGGGCAACACTTACAGCATTGCCGTTGACGGCGCCGATTTGGCCGCCGACACCAGCTTCGATGCCACCGTAACCGGCACTGACGCGGCAGGTAATCCATTTACCGCAACGACGACCTCAACGCATACCGTTGATACGGCAGCGAGCGCAACGATCACCGTCAACGACATCACCCCTGATGACATCGTGAATGCAGCGGAAGCTGGAACAAGCATTAACGTCACTGGTTCGGTTGGTGGCGATGCCGCCCCGGGTGATACGGTTAGCTTCACGATTAACGGTACGCCATACAGTGGCACCGTACTGGCGGGCAACACCTACAGCATTGCGGTTGATGGCGCAGACTTAGCGGCAGACACCAGCTTCGACGCGACAGTAACGGGCACTGATGCCGCGGGTAATCCATTTACCGCAACGACTACGTCAACCCACACCGTTGATACCACTGCTGTGGCAACATTCACCGTTAACGACATCACCGCTGACGACATCGTGAACGCAGCGGAAGCTGGAAGCACGATTGATGTAACAGGAACAGTCGGTGGCGACGCCGCGCCTGGCGATACGGTTAGCTTCACCATTAACGGCACGCCATACAGTGGCACCGTGCTGGCCGGCAACACCTACAGCATTGCCGTTGACGGCGCCGACTTGGCCGCCGACACCAGCTTCGATGCGACAGTAACGGGTACAGACGCAGCGGGTAATGCCTTCACTGCAACCACGACTTCAACCCATACCGTTGATACGACGGCGAGTGCAACAATCACGGTGAACGACATCACCCCAGATGACATCGTTAACGCGGCCGAAGCCGGAACAAGCATCAACGTCACCGGTTCGGTTGGTGGCGATGCAACCGTTGGTGACGCAATCAGCTTCACCATTAACGGCACGCCATACAGCGGTACTGCATTGGCTGGCAACACCTACAGCATTGCCGTTGATGGCGCAGACTTGGCCGCCGACACCAGCTTCGATGCGACTGTGACTGGCACTGACGCGGCAGGTAATCCGTTCACCGCAACGACTACGTCAACCCACACCGTTGATACGTCTGCTGCGGCAACAATCACGGTTAATGCCATCACGCCTGATGACATTGTGAACGCAGCAGAAGCCGGAAGCACGATTGATGTAACAGGAACCGTCGGTGGTGATGCAACAGTGGGTGACACTGTTAGCTTCACCATCAACGGCACGCCTTACAGCGGCACTGTCTTGACGGGCAACACCTACAGCATTGCGGTTGATGGCGCTGACTTGGCCGCCGACACCAGCTTCGACGCGACAGTAACGGGTACCGATGCCGCGGGTAATCCATTTACCGCAACCACGACTTCAACCCATACCGTTGATACGACGGCGAGTGCAACAATCACCGTTAATGACATCACGCCAGATGACATCGTGAACGCGGCTGAAGCTGGCGGAAGCATCAACGTCACCGGTTCGGTTGGCGGCGATGCCGCCCCTGGCGATACCGTGAGCTTCACCATCAACGGCACGCCATACAGCGGCACCGTCTTGGCTGGCAACACCTACAGCATTGCCGTTGACGGCGCAGACTTAGCGGCTGATACCAGCTTCGATGCCACCGTGACGGGCACTGATGCAGCGGGCAATCCGTTTACGGCTACAACGACTTCAACCCACACGGTTGATACGTCTGCAGCGGCAACCATCACCGTCAACGACATCACCGCTGACGATGTAGTTGATGCTGCGGAAGCGGGCACCACGATCCCCGTGACGGGTAGTGTTGGTGGCGATGCCGCGGTCGGCGACGATGTGACGTTTACGATCAATGGCACGGATTACAGCGGAAAAGTGCTGGCAGGCAATACGTTTAGTATTGATGTTGCTGGCGCGGACTTGGCGGCGGACACGAGCTTTGATGCGACGGTTGCGGGCAGTGATGACGCGGGTAACCCGTTCACGGCGACGACGACCTCGACTCACATGGTTCCACCTAGTATTGACCTCGATGGTGATGTAACCGGTACGGGTTACGTTACTAATTATGTAGAAGGTGGCAGCGGGGTCTCGATTGCAGACAGTGATATTACAATTACAGACGTGGATAGCAGTAACCTGCAGTCTGCGACAATTATTTTAACAAATGCCGAAGCCGGCGATTTGTTGAATGTTGGCACACTGCCGTCTGGTATTACTGCTTCGGCTTACAATGCAGCAACAGGTGAACTGACCCTAACGGGTAGCGCAAGCCTAGCTGATTACCAAGCGGCTATTAAGGCAATTCAGTTTGAAAATGCAGGTAATGGCTCTGACACCACTAGGGTGATAGAGGTCATGGTCAGCGATGGCGTTAGCAGTAGTAATGTTGCTATAACGACTATTGCTGTAACCACGATTCCGACTGTCTCGATTAACGATGTACTGGTTCAGGAACCGGCCACGGGCACAACAACGTTAACCTTTACTGTTTCTATCGATGAGGCCTTGGCTTCAGATTTGACCTTTGATTTTAGCACTGTTGATATCAGTGCAACTGGCGGCGCAGATTACCAGTCTATTGGTGTAACCCAGGCTACGATTGCTGCGGGTGACACCACGGCAACCATTACCGTAACGGTTAATAGCGACGCGAATCAGTTTGAAGGAGACGAAACTTTATCGGTTGATATAAGCAACTTTAATCAGGCGGTCAATTTCGAAACTTCTGCGCATACCACAGTGAATGGTATTCAGGGCATTGGTACGATCGGGGCGAATAACGGCGCGCCAGTTGCAGAAGACGACGCTTACTTAACCGCCGAAAATACAGACTTGCTGATTGATAATCTGTTGGCCAATGACACCTTGGTTGATGGTGCAGAAATTACGAGTTTTAGTCAGGGCGGCAGCGGTGTTGTTGTTGATAATGGCGACGGCACATTTACCTATACTCCAAACGCGGGCTTCACTGGCACTGATACCTTCACTTACACATTGACCGATGCCGACGGTGAAACAGATACCGCAACAGTCACGGTTAACGTGAGTTCGGCAGCGAATAATCCGCCAATAGTGAGTGGCGTGCCAGATATTAGCTATACCGAAAATGGCGATGCGGCCAAGCTGTTGTCGGGTATTTCAATTACCGATGCTGACAACAATAATCTCTCGTCGGTGGTAGTGAAGGTAGACGGCTATTTGCCGAGTCAGGATGTACTTACGTTCTTGACTGCCGGTACCGGTGTTGTTGCGACTACCGCTGTGGTGGGTGGAGTGTGGCAGCTGACACTGAGTGGCGGTGACGATATTAGCGATTACTTGACGGTGCTTAGTACGCTTGAATATCGAAACAGTTCAGATAATCCAAGCTCATCGCCGCGCACAGTGACTGTTGAAGCTTACGATGAAGATTTCAATAATCTTTATGGTTCTGATAGCGGCAATATTGCGGTAACGCCTGTTAATGACGGGCCTGATGTATTTGACGATGCAGTCTTCTTTGTTGACGGCTCAGAAGACAATGAACTGAATATACAGGCGCCAACAGATCCAGATACCGACGACAGTTTGCTAGAAATCACCGTTACTGGCTTGCCCGGTGCATTAGGTACGGTCACCCTAGCCGATGGCACACCAGTTGCGATTGGCGACATACTTACTGCGGCACAATTATCCAGTTTGCAGTTTGATGCGGGGCCTGCTGATGGCCAAGCGACATTTACTTATGACGTATTTGACGGCGAGCTCACGACATCCGCAGTAACTACCATACAGGTTGGCTCTACTGCAGCAGACAGCGGCACGGTGAGTGAAAGTGCATTAAGTGACGGTACTGGCGACGGTACAACGATCGTTACTGGCAATCTGTTAGATAACGATGCAGCAGCCACTAACGCTAGCAGTATCGACAGCATAAACGGGCAGTCGCCTGTAGGCGGCATCATTACCGTGACTACTGCGATAGGTACGCTCACAGTCTACGCTGACAACAGCACACCGGGCTTCAGCGCTGGTGATTACAGCTACGAGCTGGACCGGGCAGATGGCAGCGGCAACGATGTTGATGAAGTGTTTAATTACACCTTTACTGAAAGCGGTACTGCCTTTTCTAACAGCCTAACAGTTGCGGTCATTGACGACGCGCCCGTGGCGAACCCGATCGCTGAATCGGTGCCCGAATCGAATGAGCAAGTTTTTAATTTGGTCATGACCTTAGATACCTCAGGCAGTATGGGCTGGTCCTTAACGAATAATAATGCGCCACCAGCTGGCGAACCTACACGTCTCGATGTTGCTAAACAGGCGGTCGGCTCACTGACATCGGAATTTTTTGAGCAGTCCTCACAGGTATCGGTCACCTTGGTGTCATTCTCGACAACAGCCAGCGTGGTAGGAACCTACGATAATTTCGAAGACTTCCAAAGTGCCCTAAATGCCCTGACAGCGGTTGGCGGCACAAATTATGTTAGTGCGCTGGATGAAATTGAAGCAGACCTAGCTGCAGACTTGGCCACGCAAGACCCTGCCGATGGCGTGCAGAATATTTCTTATTTTGTGTCTGACGGTGTATCGAGCACCTCGCCCATTGGCGGCGGGTTTAAAGACTTTGTTAACGACAATGGCATTAATTCATTTGCCATTGGCATTGGACCTGGCTTGGCAAATGGTAGTGCAGACCTCGACTTTATTCACAATATCGATTCATTGCAGCAGGGCGGTGGTCATGCCGACAGCGCGATAATTGTTGCAGATATTACGCAGCTAGAGGCAGAACTACTCAACACGGTACCTACAGCCTTTGGTGGTAACATCACGGCCAACGGCAGTGTTAGAAATGTTGAATTTGGTGCCGACGGCGGTTACGTCGAAAGCATTAATATGGATATCGACGGTACCAACTACACCTTCAGTTATGACGGCACTGCTGTCACGGTTTCGCCTAGTTTGACCGGCGCTGAGTTCGAAGGAACTCTATTGACCATTGGCAACGATGTAGCTGGCTTTGATCTGGGGGTATTTACCTTTGATTTCTCCGACGGCTCATACACCTTAAGCTCGCCCAACGGCAACGCTGGTGAGCAGCTGGTCTTTGACTACACCGTTGTTGATGGCGATGGTGATACGGCAACGTCTACGGCAACGATTGATGTACTGGATAATGCCCCTACGGCAAACGATGACTTGCATTCAATTGCTGCTGGAGAAGTTGCCGAAGGCAACGTCATTAATGCGCTTGGCACCGATGGCGGTCCAGCCCTTGGTAATAGCTTTACACCATTTGCTGCGCAGGGTGGTGGTATCGATACAGTTGTTGACGATGCGACCATTACTGAAGTGAGCTTCCGTGGTCAAAGCTTTAATCTTGACTTTGATAGCGGCAGTATCCCGGCTGGCGGCTCATCGGGAACATTAAGCTGGAGCTTCAGCGTAACTACCGATAATTTCGGCAACGAAATCGCGCAGGTGATTGTGGTCGACAGTAATGACAATTCGGAGCTGGTATTTAACGAATCTGGTTATTACAAATTTACCCCAGACACCTTTGCGCAACAGGAATTCTCGGTGAATACCACGTCGCAAAGTAATGTCAATAATGCTGATTTTGATATAAGCATTGTATCCGGCGGTAGCCAGCTGCAGTTTAGCGGTGATGGTGTTGGTGTACAGGGGGGCAATGGCCAGCTATTGAGTCAGGGTGAGGAAATCGCCTTGGCATTTGATGCTGCCAAACTGCCAAATGGAGTGCGCAATCTTGTACTGACATTAGACGATTTTCAGCGGCAATATAACGATCAGGTCACCGTAGTAGTGTCACATGACACTGACGGTGATGGCGTCGTTACGCAAAGTACCATAACGTACTCCGCTCAAAATAATAGTGAACGAGAAACACTGGACTTATCCCAGTTCTCTTCGGTTACCGCTATTGATGTGGCCTACACCGGATCAGGTTACGATACCGGTTTGTATAATGTTTCCTACCAGCCTCAAGGTAGCGCGAGTGCCGGTGAGCCAGAAGTTATTGCTTACACGCTGACCGATTCAGACGGCCAATCGGATACGGCCCAGCTCAACATCCACACTATCGAAAACGAAATTACCGGTACCGCTGGTAGCGATAGTATTGTTGGTGGTGCGACTAATGATGCGATTAGCGGTGGCGATGGGAACGACGTTCTAGACGGTGGCGCAGGTTCAGATGTGATCAGCGGTGGCGCTGGCGACGACACCTTGCTTGGCGGTGACGGCCGCGACAGCCTCGCTGGCGGCGCAGGTAATGACACGTTGCTCGGCGGCGCTGGTGGCGACCATCTTGATGGCGGCTTAGGTGATGACTTCATTGATGGTGGCGCTGGTGACGACGTGGCTCAAGGTGGCGCAGGCAGCGACAAAATATATGGCGGTGCCGGCGCTGATACCCTGCGCGGCGATGCGGGCGACGATAGTCTCTTTGGCGGCTCGGGCGATGACAGTTTGCTGGGCGGAAAAGGTGAGGATGTTCTCTCCGGAGGCCAGGGTGATGACAATCTGATGGGCGGCGATGGCCGAGATATCTTTGTTTGGACTAATGCGGATAAGGGTACAAGTACTGCGCCAGCGGAAGATGTGGTTCTCGATTTTGAGACCGGCGCAGGCGGCGATGTATTGCACTTAGCCGATTTACTCCAGGGTGAAGAGAGTGGTGAGCTTAGCGACTACCTAAGCTTCCAAAGTGACGGGGCCGGTGGAACCATTGTTAATATCGACATTAGTGGTGATACCGGAACATCTCAGCAGCATATTACCCTGAAAGGTGTTGATCTCACTGCTGGCGGTTCCTTGACGGATCAAGACATTATTAATGACTTACTCTCAAACGGGAATTTAATCGTCGACTGATTTGGCAAGCCGAGTCCTGTGGTCAGAAATGGCCGCAGGATAAGGGTTGCTGTTAATGCTTAGTATGAAGGGCTTTCCCGAGCTCCCGCATAATGTCGCGCCATGAAATTATGCCAACGGGCGCTTCCTCGCTATCGACGATTGGAATACACGAAATTTTGTTCTGATTGATTTAAGCAGATCTCGTTTAGAAATAATGCTGTATAAGCGGTCGCCTTTAACCACAAGAAGCCGATGAAATCGCGTATTCCTTAAATGCTTCCTTTAGCTTACTTAGGTGATCATTTATCTATACAGCAATAAGATTCGTGCTGATTAGTTTGCTATTGATGCTGGTCTAATATCAGTCGAAGGCTCCGCTTAAATTTATCAGAAAGCAGTCGAAATAATAGCTGGCCATTAACGTACTCACTACAGAAAAAGTTCTGATATGCTGGCGTAATCTGGTTGATGCGCATTTTGCTTGGGAGAAGTATGCACATTTTTTTACGCAAGCCTGCGCGGGCTTATATATTGGCTTTATTAGCGGTATTGCTGAATTCAGCGTGTGCACCATCTCCCCGCGAAGAAGAAAAACGTGCGGTGTTGGCGGCATATCGTCAGCAAGCCTATGCGATATATGACGATGCCTACGTTGCTGCAAAGCAGTTATACATGGCGGTTATTGAGCTGCAAACAAACCCTTCCGATGCGTCACTGGAAAAAGCGCGGAACGCGTGGCGTGAGGCGCGAGTGCCTTATTCCCAAAGTGAAGCCCTTCGCTTTGGGAATTGGTTTGTCGATGAATGGGAGAAGGGAATTAATAGTTGGCCATTGGATGAAGGCTTTATCGACTATGTTGACCGCTATTATCGGGTATCTGCGAGCAATGAATGGGCGCATGCTAACTTAATTAGTTCTAATGTGATTTATGCCGCTGGGCGGCAAGTACCCATTAATTATATTGTTATTAGGCAATTGCAAATGTTGGAGTTGAGCAGTGGAATAGAAAGCAATATTGCCACGGGCTACCACGCGCTTGAGTTCATGTTATGGGGGCAGGATCGCCATGGCAATTCGCAGGGCGCAGGCGAACGGCCTTGGACTGATTTTTCTCTAGACCCATCTCTATGTAGTGATGGGGACCGTTTGGCGTCGGGTATTGAATCTTGCCGCAAGCGTGGTGAGTTTCTGCAAGCACAAAGTTTACACATTCTTAGTAAACTGAAAGAAATGCGGGGCTATTGGGCGCCGGGTGACGGTAATGCTGGTGATCGCCTGCAGAAATCGCCTGTTAACGAAGGGCTGAATCGAGTGCTCTTTGGTTTGGCTGCAATGTCGGCAGAAGAGCTGGCGGGTGAACGCATGCACGTGGCGTTAATGACAAACTCCCCAGAAGAAGAGCAAGATTGCTTTAGTGATGATACGCATAATTCACTCTGGTATAACGCACTGGGCATTGAAAATTTCTATTATGGTCGTTACAAAGGGCGTAGCGCTATAGATCTAGAGGCCCAGTCCCTAGCGGCGCTCGCGACTGAATATTACCCAGCTTTGGCTCGAGAGATCGATGCTGGATTCAGTGAAACAAAGGCCGCGATGAAAGTGATTTGGGAGGCTGGGAATAATGGCGAGCAGTATGTTGATCAGCTTATTGCACCAGGTAATGCTGCGGGGCATGTGCTCTTGCAGCGCGGAATTAGAGGATTGCAAACGCAGGCAAATTTACTGGGAAAGTTGGCGTTAAAGTTGGGGTTTGAGTTAAAAGACCCTGCGAGTTTTTCTGCGTTGGATCAATGATTATTTTATTTTCTCGATTCATCGCCGCCATTTTTATATTGCTGGTTTTATCGTCGGGGTGTTCGCGCGCGCCTGATTTTGCTCATGTAGAAGACGGTGAAATGTTGTCTGGCGGCACGACCACGTTTCAAAAAATAAATCCCGACGTGAGTTTGTCGCGAGAATCTTACTCTCAAGCTGCGGTGAATTTATCTATTGGTCAGCGAAATAAATTTGCACTCGGGAATGCTTTTTTTACTGCGCCCTGGCAACCCGAATCATCAGTTGAGAACAGTCGCACGGGTCTTGGGCCGTTATTTAATGCCGCGGCATGCCAAGATTGTCATATTCGTGATGGCCGTGGTCATCCGCCTACGGAGTCCCTTAGTGAATCGTCGGTGCTGCGTATTGCCCTAGTGAATGGGGAGCCGGATCCAGTATACGGCCACCAAATTCAAACGCGAGCATTACCAGGTTTGTTGCCGGAGGCGGTGCCTGTTATTTATTGGCAAAATTCTTCGGTGGCATTGGCAGACGGTGAGACGATTTCGATGCGCAAGCCGTTCGTTGTATTGGAGCAATTGCATTATGGTCCCCTCGCCGATGGTCATGGGTTAAGTTTGCGGGTGGCCCCTGCAATGATCGGGCTTGGCTTGCTAGAGAGTATTGCTGCAAGTGCTATTTTGGCCGGCGAAGATGTTGGCGATAGCGATGGTGACGGCATTTCTGGCAGGGTTAATCGAGTATGGAGTCAAGAGACTAGTGCGACGGTCATTGGCCGCTTTGGCTGGAAAGCTGGGCAGCCGTCCATACGCCAACAAAGTCTGTTAGCCTTTCAGCAAGATATCGGTATCAGTTCGCAGCTGTATCCCTACCAGCCATGTACATCGGTGCAGACAGATTGCTTGGCATCGCAACCCTCAATACGCCCGGAACTAAGCGATGAAATAGAAGAGGTGTTGTTGTTTTATGCAAGCCACTTGGCGGTTCCAGCACGGCGTTGGCATGATCGTAAAGAGGTTTTAGCAGGTAAAGCTTTATTCCACACGTTGGGTTGTGCGGGTTGTCATCAGCCTAGCTGGCGTACTGCAAGGCTGGATAATCACCCCGTTTTAAGTGAGCAGTTAATCTGGCCCTATACCGATATGTTATTGCACGATATGGGAGAGGGCCTAGCAGATGGTGTTATTGAATTTGGCGCACAGGGTAATGAATGGCGCACTGCGCCGCTTTGGGGAATTCATTTAGCCAAGGCGGTAGGTGGCAATAAAGTTGGCTTTCTTCACGACGGCCGTGCGAGGGATTTTAAGGAGGCAATTATGTGGCATGGTGGCGAAGCCCAAGCCTCAAGAGACGCATGGGCTTCGCTTTCTAAGGAAGAGCGCGAAAAATTAATTTGGTTTTTAAAGTCTTTGTAAGTAGGCGCCTTACGTTGAGTGTTCAAGACGTCTATTCGCAGTTGTAAACATCGCTACCAAAGGCGTGCATACCTTCCTCTGCGGGCAAGCCGGCGTAGCCAATATAGCCAGGGGTTTTAGCTTGTATAGCAGGCTCGATGTCCGGCAAATTGGGGTCGATGTGCACCTTGTCTAAGCCGAAGAGGTTTTCTAGCGTGCGCAGAAAACTGTAGTGGTTATAGGGGGTGCTGTTCTCTGTGTTTGCCTTGGTAAACGGCGATAAAACCACCGCACCAAAGCGACCGCCTCCGGGACCAAGCAGGCCGTTTAAGCCGGTGTCTGCGCCCCGGTGCTTTAAGCCGCCATCCAATTCCATGCCGCAGCAAGCATCGTAGTCTTCAGTGCCGCCGGTCCCGAAATTTGACTCATCAAATAAAATGACGATCATGCCTGCTTCCCTATAGGCGGGTGATTTCATGATCAGAGGCACCCATGTTTGTAAAAACTGATCTGCCTCAGCTAGGCCGCCGGGGCCACCGCTGGAGTCTGCGCACTGGGCACCAGTGTCGTGAGCATTGTGGCAGTTGTCCGGCACAATAAGATTGTAGTTGGGGGTCGTGCTGCGTTTCAGTAAAGCGGTTTGTAGATCTAGAACGCCTTGAATTGCTGAGCCAGTGTGTAGATCAACCACGTTGCGGTCACAGCGGGCGTAGTCTTTTGCAGTTTCGGCATTGCCGATAATACTGCGATAAAACAAGAACGGGTTATGGCGTGCTGCGTACTGCTCAATAGTGTCCGAACCATTGGTGTCGTCTAAGCTGTTTAGGGCGGGGCCGGTACAGCTATTGTCGGCGGGGCGACCTTGGGCACGAATCTGCCCGCTTTGTTCAAGTGCCATATCTTCCATCCAGCCGCGCCAAGTGTATTGGCTGCCGTTAAAGGTATTATTTAGCTCTAGCTCATCAACCAAGGTTGGAAAGCGTGCAGGGTATACGCAGCCAACGCCATTCGCTTGACCGTATTCCAGTACTGGTTGCAGAGGGTTGTACTCGGTCCATTGGGCAAAAACTGCACAATCGGCATGAGAAGCCACATTTGGAGCCTGACCGCCGATCATTGAAAGGTAATTGCCCGTGGATGCGTGAGATGTGCCGTAAAAATGGGTCAGCAGTTGCCCTGCTGGTACCAAACTCTCCCGTAGATACACCGCTGGAGAACCGGGGCCATAAGTCTCATCAAAGCTTTTATTTTCTAATACGAACACAAATACGTGCTCAATAGGTGGGGGGCTGTCTTCGCTATACCCTGCACTGCTATCACACTGAGCCACTACTGGCACACTAGTTTGTGAGCGTGGACTACTAGAAGTGCCACCACAGGCGCTAATTAATAGGCTAGTAAAGACAAGTATCGTAAGAGCGGGTCGCATAAGCATATCGAGCCTCAATAAGGCAAAAAAACAACAGCCTACACTAATTCACAAAGATGACGATAATGTGAATAGACTAGGTTTTTTTGGAGTATCAGGGTGTTAGCGTGCGACTTGATCTGCACGCAATACTGAGTCGCATTCGGTCAGCGTCACTTTGTGATGTGCATCGCAAAAATGGCTATATTTTTTCTCGTGGGGTTTGGAAGAGGTTTTTTCTGCCACAACTATGGGTTAGTTTTCATCTCGACTAAAAGTTAGTGATTGATTGGCAAGGAAGCCTTCAGTCGTCACATATCATCGTGTGTCGCCTTTCTAGCCAGACAGTAACCACAGACAGGGACGGGGTGGATGACGACTGTGCGAAAAATATGTACTTCCGCGTGGGCGATTACAGCGGGGTTTCTACTTTTATCCCTCTTATCACCCTTTTCTAATGCTCACGATGGTGTGACGCACTCAGCCTCAGCAAACTCTGAAGAAATTAACAGCGCGCTGCACTGGTTAGAAACCTCGCAGCGTGAGGATGGGGCTATTGTAGTCGCTGGCGATGTGGCGGGTGATTATCAGGCTACGTCTGAGGCGGTAATTGTGTCGGCTTTAGTGGGTGGTGAGGGGATCAACACCGCTGCTGCGATAGCGTTTTTGCAAGACAGCCCAGAGGCGCTTTCGACAGAGCAATTGGCGCGTTTAGTGAGCGCGCTGTCTGATACTTCACTGCCGGTCGCGGAGGCTGCACATGAACTGGGCCGTAGGCAGGGATTGGATGGCGGCTTCGGTGATTTTATCGGATATGACAGTACTCCCTTAGATACAGCTTATGCATTGATCGCGTTGCAGGGAATTGGGCAGGATGCTGCGGTTGCTGGCAGGGCGCTGAGTTATTTGTCGTCTGCTCAGTTGGCGAGTGGTGGTTTTGGGTATTATGGTGATCAATCCTCCGTCATGGTTTCTGCGCTGGTCGTTAAAGCCATCAAGCCCTATCTGTACACATTTAATATTTCCTCTCTGTTGAGTCGTTCCGTCGGCTTCCTGTATGCGGTTAAGGGGAGCGGCAATCTGTGGGACAGCGACTGGGAAAGTGCGCTCGCATTGCAAGCGCTTATCCCAATCACGACAGACACTTCCTTGTATGAGTTGTCGGTTTCGGCGCTCTCTGGACGCCAGCAAGGGAGTGGCAGCTGGGAAGGGCAGGTTTATTCTACGGCCCTGGCAATGTCGACACTGGACTTGTTGGCTAATCTCGATGTTCCTGCCGATCCGGAGAAGGCGGTGATAAGAGGGCGGTTGCTGGATGCATTGACAAGCAATCCACTCCCCAATGCGGCGATTGATGTGCGAGACGTTGATTCTGAGCTTGTATCCATTGAAGCTGATGGCGCCTTTGCGGTCTCGAATCTGGATGCAGGGAATTATATTGTTTCTTACTCAGCACCTGGCTATTTGGGGGCTTCGCAGAATCTGGTTTTGCAAAAGGGGCAGTTTGCCGATGTTGGTACAATTCGCTTATCGGTTGCTCCCACAGCCTCACTCATCACCGGCACATTGATTGATAGTGCTACTGGCGAGCCGATTGCCGGGGCCACAGTGACTGTCACTGTGAACGGCAGCTCGGTCAGCGCTGTAAGCGATGAAAACGGTCATTACCAATTACTTTCCGAATTGGGCGCAGCAACACTTGTTGTGGTGTCTGACTCCTACTACCAAGTTAGTGCCAGCGTTGAGTTGTCGGCGGGCACATCGATTAGTTTTTCGCCTGAGTTATTGCCGAGCTCTGAAGAGCAGCCGCTCAGCTCTTCTATCCGGGGGGTTGTGGTTGATGCAGATGAGCAGGGTCTCGCTGAAGTGTTGATTACCTTGTCTGGTGACGCCGGGTCGATAAGGACTGGGGCCGATGGACGATTTGTTGTTAGCGAACTTGATGCTGGGGAGGTTCAGTTAGTTTTTTCCCAGGAGGGCTATGAAACTCTTGGCGCGAGTCTGATCGTTCCCGAAAGAACAAACGTCAATGTGGGGGTGATTACGATGCGAGAGCAAGTAATTTTACCATCGTCTTCGGTGAGTGGGCAGCTCTTGGATTTGAGCACAGGCTTACCGGTAGCGGGTGCGACGGTTGAAGCTGGTTTGCAAAGTACAACTACCGACAATAGTGGTTTCTATCAGTTATCGGGCATTTCTGTACTGGAATTTACGATCGCAGTTAACGCACCTGGCTACCTGTTCACCAACAAAGATATTTCACTAAGTGAGCACAGTGATTTGGCATTGAATATCAATATTCGTAAAGCTGATCTCGGCGGTGTGGAAGTGATTGGTCTGGCGAGTGATGCTGAACGCTACGGGGCTTACCAGCCGGTATTGATCACGGCGAACCTGGAAAATAACACGGCGCTGACCGTGGGTGCCCGTCTTTATGTGAAAGTAACAAATAGTACGGGGGTGGAAGTGGCAAAATTCTCGGCGAGTTACTTGCCGCCTTTAGACTCGGCCCTTGATGAGGAGGAATTGGCTCATTACCAACAGCATCTTGCAGAAGCCATTGAAGAACTTGCCCCGAGTGAGCAGCGCGAAATAGCACTGGAGCAATGGTGGAACACCGAAAATGCACCGCCAGGCAATTACGTGCTCACGGTTCAAGCAGTGGACGCCGCCACCAGTAATCTGGTGTCAGAAAAAAGCGCCGTTATTGAGGTGATTGAAACCACAAAGCTCGCCTCGCTAAAAGCAGGTGCTAGCCCGGGTTATGTATTGCTCAATGGCGAGGCGGACATGGTCCTGACGGCAGATATTCTTAATCGATCGAATACAGAAACCGTTCTGGATTTTGATTATGTCTTTAAGGATCCTCAGGGCCAGAATTTGCTCAGTGGCCATGCGACAGTTCCTTTGATAGCCGACGGCTTAACCAGCAGCATTGAGTTGGGCCGCGTGCTGCACCAGTTTATTGCCAGTGGCAATTATGTGCTGGAAATATTGAATGTTTCCGGAGCGGATGTAGAGGTGCTGAGCAATGCGACGGTGTTTGTTCCGCCTTCTATACGTCTGGAAATTATACAGTCTTTGAATCCAAATGAAGTGGTTCCGCTGGAAGGGGTTAGCGTGAAAAGCAATATCCAGGTCAAAGGAGTTGACGGTGAATAATCTAGCGAAGGGATTTGGCCGTGTTCACGGTTTGCGCCTGGTATGGGCTTTGGTTTTATTATTTGCTGCCGCTTACGCGGAGGCGAGCCATTTTCGGTTTGGACATTTTACCTATCAGTCTCGGCCAGATGTGTCGACTTCGGCGGCAGACTTTACGATGACGGTCGCTTTTAGGAGCAGCGCATTTGGCCACCCCCAAATCGGACAGACATTTCGGCCTGGAAGCTATAGTTACGGCGATGGACGATCGGATAATCTGAATTACAAGGTCGTTGCCAGAAACCTGCAAGAGGACTGGATTGTTGGTCGTGCTATTGATTCTTCAGGGAACGAGGTGATTCGGCATGATTACCCCGGTCCAAGTAATAATGGCAACCCTTGGTTGGCGCAGTTTTCGAGCTGCTGCAAAATTGGCGCTATTAGAAATGCGGCCAATGCCTATTGGCGGGTATATACCCGCGTTGATTTGGCTAATGGAAACTCCTCTCCCGTCAGCAATCTTCCACCGATCGTGAGCTGTGCAAAGTACGACTGCCGATTTCTGATTCCTGCAGTCGATCCTGATCGGGACAAGATTACCTGGCGTATGTCGACCCGGTCTGAATCTGCTATTCCGTCAATCCCCGCGGGAATGGCTGTGGATCGAGATAAGGGTGTTTTTACATGGACGGGTGCTAACTCGTTTTCAAACGGTCTATATTCTGTTCAGGTAACTATTGAAGATCGTGCTGAGGACGATAGCGTTAAAAGCACCACCGCAATTGACTTTCTGATTCGCTTGCAGGATCAGGGCGCCAATACTGCGCCGGTATTCGATCACCCACCTACGCCAGAAGCGGGCACAGTGATCACCGCTGTGGTGGGGCAGCCCTTGAGCATTGTTGTACAGGCCAGCGACGCTGATAGCAATGACATTGTGTACCTCAATCACGTTGGCCTGCCTAGAAATGCGAGCTTTGAACAAAGCATCTCGGGTGGCCGGTTAGGGCTGGCCAGTCTCGACTGGACACCAGTAGAGAGCGACATTGGCGAGCATATTGTCACCTTCCTAGCCAATGATAATCGTGGCGGCGCCTCGTCTCCGGTATCCATCACTATTGAGGTTATCGAGCCTGCCATTTCAGATGTGCGCGTAGTCAGCACCATTTCTGCGATCGACATTGATATCGACACATCGTCCTTCTCGCATCTTCCCGCTTCTATCTCAGTTGAAGGTGATCGCACACTTGTCACTTGGGAATTTCCAACATTTAGTGTGGATCAGGTCGAAAACCTGTCAGCAGACTTGAAGCTTTATAGTCTGGTACCCGGTGAGTTGCGGTTGGTAAGCGAAAAGCTGGAAGTGTCCTATATCGATATTGACGGTAATCCCGTGCACCAGCAGTTGGGTGAGCAGTTGGTGAGTGTGGCGCCAACCCTGAGCAGTGTATCGGTAGCCACTGACAAGAGCTTATACGGGCCGGATGAACAGATTAATGTGAGTTCTGCTGTTACCAATCTTGCCGATATCGACATCGATGCTCTGGTGTCCATCATTATTACCGATACGCAGCAAAATCTTGCCGCCGATTTAGGCACCGTCAATGTCACGGGCTTACAGGCGGATGAACTTCGGAATCTGCCGGAATTGTATTTCAGTGCTGCCAGCGTGTATGCAGGTAGCTACCTGGCTTTGGCGCGTATTCTGGATGAACAGGGTAAAGTGCTGCGGCAAGCCGCTACGGCATTTTCCATCACCACCCAAAATGGGGATCTTTCCGACATTTCCGCTTTGGTGAATACCGATAAGCCGGTTTATCAAGCCTGGGATCAGGCCATGATCAATCTGCGTGTTCTTAACAATACCAGCAATGCCAATTTTGACGGTGGCGACGGCGTGCTGAGTATTTATCGCCCCAGCGGTGAGTTGCTTCAATCTCAGACCTATTCTGTGAATAGCCTGGCGCCAGCAAGCAATGATGATCGTCAATATCTGCTGCGTCTGGAAGACAGGGAGGAAGGCAGTTATCGTGCGGTATGGCAGGTATCCCAGGGTGGGGGGCTATTGGCAGAGAGCGAGACTGTCTTTGCCATTGAGCGCGCGGCATTAAGCGCGCTGGCTGGCACAGTTGATGTCGAGCACTATGACACGGGTGAACCCAAGAACTGCCAGTTTGCTACCACCAATCGCAGTGTTTCGGCTGATGTGAATGCCAACTTGATCTATCAAGTTATCAGCCTTGATAGTGGTGAAGTGCTTTATCAACTGCGCGAAGAGAGTGTTGTACTTCCTTCTGGTCAGCCCCGTCCTTATAGTCTGATGCTTGCCGATCCTCCAGCTTATGGCGACTACGGCTGCATTTTGTCGGCGGAAATTGATGAGGAACTTCGCCAGCTTGCCGCAGCGGGCTTCCAGTTTATTCCTCCCAAACTGGAAATACAGTTGCACGCGGCAAGCCGAGGTCGGTTATTGATATTGCTGGATGCAGATGACTACGCGGCGCCCCATGATGATATTTCGCCGGTGAGTCAGCGGGAGTATTTAGAAGCGCTGCTCACTGAAAATGGCTGGAGCTACACCATTGCCACCACTGCCGATAATTTCGAGAATGAATTTAATAGTGGGGGATATAGTGCCGCAGCCATTTTTTCGGAGGGAGTAACACTTCATCCTCAAGTTGAGGCCTTGCTGGTTGAGGCCCAGAACAGCGCAATGGGCGTCTTGATTGCCGGCGCTTGGAATCGTCGCAATAGCCAGATGGAAAGTGCATTTGCTGTTGCCCTGACTGGGCAGAATAATGGTGTTCAATCGGTAGATTTATTAAGCGGGGTGCTGGATGAGCCAATTAGCGTAAGTGAGCCTGTGACAGACGGCCTGGCGTTGGCCCATTGCAGCGCGCAAATCTGGGCGGTGTTTTCGGGTGGTAAAAACGCCAGCCATGAGTGCGCTTATCCTGAGGCGTCCGCTGCAGTCAGCGTTGCGAACTACGGGCTGGGGCATCATGTCTATTTTGCCTATGATGTGTTGAATATGGCGACTCAAAACCGCGCTCTGCACGAGCAGTTGTTGCTGGCGGCCCTAGCAAAGATCCAGCCGGAGAACTGGCCGATTGCCGCAGGCCGAATCACTCCGCTTGAACTGCACATTGAAAATTTGAGCCGTCGCGCCGCGATTGACGTAAGGCTAAGTTTGCCAGCTGGCGGCAGCATCGTTGACACCAGTGCGGTTCAGCAACTCGATGATGGCAGTTGGTTGTGGCAGCAGGACCTTTCTGCGCCGACGGAAATCAGCAAAATATTCTATATCCAACTCCCAGAAGAGCCAACCGACTCGGTGCCATTGCTGGTGGATATCAATGCGGGCATCAATCGCTCTCTAATGGTGAAGGACAGTGACTTCAGCCTGGAACTGGGGCCGGTTAAAGACATATTACCCTTTGTTGAAGCTGATGAATTGCTGCAACTGCTGCAGGAGCAATACCCTAAAGATAAAAGTTACAGTTTTGCAGACAAGAAAATACGTGCTGCGGAGTCAGGTATTGCCAAGGGCAAAATCGACAATGCCATTAAGTCACTGCTGTTGGCGGCAGATGAGCTGGCAGAAAAAGACAACGACCCAGCGACATCGCTACGGCTCATTGTTGACCAACTGCTCTACCAGCTGCAGCGGCAAAGCTCATCTATTTCACTGAGTAACGAAGACTAGGAAATAATCCGACAGCCCTTGCTGCCAGTGCCGCAAGGGCGTTTGAATCATTGAGGTAATACAAATGATAGGGCTGACATTGGACGTTTTTCGCCACGGGATGATCGCCAGAGGAACATCGCTTTTCACAGTGCTGATGTTCACCTTCGTGTTTTATTTCTCGCCCACCGGCTCGGCGCTTGCCAACGAAATGAATAAAGACGATGCCAAGGCGCGTCAGATTGAACAGTTGCTTGAAAATACGCCAGAGAAAAAGCTGGCTCATCGCCTGCAGAAGCTGCAACAGAAATTGGCGAAGGATCTACCCGCATCGCGTAGTCAGCGGAAGCAAGCCCAGTCCTGGTTTGAGCGTATGTTGGAAAAACTCGGTATGGGTGGCTCGCCCTTGACCGATGACGATTTGGCCGAAGTCTCTGCGTTGGTCTCTCAGGTCAGAGAAGCTTACGCCGAGGCAGTAGTGAATCTTGAACAGGAAGGCCCAGCATTCTCCCAATCAACGGTATTGCCCGAGCCTGCAAAGGCATTGGCTAAAGAGCGCCATGCGAATGCGGTCAAGCTTGTTAAAGAGAAGTTTGCCAATATCGACAGCAAACTGAACAGACTTACCTCATCGCAAGAAGCTGAAGAGCAGGGGCAGCTGTTAACTGAATTGGCGGAGGCCATGAAAGATGAACAGTTTAAGCGCACCCATACGGCGGTCGATCCGAAGCATTTACCCTGGGGCTCACCTTCAGAGGACGTGCGCGAACCCAAAATGAGCAAAGGTGAAATCCAGCTTGTCCTTGGCATCAACCCCTTTGAGCAGTACACCCAATTGGCTTCCTCTACCCTCACAGCAGAAATGCTGAACCCCTTGGGTCAGCCCTCTGAGGCGGATCTGGCAGAAACCATCGATGCCGTGCAAACGGACGAAATCAAAGCGCTGGCCGAAAGCCTGAATAACAACCCCGTAGAGATCTACACTTGGGTGCACAACAATATCCGCTTTATTCCCAGCTATGGCTCCATTCAGGGCGCCCAATACACACTGGAAACCGGCAAGGGCAATGCCGTCGATACCGCCAGTTTGTTGATTGCTCTGCTGCGGGCAGCCGGTATCCCGGCTCGCTACGCCTACGGTACTGTGGCAGTGCCCGCCGATAAGGTAATGAATTGGGTGGGTGGTGTTACCGTACCCGCTGCAGCGCAAAGCCTGTTGGGCCAGGGTGGCATTCCGAATACCGCTCTGATCAGCGGCGGCACAGTTAAAAGCATTCGCCTGGAGCATGTCTGGGTTGAGGCGTGGGTAGATTTCGAACCCTCGCGGGGCGTAAAAAACCGCGAAGGCGACCGCTGGATTCCCATGGATGCGTCCTTTAAACAATACGAACTCAGCGAAGGCATGAAGCTGGCAGACAATGTGCCCTTTGACGCCGAGGCGCTGGCCAGCCAAATAGAGCAAAGCGCTACCATCGATGAAGAACAGGGCTGGGTGCAGAATATTCCCCAGACCGATATTGAGAACAGCCTGCAGCAATTCCAGAGCCAGCTTGAAGACTACATCAACAGCCAAAACCCCGATGCCACTGTGGGTGACGTGCTTGGCCTGAGGGAAGTCAACATCCTGCCGCCCCGGCCGCTGGCCGCAGGCCTGCCTTACGAGCATATCGTCACCCAGCAATCCTTCTCGGAAGTGCCCAGTAGCCTCCGGCATAAATTCAAATACGAACTGGCAACTCAAAGCTATGGCTACCCAGGCTCGCCCTTTATCAGCATTAATGAACCCACGGTGAAACTGGCGGGTAAAAAGCTGGCACTGAGCTTTCGCCCGGCAACAGATGACGATCAGGCCATTATTGAAAGCTATATCCCAGAGCCTGATCCCGAAACCGGCGAGATAGACCCCAGCGCCATACCCGACACGCTGCCCGGCTACCTGATACACCTTGTGGCCGAATTCAGCATGGATGGCGAAGTTATCAAAAGCGGCGGCAACCAGACCATGGGCACCGAACTGTATGAAACCCTTGGCTTGTACAGCCCTTCACACGGTTGGGGTGTATCTAACAATCATCCTATTGCTGGGGAGTACCGCGCGATCGGTTTGGATTTGCAGGGTATTAGCCCCACGCAGGCCGCAGAGCTAAAAACCAGTCTTGAAGCCACCCAGGCAAAGCTGGAAAGCAGTGATGACACCCAGCTCGCCACTCTGACCAAGCACGATGTGATCGGTGACCTGATCTATGGCACCATCATGAGTTATCTTGCACTCAATGATGTGCAAGAGGAGATTCAGGCTCAATCTACTAATATGGTGACTTATCGGCTACCGAGCTATGGCATTTTCTCAACCAGTCTTCAGCCCCAATACTGGTTTGGTATTCCGAGAAATACCTCTTTTAGCGGCCTGAGCATGGATGTGGATCGGGTCACCTTTCATGGGGCGGCAAAAGACAACAGCAAGGCGACCAGAGTAAACTTCACTCAAGCCAGCGGTGCGCGCTTAAGTGCCATGGAACACTTAGTTCCCGAACAAACGTTCAGCACACCAGAAAGTCCAGCGCACGGTATTTCGGCGGTTAAAGCTTTAGCACTTGCCGCAGCGGAAGGGCAAAAGATTTGGACAATCACACAAGAAAACCTTGAGTTTGCCTTGAGTAGTATTAACCTGAGTGCCGAGGTGGAGAGTGAAATTCGTAATTCTGTGCTTGCGGGGCAGATTGCCACAGCGCACGAGGCGCAACTTAATTACTTTGGTTGGGTGGGCAGTGGTTATTTGCTGATTGACCCGCAGACAGGAGCGGGGGCTTATAAGATTGCTGGGGGGAGTAATGGGGCTGATATTGTTGGTACAGTTGCTACAACTTGGGGTGTAATTGCAGCTGTTTTTGAAGCTGGATTACTAGTTGTGAAGGCGGCTAAACCAATACTGTTAAGGGCTGGTGCGATAGGCGCTATACTGGCGTTTATATCCTTACTGGCTTCTTTAGCAAGTTTATCGGCGTCGTGTGGTTTGTTTGTGTTTCCGCTCATGGTCATGTTGATAGGCCTTTCCGTAGGGCTTATATACTTGTCACTGATAACTGGGGGGCTGGGAATTTTAATTCTTAGCCAAGTATTGTCTTATTTTGCGAGTTTCGCAGTTGGGCAGATATCCGATGCATGTAAAAAGATATGAGAGACGATAAAAAATATTGTGGTATAGATTGGCATGACGAGTTCTTTTTAGGGCCCAAGAAGTTGGTCTTACGTATTATTTGGCTAGTGGTCTTAACTACAATTTTGGTGGCTCCGCCTTTGCTACTTTCTATAGATAGAATGAGGGAGGTCTTAGATAACTGACTCTATTAAAGGCGGGTCTATGAATGTTTTTGTAGTGGTTATGGCGACTTCAAGGGTATGTGTTTAGTGGGTCTTTAGTGAGCAGGGTCATTGGTTTTGGTGCCTTTGGTTTGCGCTGTATGGAGGCGTACTAATCATATTGAAAACTCATAGGCGTGGAATATATTTATGAGATATACATTGACCCGAAAGTCGTTATACGTCTATGAGGTTTTAAAAGGGCCTGATGTTGCCGGAAGGCTGAAATTTTCTGTTGATTTTCCAGTTAGCTACGGATACGACGCTGAGGCGGCTAACGGAGAACACTACAAGCTCGTTTCATCAGGTCTTTTTTTCTGGAGAAGGATTACTCTGTTCAAAAATGGGGTTGTCTACGGACATTATAAGAAAAATAAGACAATGATCGCTGGACTGCCTTTATGGCGAAGTAGAAGTAGTTCGATTTATTATGGAGACCGCCTGCTGTCAGAAGTTCGAAGTTATCGATTAAAGGGTGGCTGTTCTGGGGTGTTATTTGAATGGCAGTGCGATGATCTGAGTTTTGAATGGCCGGTGATTACGCTATTAGCTATATCCTTGCAGGCAGGTGCGACCTCTCCAGTCTCAGCTATTCCATAGCTTGGGTGGGCGGGTGGCTTGCTGGGCCAGGGCGGCATTCCGAATACCGCTCTGATCAGCGGCGGCACAGTTAAAAGCATTCGCATGGAGCATGTCTGGGTTGAGGCGTGGGTAGATTTTGAACCCTCGCGGGGTATAAAAAACCGCGAAGGCGACCGCTGGATTCCCATGGATGCGTCCTTCAAACAGTATGAATTCAGCGAAGGCATGAAGCTGGCAGGCAATGTGCCCTTTGATGCCGAGGCGCTGGCCAGCCAGATAGAACAAAGCGCTACCATCAATGAAGAACAGGGCTGGGTGCAGAATATTCCCCAGACCGATATTGAGAACAGCCTGCAGCAATTCCAGAGCCAGCTTGAAGACTACATCAACAGCCAAAACCCCGATGCCACTGTGGGTGACGTGCTTGGCCTGAGGGAAGTCAACATCCTGCCGCCCCGGCCGCTGGCCGCAGGCCTGCCTTACGAGCATATCGTCACCCAGCAATCCTTCTCGGAAGTGCCCAGTAGCCTCCGGCATAAATTCAAATACGAACTGGCAACTCAAAGCTATGGCTACCCAGGCTCGCCCTTTATCAGCATTAATGAACCCACGGTGAAACTGGCGGGTAAAAAGCTGGCACTGAGCTTTCGCCCGGCAACAGATGACGATCAGGCCATTATTGAAAGCTATATCCCAGAGCCTGATCCCGAAACCGGCGAGATAGACGTAAGCGGTCAGTTAACCCCACTCTTTACAAGCGCGACATTCCAAGGCAACAACGCCTGTAACTCTTCATCGCTTGATATGCTGTCCAGTGGGGGGCTGAAAGCTTCATTATAAAATGATCTATAATTGTTAATCTTTATGTGTTTTTGATCAGCTTTTACTTATCGACTTTTTTGTTGGCGGCATTGCGCTTGATGTATAATAGTATATAATTTTGTAATGTTAGCTATTTAGATAGATCAAGTATATGAGTGTTACTGTTGAGATTTCCTATTCCCTGAGGAGAGCCCGAGAAGCCAAAGGCTTGAGCCAGCGTGCGCTGGCTGGCCTATCGGGCGTGCCTCAGAGTCATATCTCCAAAATTGAGTCTGGAGGCGTGGATTTACGTCTGTCCAGCTTGGTCGAGATCGCTCGTGCACTGGACTTGGAGCTGGCGCTAGTACCGCGAAAGGGGCTTTCTGCGGTGAGCTCCATCATTCGGAGCACGCAGCCGCGGGCTAGATCAGCCTCGCGGCAGGATGCAATAACTAAATTATGGCGCGCTGCTGACAAATTGAATACTACATCTGCCAATGACAGGGAAATTACCCAGCTTCGAAGCCGACTCCATGAGCTGGAGCGAATACCTCTCTCTGCTGAAAGTGAAAGCAAGCTTAAAGAGTTGGCTACGCAGCTGCAGAAACAGGCTCGCGGATCGGGCAACGCTTTGTCCGTCAAAACTGTGCTCGAAGACATAACCAGGCTGCGTAACGCCGCGGTGCATCAGCAGGATTCCGAACCAGAAGGTCGTCGACATTCGGCCTATTCGCTTGCTGGAGATGATGATGCCTAAGGTATCTGTCCTTGACGTGCTGCTCTATGGCGAGCCAATCGCTACGTTGACTCGGGTCGATGGTGACAGGAATCTGTTTGCCTTTAATGAAGAATATATCGCCGAAGCGCGCCGACCGACACTAAGCCTTGGCTTCAAGGATCACTATGGTGAGTTGCTTACCGAGTTTAGGCCGTATCAAACCCGCCTGATGCCTTTTTTTTCTAATTTGCTGCCAGAAGAACGGATGCGGGACTACCTTGCTGAGCGTGCTGGTGTAAATCCTGAGCGGGAATTTTTTCTGCTTTGGGCCCTAGGGAGAGATCTACCAGGCGCTGTAACGGTACGTCCGGCGGATGGAGAGGACTGGCCACCTGAAGCTTCAGGCTCTATTGATGAAGCCGAAAGTCAGGCGAATGAAGAGAAAATACTGCGCTTTTCGTTGGCTGGCGTGCAGTTGAAGTTTTCGGTGTTACAGGGAGCCAGTGGTGGTCTCACTATCCCGGCAAAGGGGATTGGGGGTGGGTGGATCGTCAAGCTGCCTTCTGACAAGTACCTGGGTGTGCCCGAAAACGAGTACTCGATGATGACCCTGGCCCGCATGCTGGGGATGAATGTGCCAACTGTCGACCTAGTGGATATAGATGAGATTGGAGGCCTGCCAAATGACGTTTCAGCACTGTCAGGTAAGGCATTCGTGATCGAGCGCTTTGACCGCTTGAGTGATGGCAGTGCTGTTCACATGGAAGATTTTGCGCAAATCTTTGGTGTTTATCCAGGAGACAAATATATGAAGGCGAGCGCTGCGAATATTGCAAAGGTTATCGCCATTGAAAGTGATCAAGAGGATGTGCGTGAGTTTATTCGGCGCCTGACCTTTAATACTCTGATTGGTAATGCCGATATGCATCTTAAAAACTGGTCGGTTTATTACCCTGACCGAAGAATAGCCAGGCTAGCGCCCGCTTATGATTTCCTCTCGACTATCCCTTATCTCCCGGATAGCGAAGCAGCACTGAAATTCAGTCGCACGCGTCGGTTTGATGAGTTCAATGAGGAAGAGTTGGCTCATTTAGCAGGAAGGGCTGGGATACCGAAAGCGTTGGCGCTTGATGCGGCTAAGGAAACAGTCGAGTTATTTCGCCAGCATTGGCAGGTAGAGAAAAATCACCTTCCGATCTACCGAGAGGCGGTAGCAGAAATTGACCGCCACTTGGCATTGTTGCCTATCGCTTCTTTATGGTGAGACTAAAAATGGTGCTCAGAGACGGAATCGAACCGCCGACACGAGGATTTTCAATTCGTAAAGGCTGAATGATTTTTACTTATAAATCAGTTGCTTGCGGCGTTTTCCCACCTTTTCTTGTGGCAGTAAATCTCAATTATTAGCAGTTAATTGAGGTGAGCTGCTATATTCCACATCTCGCAATCGCGAAATATAAACTTGTATGGATGAGGTGTTCACATGGAGTGGCTGTTCCTTTTCGTCGTGGTTATCGTCGCCGCAATTCTCGTTTTGAAGGCAAAATTACCCGCTAAAGCAAATACTGGCGATTCAGCTACTGTCGATGAATTTCCGTACCAGCGGGCCGGTCCCCTCTTTACCCCAGCAGAACGCTCATTTTTGGGTGTGCTAGATCAGGCTGTTGCTGGCCGCGCTCGTGTTTTTGGTAAAGTTCGCGTTGGTGATGTATTAGGCCCTCGAAAAGGATTGCAGCGGGGGGGCTTCTAGTACCGCTCGAAACAAAATTGATCGTAAGCACTTCGATTTCGTCCTCTGCGATCCAAGTGATTTATCTGTGATCTGTGTAATCGAGCTGGATGATAAGTCGCATCAGGCCAAGTCACGTCAAGAGCGTGATGACTTATTACTTGGAGCTTGTGAGGCCGCGGGAATACCGATGATTCAAGTTCCCGCAAAAGCTGCCTACACAATATCTACTGTTGCTGAGATGTTTTCGGGTTTGCTGTCTAGGTCTAATGGGGGTGAGGTTGAATCGGCGATTCAGGCGCCGGTGGCAAGTATAGATAATTCTAATAATTGCCCTAAGTGCGCGTCGAGCCTAGTGAAGCGTACCGTTAAAAAGGGAGAGCATGCAGGGAAAAAGATATTGGCGTGTTCTACATATCCTGCGTGCAGATTTTACTCGCCTCTCCCCGAAAATGAAAAGCCTAAACTGGCGAAGGAGATGTAATGGAAACCACTATGGCTAATGCCTCCTCGTCAGTTTCTTCTGTTATGGTGATTGTTGTTCTGGCTTTTGTGATCGGTAATGCGGGTGTTGGGACTTATGTGCGGAAAAAAGGTGGGAGCGCGAAACTTGCACAGCTCGTCTCTTCATTGACGACGCTAATCGTTCTATTGGGCGGTGTGATGTTGTATGTACGTGGATAGTTGAAGCCCTGTATTCTATGAGCACAAAAAAACCGAGCATCGCTCGGTCTCTTTTTGTTACAAGCGAAGGAGGTGCTTCCCCTTTATTGATTATGGTAGTAAATCTCAATTATTAGTAGTCAATTGGGGTGAGCTGCTATATTTCACCGCTCGCAATCGCGAATTCAATATTTTATAGATGAGGTGTTCACATGGAGTGGCTGTTCCTTTTCGTCATGGTTGTCGTAGCCGCAATTCTTGTTTTGAAATCAAATTTATCCTCTAAAGCTAATGGTGGCGATTAAGCTACTGTGAATATAGAAACTTCTGTCTCGAACTTTTAGGAGAAAATTTGTGGGTAAGCTACCTGAGTGGCCTATAGATCCATTAGAAAACTTTATGGAGAAAGCGAAACATTTGGCTCGTATTGTTGACTTGAGTATTGGAGGCATCAAGGTAACAACTACATTGCCTAAGGCTATTAAAGCGCTTGATAATTACCATAAGTCCATTGGCACTGATGTTGATGAGCAAAGAAGTCTGGATATGCAAGAGCAGTCTGATTTTGCTCAGGACGAAGTGAATCGAAACTTCCCAATTATATATGGGCAGGCTGTCGTCTCATTATGGTCTTTGCTTGAATTGTGTGTGAAAGATGTTGTGGCTACATGGATTAAAAATGATCAAGAGGTGCTTTTAAAAGATCCCTTTTTAAATATGAAAATAAAACTTGGTGAGTATCTAGCGCTTAATGAGGATGATCGAAATATATTCTTGGTCGACTTGCTAGAAAAAGAAGTAAGTTCTGGTATTAAAAATGGGATAAATCGGTTTGAAACTTTACTTAAAGCCGTGGAAATGTCAGGTCGGACACCGGCTAATATGAATAATATATTCTTTGAGTTTGGGCAGATACGGAATGCGTTAGCGCATCGTGGGGATCGTGTGGATTTAAGGCTTTCGACCGCTTGTCCGTGGCTAGATTTGGAGGTCGGGAGTGAGCTTAAAGTGAATGAACGTATGTATGGAAAATACTTACAGGCTAGCTTTTCTTATGTAACTATTTTGATTGCGCGGTCTGGTATGCGGCATGATGTAAATTTTGACGAAACATTACACAGTATATTTGACAGTTATGGAGAGGTGTGGAAGGGGAATTGAAAAAATATACCAAGCTTACGGAAGAGCAGCTTAAAACTACTTATGCAAATTGGTATTCGGCGAATACCGGTCGCGACGAGTTGGCCAGCCTTTCCCGCGATAATATTGAAGGCGCCATTAAATTTGCTAATGCACTGCAGCAGAAGCCTCTTTGTTTTTCATATTCGCCGGTTCAAATTCTCGCAGGTTGCTTGATTTTCTGTGGCTGTGGCGACAAGCCAAAGGAGTGGGCGGAGGCTGCTGATCCACAACAGGTAGCGCTGGAATTTTTTGAAAATGGAGAGTTTGATGAGTATTTCGATGCGCTTACGGACGAGGAGCAAAGCACAGCTCTTTCAATGATCTTTGCCGTAGCCTCTAACCTTCAATCTGCGCAGATATTCTCTAAATCCATCCATGAGTTGCTACTCGATTTCGAACATGGTGATGACGATGCTCTGTTTTCAGCGATAGTGGTTGATCGGTCTGTAATGAGCATGCCTTTAGCTCAGTTGCGGATTCAATTAGCTGAGATAATGGGTGATGAAGATTTTTTTGATAAGTTAGCAAAAGCGATCAAGAAAACTCGGCCAGCTAGGCCTGATCAACGTTTAGATGACGCAAGAGTGATCCTTTATGTACTTGATGATGTTGGAGTATTAGCCGAGCTAACGAATTCGGAACTCACTAAATGTTTGGTAGATGATTTACAGGTTTACGACGATGATGGTCGTGCGGATACCGGCGCTGCGGTAGCCAAGTTTGCTCAGCGCTTCAAAAAGGCAAGGACATCAAAACCGTAATCCATGTCCTGTATTCGAATGGGACTCATGCTTACTAATAGGAGCCATGTTTAATTACCTGAGGAGTTCAGGACATGGCTATAAAGTTAGACGATACCACCACACCCCCAAATGGAGCCGCCGGAGGAGACTGTTTTGAGGACGCGAAGCGCCCGCAAAAACCGACTCCGCACGGTGGCAATCTCGACGCTGGCAGTGCGCAGCCTAGTAACACAGCACCTGCAAACTGCACGGACTCGCTAAGTGGTACCACAATACTTCGGTCTGGGGTCGATTCCCTCTACGTTTCGTGCAAGGGGCAGATTTCCGAAAAAACTGAACACCTATTACGGGTTTCAAAAGAGCTGGCTCAATCCGCCGATCCAGATGTGCGCGCCGGTGCTTTTCTAGAGCTGGGTGATCATCGGTTTCAGGTTCTGGATAGGGGTAAAGGTCGGTTTCCCTACGTGCTCGCAGATAATTGGTTTCATATTCAGGTGTCCAGTCGCGATGCTGCCAGCCTGCCGATGGTTTATTGCCAGATAAAAAGTGAGGTTTTGGCCTGTGAAGGTCTAAAGTCTGTTCTTCTGCGGCTGGGAAGTTTGTTGCTGGAGTTCAGTGATGATGTTGCCGTGCTAGAGGTCAGTCGTGTCGATCTCTGTGTGGACTTCGTAACGTTAGTCGAGCTTGGTGAAGTTCCAGATAACTATTGGGTTCGGCGGGCGGCGTCATTGAGCAGGTATTCAAAGCATGGTGTTTTTACTGGTTTGATGTTCGGAGCAGGTGGCGATTTATCAGCTCGCTTGTACGACAAGACGCGAGAGATTAAGGAAAAATCCAAAAAATATTTCTTCTACGATTTATGGGCCGCTGAGGGCTGGGACGCTGAATCACAAGTCTGGCGGCTTGAGTTTCAGTTCCGGCGTTCTGTCCTTAATGAGTTGAGTATCAAGTCTATGGGGGATTTAGTGGATGGCCTTGGTTCGATGTGGGCCTATGCCTGCGGTAGTTGGTTGCAGCTCTGTGAGCCTACAAATGACAGTACCCGCAGCCGCTGGCCGCTTCATCCTCTCTGGTCGTTCTTGATGACTGCGGATTTGGGTGGCGTAGCGCGCACGCTGTGGCGTGTACGGACTGATAGAGCGCCCGATGATCACTATTTATTTATACATGGTTTAGCGGGATTGTCTTCCTTTATGGCAAAGGAGGGGATTTCGGACGTAGATAAGGCGGTAGATCAATATATCAATGAGGCTCGTCGTTACCACTATGGTCGAACGCTGACCGATAGGAAGGCGCTTGATAGATATCTCTTAGAAAAGGCACGCCTCAAGGCGACCAAATTTAACAAACCTTTACCTGGTATCGTCGGGGGTGAGGGAGATGTATTTTGAAAACGCTGGATCTCAAAGAAGCTGCTGCTTTCCTCAAGATGTCACCGTCGGCGCTACGCAAAAAGGCGCGCTCTGGGCGCATTCGCGGCGCGAAGCCTGCCAAACAATGGGTCTTTCTGGAGGAGGATCTTGTCTGGCATCTGCGCTCGCTATATTCTGGCCTTGGGCAAACGCCGTTAAGTGGCTGTGAACAGGAGGATTCACAATGTCACTTTATCAACGGGGAACGGTCTGGTGGGTCAAGTTCACTAGCCCCAGTGGCGAGTTCATACGCCGCTCTACTGGGACTGAGGACAAAGAGCAGGCTCAAGAATACCACGACCGATTAAAGGCCGATCTCTGGCGGAAATACCGTCTAGGGGAAAAGCCAAGGCGCACATGGCAAGAAGCCGTTGTGCGATGGGTCGGAAGCACGGATCACAAGGCAGATCACGAAAAGGATCTGGGTAAGCTGAAATGGCTTGATCGGTTTTTGGGGACTAAATGGCTCGACGAGATTGATGCTGATTTAATTGCCAAAATTGCTCAGGTCAAAAAGGCGGAGGCCAGCCCTTCAACGGCTAACCGGTATTTGGCGCTTATTCGGGCAATACTCCGAGCGGCGCGGGATGATTGGGAGTGGGTTGAGCGGGCTCCAAGGGTCAAAATGTTTCCGGAGTCTAAAAAACGAATCCGGTGGATCACGCGGGATGAGGCAGCGAAATTGATTGCCGAATTACCGCCACACTTGGCCGATATGGCGCGTTTTACTTTGGCAACAGGGTTGCGTCAGCGCAATGTTAGTTATTTGCGTTGGGATCAGGTGGATACATCGAGGCGTGTGGCGTGGATACACGCTGACCAGTCGAAGTCGCGCAAGGCTATTGCGGTGCCGCTAAATAATGATGCACTTGCAGTACTTGAGGCGCGGCGTGGGGATGGTGGGGAGTACGTGTTTACTTTTCAGGGTAAACCGGTAGACCGAACATCTACTAAGGCTTGGGCAGCGGCAAAGAAACGGGCTGGCATTGAAGATTTTCGCTGGCACGATCTGCGGCATACATGGGCGTCTTGGCACGTCCAAAGCGGTACTGGCCTGCAAGAGTTGCAGGAATTAGGAGGCTGGTCGACCGTCGATATGGTGCTTAGATACGCGCATTTAGCAGCAGATCACTTGCTGTATGGGCTCTTCATCATTAACGGGGGACACCGGCATTCATTAAACTGAATTTGCGAAGAAACAGTTTGATGGAGAATACCGATGTCCCACGCAGGAAGAATTATAGGCATACCTGGCCTTGAGATTGAACGGGTAGTCCGCAGGAAAGGGATCGAAGTCTGGGCAAAGCCTGTGCACAGGCCGCCTTGTAAGCATTGTCAGGGCAATGGCCTGAGGATTAAAGCCACGCATCTCAGGACGGTGAAGCACACTCGTCAGGGGAATCAAGTGATGACCTTGCACCTTCGAGTACCCAAGTACCATTGCCAGGAGTGTAAGCGCTATTTTCGTCACGCCTTTACCGGTATTCGTCCGCGTTTTCGCGCTTCAGAAGCCTATCGACTGGAAGTGTTCGAAGCCCACGATGGCGGTGTAACGCAGCGCAAGTTGTCTCGAACCCATCAAATCAGCCCAGCGACGGTAGAGCGTTGGTATCAGCACCATATTAAGCAAAAGCGTTCCGAGGGGGATCGCCGATATTGCCCTCGCGTATTAGGGATAGATGAGCATTTCTTTACCCGTAAAAAGGGTTATGCGACCACGCTTACCGACCTCAAGAATCACAAAGTGTTTGATGTCCAACTAGGACGATCAGAATTGAGTTTGCGCCGCTATTTAAAGGCCCTTGAGGGACGAGAGCGCGTTCAGGTTGTGGTGATGGATCTCTCGGAAACGTACCGCAGCATTGCCCGCCGCTACTTTCCCAATGCCGCGATCGTGGCTGACCGATTCCATGTGGTCAGGCTTATTAACCAGCACTTTTTAAGTGTCTGGAAGCAGCATGATCCTGAGGGCAGAAAGAACCGCGGTTTGATCAGTTTAATGCGTCGCCATCAATGGAATTTGCGGGATGAGCAGCACGCCAACCTTATGCAGTATTTGGCTGAGTACCCAGTGCTGCAAGCACTGTATGTGGCCAAGCAACGATTAATCCGATTTGTGTTGCTCAAGACCCTGACGCGCAAGAAAGCCAGCATCAAGTTGCCGGTATTCATGAAATTGCTTGATGAGCTAGCTGAGAGCCCGCTACGAGCGCTAGCTAACACATTGCGCTCCTGGTTGAAGCCCATTGTGGCCATGTGGCGATTTAGTAAAAGTAACGGAATAACTGAGGGCTTCCACAACAAAATGGAAATGATGACACGACGAGCGTATGGTTTTAGAAACTTTGAAAATTACAGGATGAGAGTGCTGGCCCACTGCGGGTGGGACGGAGTGATTAACAGGGTTTGATGAGTGCTATCCCCCGATAATGGGGTAGAGCCGCTGTATGCGGCAAAACGGATTGAGGGCACAAATTTGGGCACAGCACCGCAAAAACCGGTTGGATTGCGATTGGTAGTAAATCGTTGATTTTAAACAGGAAAGTAGTGGTGCCCAGAGACGGAATCGAACCGCCGACACGAGGATTTTCAATCCTCTGCTCTACCGACTGAGCTATCTGGGCATATTTGAGAGCTTTGGCTGCTTCTCAGAAGGCGCGTATTAAACCCGTTCCTAATCGGCGAGTCAAGCCCCAAAAACAATGACTTATTCGCTGGGCGGTACGTAGCCTTCCGCTTTTTCGTATTCTTCACCGGAGAAGAACTTTTTCATCTCGGCTTGTAGGAATTTACGTGAGGCTGGGTCCATCATGCTCAGGTGCTTTTCGTTGATTAGCATGGTTTGGTGGGCGTGCCATTCTTCCCAGGCCTTTTTTGAGACGTTTTCGAAGATGTCCTGACCTTTGGGGCCTGGGTACGGGGCTTTGTCCAGACCTTCAAGGTCTTGCTGATATTTTCTACAAAATACGGTGCGGGTCATGCGCTGTGTTTCCTTAGTAAATCTTGGCTGAATACGGCGTCGAGCAGTTTTTTGACGGGTGCCGCCAAGCCGACTTGCTGATTGCTGTGCCCCTTATACCAGAGCATCTCGCGGGGTTCCATGGTCGTGCTGATATCACTCTTAAGTTTGATGTGCAGCGGGGTGATATCCAGATGAAAATGACTGAAGGTATGGCGCATATTTGGCCAAGCTTGGATTTGGCCTTTAGCATTAAGTGTATTGTCGAGGTAGTGGGCGGCGGCATCGGCATCGATTGCTTCAGGTAGGCTCCACAGCCCCCCCCAAATACCGCTGCTGGGTCTCTGTTCTAAGAGGATTTCGCCAGCTGGATTTTCAATGATGAGCAGATGAATTTCGCGAACCGGTGTCACTTTTTTGGGCTTTTTGCCGGGGTAGCTGGTCTGGGTTCCTGCTGCGTAGGCCGCGCAGCCGCGTTGCACTGGGCATTCTGGGCATTTGGGTTTGCTGCGGGTGCAGAGGGTGGCGCCGAGATCCATGATGGCTTGGGTGTAGTCGGCTACGCGCTTTTTGGGGGTGAGGTCTTCGGCCAGCAGCCACAATTGGTTTTCGACATCTTTTAGTCCCGGCCAGCCGTCAATGGCGGCGTAGCGGCTGAGTACCCGTTTTACATTGCCGTCCAATATTGGTGCGCGGCCGCCAATGGCGATGGAGTAGATTGCGGCGGCGGTGGAGCGGCCAATACCTGGCAGGGTTTGGATGGTCTCGGGATCGCTGGGAAAGACTCCGCCGAAGTCTTCGCAAATCATTTTGGCGGCTTTGTGCAGGTTGCGGGCGCGGGCGTAGTAGCCGAGGCCGGTCCATAGCGCGAGCACCTCGTCGTTAGGCGCAAGTGCGAGGCTGACTATGTCGGGGAAGCGCGCCATAAAACGCTGGTAATACGGTATTACCGTGCTGACCTGAGTTTGTTGCAACATGATTTCGGACACCCAGACCCGATAGGGGCTGATGTCTTGTTGCCAGGGTAGGTCTTTACGGCCGGCAATATCAAACCACTTCAGCAGTTGCTGGCTAAATACCTGTTTACTCATGAAGTTGGGCGTTGCCACTGCCAGAAAGTGTGGGTGGCGGTAAAGCCCAGCTCTGAGAATAGGTTGATTAGCTCTGGCGCGTGGCTTAAGTCGGCGGATATAGACTGCAGGTCATCTGGCAATTGCTTCATGGCCTGAATGATTAGCTGTCGGGCAACCCCGCGTCGGCGGGTGATTTCCCTTACCGACAATTGGGCGAGTTGGTAGTCGCCGCCGTATATTGGGGTTAGGGTGCAAGCCGAGATGAGGCGGCCATTAAAGCGGCCACCAAAGAGGATTATTTTGCCTGCCGCCGCCTGTGCGACCAGCTTGGCGCTGGTGCCGGGGTAGAGGATTTCCAGGTCGGCGCTGTCTTGCGGCTCTGGTTTAGTGATGTTTTCTGCGTATACGGGCATTTATGACGTTTCTGCTTGGTGTAATACGGTTCGGGATTTTTTATAATACCTTATTGTAAGCAAATAACCGATGAGGCGTCGATGAACGAGCGCAAAGCTACGATCAGCCGTAATACCCTAGAGACGCAGATTACTGTGACAGTAAACCTAGACGGCACGGGTAAATCCCATTTTGAAACGGGTGTGCCGTTTCTTGACCATATGATGGATCAAATCGCCCGTCACGGTTTAATTGACCTAGACGTTCACGCGGTAGGTGATTTACATATTGACGCTCATCACACGGTTGAAGACATTGGCATCACCATGGGCCAAGCCTTTGCCGAGGCGGTTGGCGACAAAAAAGGCATAACTCGCTATGGTCAAGCCTATGTGCCGCTGGACGAGGCTTTGTCGCGAGTTGTTATCGACTTTTCTGGACGCGCGGGCCTTGAATACCATGTGCCCTATACCCGTGGCAGCGTGGGTGGCTTTGACGTGGATTTGTTCTCTGAGTTTTTCCACGGTTTTGTGAATCACGCCAAGGTAACTCTGCATATCGATAATCTGCGTGGTAAAAACACTCACCATCAGGCCGAAACCGTGTTTAAAGCCTTTGGCCGCGCCCTGCGCATGGCCTTGCAGGCGGATGAGCGGATGGCGGGTATTACGCCTTCTACCAAAGGTAGTCTCTAGGATTTTTCGATATGAGTAAGTCTTCCGTTGCCGTAATCGATTACGGCATGGGTAATTTGCACTCGGTGGCCAGTGCCCTCGAGAAGGTTGGCGATGGCGTAAACGTCATGGTCACTGATTGCCCCGAAACAATTTTAAGCGCGGATCGGGTGATTTTCCCCGGTGTGGGCGCGATTCGCGACTGCATGGCGGAGCTGAAATTCCGCGGCTTGGACGAGGTGATTCAGGAAGTGGCGGCGCAAAAGCCGTTGCTCGGTATTTGCCTTGGCATGCAGGCCCTGCTGGAAACCAGTGAAGAAAACGGCGGGGTTGAGTGCTTAGATGTACTGCCGGGCGCAGTTAAGTTCTTTGGCAGTGATCTGCGTGATGCTGCGGGCGGCCGTCTTAAAGTCCCGCACATGGGTTGGAATAACGTCGTCCAAGCCATTGAACACCCGCTGTGGGCGGGCATTCCCGACGCCAGCCGATTCTACTTTGTACACAGCTACTATGTGGATGCGCCAGAATTTGTCGCGGGTAGCTGCGACTACGGCGTGCAAGTGCATGCGGCATTGGCCTGCGACAATGTATTTGCCGTGCAATTTCACCCTGAAAAAAGCGGTGATATGGGTCTACGTTTACTGAGCAATTTTTTGAACTGGGATCGCCCTGCGGCCTTCTTCCCAGTGACTGACTAATTTTAAGGTTTCACTATGCTGATTATTCCCGCGATTGATTTAAAAGACGGCCACTGCGTGCGCCTACGTCAGGGCGAAATGGACGACGCCACGGTATACGGCAGCGATCCCGTTGAAATGGCGGCGCGCTGGGTAAAGGAAGGCTGCCGTCGTCTGCATTTAGTCGACCTGAATGGCGCCTTTGAAGGCAAGCCCATGAATGGCGAGGCGGTTAGCGCCATTGCTAAGGCTTACCCGAATTTGCCCATTCAAATTGGTGGCGGCATTCGTTCCTTGCACACTATTGAGCAGTATTTGGATGCCGGTGTGAATTACGTGATTATCGGTACCAAGGCGGTTAAAGAGCCTAAGTTCGTGGCCGAAGCCTGTAAGGCTTTTCCGGGTTCAGTGATTGTTGGTCTCGATGCCAAAGACGGTTTGGTGGCTACTGACGGCTGGGCGGAAGTGTCTACTTTACTGGCTACGGAACTAGCGAAACGCTTTGAGCAAGATGGCGTCGATTCTATTGTTTATACCGACATCGCCCGCGACGGCATGATGCAGGGCGTGAACATTGACGCGACTGTTGCGATGGCCAAGGCTTCTGGCCTGCCGGTAATTGCCTCTGGCGGCGTGACCAATATGGATGATATTCGCGCCCTGCAAGCGGTGGCGGATGCCGGTATTCTAGGGGCCATTACTGGTCGCGCGATTTACGAAGGCCAGCTCGATTTGCGCGAAGCGCAAAGCTATTGCGACGGCAAGGCTAAATAGACCCGAACAGGACAGTATCATGGCTTTGGCTAAACGTATTATTCCCTGTCTCGATGTCGACAAAGGTCGCGTGGTGAAAGGGGTCAACTTTGTTGGTATTCGCGACGCGGGTGACCCTGTTGAGGTAGCTAAGCGCTATAACGAGCAGGGCGCGGATGAGATTACTTTCTTAGATATTACCGCCACCCACGAAGGCCGAGAAACCACCGCGCATATCGTGGAGCAAATAGCGGCCGAGGTGTTTATACCACTGACGGTTGGCGGTGGCATTCGCGAAATAAAAGATATTCGCGCCATGCTCAATGCGGGTGCTGATAAGGTCGGTATTAACTCGGCTGCTATTCATCGGCCTGATTTTGTTAAAGAAGCGGCTGACCGTTTTGGCTCCCAGTGCATTGTTATTGCCATTGACGCCAAACGCGTTGCAGATGAAGCCGATGGTCGCCCGCGCTGGGAGATTTTTACCCACGGCGGTCGCAAGCCTACCGGTATTAATGCGGTGGAGTGGGCGATTAAAATGGTCAATAACGGCGCCGGTGAGGTGCTGTTGACCAGCATGGATGGCGATGGCACAAAAGCGGGATACGACTTGGCGTTGACGCGGGCAATATCTGATGCGGTGCCGGTGCCGGTGATTGCCTCTGGCGGGGTGGGTAATCTCGATCACATGGTTGAGGGGATTATCGAAGGCCGCGCCGACGCCGTATTGGCGGCCAGTATTTTTCATTTTGGTGAGTTTACCGTGCCGGAGGCCAAGGCTTATATGGCGGCGCGGGGAATAGAAGTTCGCTTATAAAAAACGGGCCAA
This sequence comes from Zhongshania aliphaticivorans, assembly GCF_001586255.1. NCBI lineage: Bacteria > Pseudomonadati > Pseudomonadota > Gammaproteobacteria > Cellvibrionales > Spongiibacteraceae > Zhongshania > Zhongshania aliphaticivorans. Next base: position 364,545 of record NZ_CP014544.1, read on the forward strand.
ATGGCCCGTTTTTTTGTCGCCAATATCTGCTGCTTACTGGGTTGCGCCTTCCGCTTCGGCTAATGCCTTCTTGGCGCTCGACATAATGTATAAGCCTTTCAATAAATTCAGCGCCTCATAAAGCTGATTATCATTGGCGGCCAATTCATTGCTGTCATTTTTTTCCTTCTTGCGGCTTTTACCGTCGCTCTCAGCACCGTCACCACGACCGAGGTGGCCAGCTAGGTCGGCTTCTGTTACTTGAATCCCTGCATTCACTGCTTCGATCCGCGCTTTCTCTACCACGATGTCGGGAATAATTCCCTGCGCCTGAATAGAGCTTCCGCTAGGGGTGTAGTAACGCGCGGTGGTGAGTTTAATAGCGCTGTCTTCAGAGAGCGGCAATACCGTTTGCACTGAGCCCTTACCGAAGCTTTGGGTGCCGACAATAATAGCGCGGCGGTGATCTTGCAGAGCGCCAGCGACAATTTCGGAGGCCGACGCTGAGCCGCCATTAATTAGCACCACCATAGGGGTGTCGTCAGCGGGATTTTTAGCGCTGGCCATAAAGCGGCTATAGGCATTGGGAAGGCGGCCCTCGGTATAGACAATTAAGCCCTCATTGATAAATTCGTCGACGACCTGCACCGAGGCTTGTAACAAGCCGCCGGGGTTGTTGCGTAAATCTAAGATTAAGCCCTTGAGAGGTTCGCGACCTGCTTTGAGGGTAGCCAGCTGCTTTTTTAGATCTTGGCCGGTGCGGCTCTGAAATTGGGAGATGCGAATATAGCCGTAGCCGGGCTGGAGCATTTCGCCGCGCACGCTGGCCACGGTAATGACATCACGCTTAAGTTTGACGTCAAAGGGCGCATTGACACCGTTGCGCAAAATTGTGAGTACGATTTTGCTGCCCGCTGGGCCGCGCATCAGAGTCACCGCTTCTTGCAGATTCATGCCTTTAATGGGCTTGTTGTCGATTTGAATAATTAAGTCGCCAGGCTGAATGCCCGCGCGTTCAGCGGGCGTGTCGTCGATGGGGGTAACAACTTTGATGAAGCCGTTTTCCATGCCGACTTCGATGCCCAGGCCACCAAATTCACCGGTAGTATGATTTTGGAGGTCTTCAAAAGAGCTGGCGTCGAGGTAGTCTGAGTGAGGGTCGAGGCCGCTGAGCATGCCGCGAATGGCATTTTCGAGTAGGGTTTTGTCGTCGACTTCTTCAACATAGCTCAGCCGAATCTGGTTGAAGACGTCGGCAAAATTGCGCAATGCCTGAAGGGGCAGCTGCCCTTGGCTGTTGGCTTCTGCGAGTTGCTCTGCTTGCTCGGTGTTATTGTCCTCGCTGGCTAATACGGCTGTTGGTGCGGCGAGTATGAGTATTAGCAACGCAGAAAAGGTGTGGCGAAACATATCAGGCATACATGGATTCCCAGAGCGTCCTTTAAACGAAACTTATTGTATCTTGCTTTGACGGCGAATGCTGCCGATGGCTTAGCGACACCAGCTGCGGGGGTCGGTAGGGCGGCCCTTGTAGCGAATTTCAAAATACAGCCCGGCTTGGCGTTGACCACCGCTATTGCCGACCGTGGCAATGCCCTCGCCGCCGCGCACCCAATCGCCCTCGCTGCGCAATAAGCTCTGATTGTGAGCGTAAAGGCTGAGATAGTCTCCGCCGTGGTCGACAATTATTAATAGCCCCGCGCCTCGCAGCCAATCTGCAAAGACCACTCGGCCGTTGTGAATAGCCTTAACCGCATCGCCTTCTTGGCCGCTAAGTTGTATGCCTTGCCAAGTTACCGCGCTGCCCTGGCGCGACGCGCCGTAGCGATTTAGCGGTTTGCCATTTATTGGCCAGGGCATTTTGCCGCGCAGGTCTTTAAAAGGTTTGTAGTTAGCGGGCATGGCGATGTTAGTCACTTCGCGCTCGACGGCTTGCAGTATGCTTTCAAGATCTTTGCGCTGCTTATCTAAGTTGGTCAGTGAACTCGTTTTATTAGATATTTCACTGTCGAGACCGGCTAGCGCCTTGGCGCGGCGTTGTTTTTGTTCAAGCAAGGCTTGTTGTTGCTGCTCAAGCTCCCGTCGGCTAAGCGCTAGTGCTTCGGCCTCGGCACTGATGGCAGGTTTGATGGTGTCTAGCTCATTCAGCGTGTCGCGGTATTTGCGTAACTCGGCACTTCGGGCGCGGTTAAAGTAATCAAAATAAGTAAGGGTGCGGCTCAGTTTTTCTGGATCTTCTTGATTGAGCAGCATTTTCATTTGGCTTTCTTTGCCCAGTGAGTAGGCGCTGCGCACATGCTCGGCGATAAGGGCTTTTTGGCTTTGTTGTTGGCTGCGCAATTGGCGCTGACGATTTTCCAATTCGTTTAGCTTGCGCTGCTGCTGCTGAGATTTTTCTTTTGTGCGATGGAGTTTGGCCGCCGTTACGCCAATATCTTTTTCAATGCGTTGCAGCGCTTTAGCCGCATTGCTGCGTTCACTCTGCTGGCTGCTAATAGATTTTTTAAGCTTGCCAATTTTTTGGTTAAGCTCGCGCAGCTGTTGTTTGTTGGCTTCGCCATCGGCAGCCACAGCCGTGCCGCCAAGCCCGGCTGTTAAGAGCAGGGCAAGCAGCAGGGCGTGGCTAAGGTTCACGGGAGTGAACAAGGCCATTGGCAGCTTCAATCGTTCTGAAGCAGGTTGATGCCGGTCATTTCTGCGGGTTGCTCCACATCCATTAAGGCCAACATGGTTGGGGCGATATCGGCAAGCTTGCCACCTTTTCCCAGTAGTCGCTGTTGGCGGTTGCCGACATAGACCAGCGGCACCAGTTCTGTGGTGTGTTGGGTGTGGGCTTGGCCGGCGTCGTAGTCTACCATTTGCTCGCAGTTGCCGTGGTCGGCGGTGATTAGGCAGTGACCGCCAACTTCTACTACTGCATCAGTAACTCGCTTAATACACGTGTCTAATGCTTCAACCGCTTTTACTGCGGCTTCAAATACACCGGTGTGGCCAACCATATCGCCATTGGCGTAGTTGCAAATAATGGTGTCGTAGTTGCCGCTGTGAATGGCCGCGACCAGATTGTCGGTCAGCTCGGGGGCGCTCATCTCGGGCTTTAAATCATAGGTGGCGACATCAGGCGAGGCGATCAGCTTGCGATCTTCGCCTTTATAGAGTGCTTCGCGGCCGCCGCTAAAGAAGAAGGTGACGTGGGCGTACTTCTCGGTCTCGGCAATGCGCAGCTGAGTTTTACCCTGCTTTTCCATTACCTCGCCAAAGCTATTGTGCATGGTGCTGGGCGGGTAGGCGACGGCGGCGGGGATGCTGTCGGCGTATTCGGTGGTCATTACAAACTCTGCAAGCGCGGGGCGCACTTTGCGTTCAAAACCATCAAAACCTGAGTCGACAAAGGCCCGGGTAATTTCGCGAGCGCGGTCGGCGCGGAAGTTCATGAAAATGACGCTGTCACCGTCGCTGATCTTGGCGTCGGCATCACCGGTGCGTTGAATTATTGAGGCGCTGACAAACTCGTCGTTTTCATCACGATCGTAGGCGGCTTGCAGGGCGCTGCTAACATTGTCGTAGTGGAAGTCTGCTTCGCCGCTGGTTAGCAAGTTGTAGGCTTTTTCAACACGATCCCAGCGATTGTCCCGGTCCATTGCGAAGTAGCGACCAATCATGGTGGCGGTGCGACCGCAGCCTAATTCCTTGAATTTAGTGTCAAGCTTTTCAAGAGAGCCCAGTGCGCTGCGCGGTGGGGTGTCGCGGCCATCCAGAAAGGCGTGGACATAAACCTGCTTTGCGCCCCGCTGGGCGGCGAGTTCAATCATCGCCAGTATGTGGTTTTCGTGGCTGTGTACGCCACCTGCAGATAGCAGGCCAAGGATGTGCACCGCTTTACCTGCGTTGACAGCTTTATCTACCGCCTCGGTGTAAACCGGATTGCTGTAAAAGTCGCCGTCGCTAATGGCTTTGTCGATGCGGGTAATGCTTTGGTAAACCACGCGGCCAGCGCCGAGACTCATATGGCCTACTTCGGAGTTGCCCATTTGGCCGTCGGGTAGGCCGACATCAAGGCCTGAGCCTGATATAAGTGTGTGGGGGGCGTCGCGCCAGAGGCGGTCCCAGTTGGGGGTGTTGGCGTGGAAGATTGCGTTGTCTTTAGGGTCTTCGCGGTAGCCAAAGCCGTCGAGAATGACAAGTACGACTGGTTTTTTTGCTAGGGTGTTGGCCATAAAATTTACACTTCTGGACGCTGGAGATAAGCGTCACATTGTAGCTTTTTAGCACAGTTGAGGCTATGCGGGGGTGGGTGAGAATTACGGCTTGGCAGTGTATACTCTCGCTTTTTTCGCGAATTGTGCAGCGCACATGGCATAAAGAGATGTTTCCATGGATAAATTAATCCCCTTTGTTGCTGAGCAGTGGGTACTGATATCGGCATTAATTTCGTGCCTGCTGTTGCTGAGTTTTCATGAGCAGCGCCGCGCAGGTAAGGCGCTTACGCCTCAGCAAGTGGTGAATTTGGTGAATCAGCAGGGCGCCGTCGTGATCGATTTGCGTGACAAGGGCGAGTTTAGCAAGGGTCATATTCTGGATTCAGTCAGCCTGCCGTTCTCTAAGCTAGAGAAAGAGATCGCCGATCACGCTGAAAAAGACAAGCCCTTAGTCTTAGTGTGCAAAATGGGTCAGCACTCCAGCGCTGCGGGCAAAAAGCTAGGGTCTCTCGGTTACACTCAGGTTAACCGGCTTAAGGGTGGAATCTCTGAGTGGCAGATAATGCAATTGCCCTTGGTGAAGAAATAAAACTAGCTGGCGATTTGCGTTACTGTCTTTCGCGTAAGTGGAAATGTTATAAGAGGTAGAGATGGCCAAGGTTACAATTTACACAACGCGATTTTGTCCTTTTTGTGTTCGCGCCAAGCAGTTGTTGAGCAGCAAGGGCGTTGCCTTTGATGAAATTCCGGTCGACGGTCGCAATGATCTGCGCAGCGACTTGGCCAAGCGCAGCGGTCAGCGCACGGTGCCGCAAATTTGGGTAGGTGATACCCATGTCGGCGGCTGCGACGAACTGTATGCCCTAGAGCGCAGCGCCAAGTTAGATGCGTTAATTGCCTCGTAGTGACGGAATAATAGTCAATTAGCGCCTTGTGAAACTCGGTTTAGGCCTTATATACGTTTATGATCCCTTTAAATTAGTTTAGGAAGCGGAAAACAATGCCAGAAGAAACGCCCGTCCAAGCGAAATTTGCCCTACAGCGTATTTACACCAAAGATGTGTCTTTTGAGTCCCCTGCCAGCCCGGTGATTTTTACCAAGGCGTGGAAGCCAAAAATACAGGTTGATCTTAATACGCGCAGTAAAGCGGTTGCCGACAATACCTTTGAAGTTGTTCTGACCGTGACGATTACCGCCAAGCTTGAAGATGACGAAACGGCCTTCTTGGTTGAAATTCACCAAGCCGGTTTGTTTGTTGCCGAAGGCATTGAAGGCGAGCAGTTGCGCCAGTTGTTAGGTATCGCCTGCCCAAATATGCTGTTCCCGTATTTGCGTGAAGCAGTCGATGCGCTGGTGGTTAAGGGCGGCTTCCCCGCGCTGGCCTTGCAGCCAGTGAATTTTGAAGCGCTCTATCGTCAGGCTGAAGAGGCGCAGGCCGCACGTCAGGCCGAGACCGCCGCTACAACCACCCACTAAGTTTGTAGCGCCGACCGAAATACCGCCTGCTGATAGCTCAGTATGCGGTATTTTTTTATCTCCTATATTGTCATGACCATCTTGGCTTTTCTGGTGCCCAGCTATGTTCCATATTGCTTTGTACGAACCGCGTATCGCCCCTAATACCGGCAATATAATTCGTCTGGTCGCCAACAATGGCTGCCACCTCCACCTGATCGAGCCACTGGGCTTTGACATGGAAGAGAAAAAATTGCGCAGGGCAGGCTTAGATTATGCCGAACTGGCGCGGGTAACGCGCCACGCCGACTACCCGAGCTTTTTAGCGGCGATGGGTGACCGTCGGATATTTGCGTTAACCACCAAAGGCACCCGCAATTACGCGGATGCTCACTTTGAAGTCGAGGACGTGCTGTTGTTTGGCTCAGAAACTTCAGGTTTGCCGCCAGCCGTTCGGGAAAGTTTAGGGCAGGAACATTGCCTGCGCGTCCCCATGATGGCCGAAGCCCGGAGCTTGAATTTATCGAATACGGTCGCGCTGGTGAGTTATGAGGCGTGGCGGCAAGTGGGTTTTTTGGGCGCTAAGGTCTGAGGCCAGCTGGCGCACCAACCGCTGGGAGACGCTTGACGGGAGACGGTAAACGCAGTGCCGGTGTGTACTCAGTTACCGGGATGGGCCCCTGCCTGCGCAAGGGCGACGATATTAATAAGATCTGAACGACAATCTTTATCATGACGTCGTACCTGCGCAGGCAGATATCCATATTCGCGAAGCGAATGTCTGTGGTGGAAGTGTTAACTTTGCGCTCCGTTGCTGAGATGGACCCCTGCCTTCGCAGGGGTGACTGAAAGCCCAACGTCATAATTTTATTTGGTCATACCTGCGCAGGCAGGTATCCATGTAAAACAATAAAAAACTGGCGCTTGGGTCCGGTAAGCGCAAAAGCCAAGCAATTGCGATGTTTTGACTCTAAGCGTCTCCCGTCTCCCGTCTCCCGTCTCCCGTAACGCATTTAGCGTCGATTAATCCTCATCATCTCCACCCATCCCCAATTCCTTAATCTTGCGAGTCAGGGTATTGCGTCCCCAGCCAAGTAGATTGGCTGCATCGCGACGGCGGCCATGGGTGTGCCGCAGGGCGGCCTCAATCATAATGCGTTCAAACTGGGGTACGGCGCGGTCGAGCAGTTTTTCGCGCCCCAGCATGAGCTCTTGGTCGGCCCAGCGCTTGAGATTGTCCTGCCAGTTTGAGGCGGGTGCGGCTTCGCCTTGAGGTCTTTCTAGTAATTCCGGTGGCAGGTCGTTTATGTGAATCTCGCGGCCTGAGGCCATCACCGTTAGCCAGCGGCAGGTGTTTTCGAGCTGGCGAACGTTGCCCTGCCATTCCATTTGGCATAGGTATTCTTCGGTTTCCGGGCGCAGGCGCTTGGGTTCGACATTGAGCTCATTACCGGCACGGGTAAAGAAGTGCTGCATGAGCTTGGGAATATCTTCTCGGCGCTCAGAGAGTTTGGGCAGGTGAATACGAATAACATTGATGCGGTGAAATAAGTCTTCCCGGAAATGATTGCTCTTCACCAGCTTTTCAAGATTCTGGTGGGTCGCGGCAATAATACGCACATCAACTTTGACTGGGGTGTGGCCGCCAACGCGATAAAACTCGCCGTCGGCTAATACCCTTAGTAGGCGAGTTTGGGTGTCGGCAGGCATGTCGCCAATTTCGTCTAAGAATAGGGTGCCGCCGTTGGCTTGTTCGAAGCGGCCGCGACGCTGGGCGCTGGCGCCGGTAAACGCGCCTTTTTCGTGGCCAAACAGTTCCGACTCCATCAGGTCTTTGGGGATGGCCGCCATGTTTAAGGCAATAAAAGGCTTGGTCGCCCTAGGGCTGTGGCGGTGGAGCGCTTGTGCGACGAGTTCCTTACCCGTGCCCGATTCACCGTTAATTAACACGGTGATATTGGACTGCGCCAAACGCCCAATGGCCCGAAATACTTCTTGCATAGCGGGTGCTTCACCGATGATTTCGGTGGTTTCCAGCGGTGCCTGCTCGGGCAGTAGATTGCGGTTTTTGTTGGCGTGTTGCAGTGCGCGCTGGGTGGTGGCAACCGCGTCGTCAACGTCAAAGGGTTTGGGTAAATACTCGAAGGCGCCACCTTGGTAGGAGGCCACCGCGCTGTCTAAGTCGGAGTGCGCGGTGGTAATAATCACCGGTAAACCGGGGTGGGCGGCAGTAATCCGCGACAATAATTTAAGGCCGTCGATACCGGGCATGCGAATATCGCTAATGATGGCATCGGGGACTTCAGATTCAAGTTCACTGAGTAGGCCGTCGCCATTTTCAAAACAGCGGGTAATGATGCCTGCTTGGTTTAGGGCCTTTTCAAGTACCCAGCGTATCGATCGATCGTCGTCAGCTATCCAGACAGCATTTGTTTGGCTCATTAGGCTTGCTCCAGCGGAATGTGTAGCGAGAAGGTGGTGTTACCGGGCTCACTGCTACATTCGATTAGTCCGTTATGATGATTAAGTATGGATTGTGCAATTGATAGGCCCAGTCCGGTGCCTTCGGCGCGGCCGCTGACCATGGGCAGAAAAATGGAGGCGCGCAGGTCTTGAGGTATACCTGGGCCGTTATCAATAATATCGACACTGCACACCAAACGGTGGCGATGGGTGCCAATGGTGAGCTGGCGCAGGGTGCGGGTGCGAATAATAATACTTGGGTCGCTGTCTTCGTTGCTGTTTTGGCGCAATGCTTGTTGGGCGTTGCGGGTGACGTTTAAGAACGCCTGAATGAGTTGCTCCCGGTCGCCGAGAATGTCGGGAATACTCGGGTCGTAGTCGCGAATAATACGGATATAGCCCTCGCTTTCAGCTTCGACGAGCTGGCGTACTCGCTCTAAGACCTCGTGGATATTGGTCATTTGTTTTTCTGGCGCGCGATGGGGGCCAAGCATGGTGTCAACCAAATTACGCAGCCGGTCGGCTTCTTCAATAATAATATTGGTGTAGTCGTGGAGTTTGGGATCGCTGAGTTCCCGGGCCAACAGTTGCGCCGCGCCGCGCAAGCCGCCAAGGGGATTTTTAACCTCGTGAGCAATGCCGCGAATCAAGGCCTGACTATTTTGCTGTGACGACAATAAACCTTCTTCACGACTGATTCTAATCAGTCGATCTAGCGGCTGTAATTCTATGATTAATGAGGTGCGACGGTTTTCGGTAACTGGAGTGACGGCGTAATCTACCGTGATTTCAATACCGGAGCGCAGGGTGAGCACGGTCTCGCGTTTGGTGTAAGCCTCGCAGTTGTTAATGGCGTCGAGTAATTTGACGAGGGTGTCTTCTTGCTCATGAAATAATTTGGTGATGGCTTCGCCATGAATACGTTGATCCGACACCGCCAATAGCGATTCTGCCGCGGGGTTGATGTAGCTCACGGTCAGGTTCGGCTCGACCAATAAAATGGCTGTTTTCAAATTGTCGAGGATTTGGTGGTGGATATTATTCGGGGGCATAGCGTCGCCAGTGTGTTCGTTGTGCTTAGCTCAAAGCAATTTCTAGGCCAAGCGGGTTGGGGTTGGCATTCGGGTAAAATTGACGGATTTCTTGGGCATAGTGCGAGTAGAGTCCCAATATAGTGCAGTCTTCGTCGTTGCTGAGCGCGACATTATTGGACGCGCCTGCACCTAGTATAGGTGATCTGGCCCCATTATGGTGCGCATTTTATGGATGGGGCTTAGTTGCCGGGGTGGTAGACCATAATGTCGACGGCATCCTTGCTAAGCGTTTTGCTGTTTTGGTCAATAAGGCTGACGCTAATGCGATGCGGGCCGCGACTGAGGCGGGGAATGGTGTGCTGGGTACTGCTGGAGCTGCTCAGGGTCTTGCCGTCTAGTTCAAAGACAATACGAAGCGATGGATCTACGGCGTCCTTGGTGGATGCGCGGACGGTAGTAGGAAGGCGACCATTGGCGATAATGGCGCCATTGGCTGGGCTTTGAATGGTAATTCGATTGCTGTGAGCTGCGGTGACTTTAGATGCCTGACGAGTTGGTGTGTCGCTGACTTCGGTCGCCGGGGTGGTGTTGATGGGAGGGAGTTCTACGGGGCTGCTGTTCTTTGGTGCTTTGTCGGAAAACACCGTATTGCCGTACTGGTCGGTAGAACGGTAAATCTCGGTGGCAAAGCTAAGGCTGGTAAACAGCGCGAAGCTAATTAGGAATAGGTAGCGAGCCATACAGCACCTCGGTGTTTAAGGGTTCTATGATGTGGTGAAGTGCCTTGCAGTGCAAGCCTTACACTGCTTGTCAGTTGTAAATAGACATAAGTGCGCAGGCACAAAAAAGCCCGCATAAAGCGGGCTTTTTAGGCGCAGTGTGGTTTAAACGCTGTAGTACATATCGAACTCAACGGGGTGAGTTGTCATGGCTAGGCGCTCAACTTCCTGAGACTTAAGGGCGATATAAGCATCGATAGTATCGTCGTCAAATACGCCGCCGGCAGTTAAGAATGAACGATCCGCATCCAGTGCCTGCAGGGCCTGGTCTAGGCTAGAAGCAACGGTTGGGATTGATGCGGCTTCTTCAGCAGGCAGGTCGTACAGATCTTTATCCGCAGCGTCGCCGGGGTGGATCTTGTTTTGAATGCCGTCAAGACCAGCCATTAGCATTACCGCAAACGCGAGGTAAGGGTTAGCTGACGGGTCTGGGAAACGAACTTCAACGCGACGCGCTTTGGGGTTTGGTACAAAAGGAATACGGATAGAGGCAGAGCGATTACGCGCTGAGTATGCCAGCATTACTGGTGCTTCAAAACCGGGAACCAGACGCTTATACGAGTTGGTAGAGGCGTTGGTGAAGGCGTTAATAGCGCGGGCGTGCTTGATGATGCCGCCAATGTAGAACAGGGCGGTTTCAGACAGGCCGCCGTACACGTCACCGGCAAATAGATTGGTGCCGTCTTTGCTTAGAGACATGTGAACGTGCATGCCGCTGCCGTTGTCGCCAACGATAGGCTTAGGCATAAATGTTGCGGTTTTGCCGTAGGCGTGGGCAACATTGTGTACGCAGTACTTGAGGATTTGTACTTCATCCGCTTTTTTAACGCAGGTGTTTGGGCCAACGCCGATTTCACACTGACCAGCTGTGCCTACTTCGTGATGGTGTACTTCAATGGTCAGGCCCATATCGGTCATGGCATTACACATGGCGCCACGCAGGTCGTGGAGGCTGTCGACTGGTGGTACGGGGAAGTAGCCGCCTTTAACCCCTGGGCGATGGCCGGTGTTGCCTTCTTCAAAGTTGTCGCCTGATTTCCAAGCCGCTTCGTCAGAGGCAATCGCATAGCTAGCGCCTTCCATTGAAACTTTCCATTTAACATCGTCAAAAATGAAAAACTCGGGCTCGGGGCCAAACAGTGCGTTATCGGCAATGCCAGATGCGCGCATATAGTCTTCGGCGCGTTGGGCGATAGAGCGTGGATCGCGGTTGTAGCCCTGCATAGTAGATGGCTCTACGATATTGCAGCGGATGATAATAGTAGATTCTTCGGTAAAGGGATCCAGGACTGATGCGGTGTCGTCAGGCATCAGGATCATGTCGGATTCGTTAATGCCCTTCCAGCCGGCAATGGATGAACCGTCAAACATTTTGCCGTCTTCAAAAAAGCTTACGTCGACTTCAGTGGCTGGAATGGTGACGTGTTGCTCTTTGCCCTTGGTATCGGTAAAGCGCATGTCCGCCCACTTCACGTCATTTTCGGCGATTAACTGCAGAGTGTTCTCTGACATTATGTTCGTCCTCCAGATAGAGAGAGTAAGATTGAATTCGGCATCGCCGAAGGGTTATCGATTATATTCGTATTGTATTGTGCAGCATAGCGGCACAATCTGCGAACTGAAAAGGCAAAAAACATGCCGGTTTTATACTGTTTAATGGTGTTGCATTTAAAGGGTTTGCTATGATTTTGCTTAAACCTTGTGCGTGGTGGCAAAATAATTGCACTGTTATGGTGCTTGCTCTGAGTTAGTGCGCCAACTTGGGGCGAATTCCTTGGGCTGCCACCTGCGGGGTGGAGAGGGTATAATGCTTGGCCCCTCATCGTCGCGATTCTTTAAATGAAATTCCTCGTTAAATTATTTCCTGAAATCATCATCAAGAGTAAGCCTGTTCGTAAGAAGTTCACCAAACAGCTGCGTGACAATTTGCGTAAATTACTTCTGCCTCTAGATCCCAATTTGGAAATTATTCGTGATTGGGACCGAATAACCATCGAAACCGCCAGTCGGGATCCGGAGGTTTTGGCGGGCTTTGTTGCGGTGCTCAGTAATACGCCGGGTATTGCGCATATTGTTGAGGTGCTTGAATACCCGCTGGTGGACGTACACGATATTTTTGAAAAAACTCGGCTTGCCATTGGCGATAGTCTGCGTGGTAAAAGCTTTGTGGTGCGCTGCAAGCGGGTGGGTAGCCACGATTTTAACTCCAGTGAAGTTGAGCGCTATGTTGGGGGTGGTCTGAATCAGCACATTGAGTCAGCGGGCGTTGATTTGCACAATCCGGATGTAACTGTGCGTATTGAGGTACGTCAAGATCTTGTCTACATCGTTAATCGTCGTATAGAGGGTTTGGGTGGTTTTCCGCTAGGTACGATTGACGCTGCGGTATCTTTGATTTCTGGGGGCTTCGATTCGACGGTTTCCAGTTACCTGACCATGAAGCGGGGTATGCGCACCCATTTTTGCTTTTTTAATCTTGGTGGCCGCGAGCACGAGGTGGGGGTAAAAGAAGTTGCCTTGTATCTTTGGCTTAAATACGGCGCCTCTCACCGGGTGAAGTTTGTCAGTGTGCCGTTTGAGGATGTCGTCGGCGAGATTCTGAAAAATGTTGAGAACTCGCAAATGGGGGTCATCCTCAAGCGCATGATGCTGCGTGCAGCCTCAGAGGTAGCGGCCCAGCTGGAAGTGTCTGCGCTCGTTACTGGCGAGGCGGTGGCCCAGGTTTCTAGTCAGACTTTGCAGAATCTTTCGGTAATCGATCAGGTCACCGACACCTTGGTGCTGCGTCCGCTGATTTGCGCCGACAAGTTAGACATCATTAATATCGCCGCCAAAATTGGCACCGAGGCCTTTGCGGCCAATATGCCAGAGTATTGCGGGGTGATTTCGGTTAAGCCTACCACTCGCGCTAAGCCTGAAAAAATTGCCGCCCAAGAGGCCAATTTCGATTTTGCTGTACTTGAGCGCGCCATAGCGTCTGCTAACTACATTAATATCGACGCGCTTGCCGACGAAGATTTGACGGTAGCCGCCGTCGAGTCTTTACCTATACCGCTACCCGACGCGGTTATTGTCGATGTTCGTCACCCTGACGAGGTTGATCGTAAGCCTCTGAAATTGGCTACGAGCGAAGTACAGACCATTCCTTTTTACGAGTTGCACAGCCGTTTCGCGCAGCTGGACCAATCGCGCACCTATATGCTGTTTTGCGATAAAGGGGTGATGAGTCGTCTCCATGCTTCGCATTTGGTGGAGCAGGGCTTTGAAAACGTAAAGGTGTATCGTCCGTCATGAGCGAAGTAAATATAGAGCCCCTGTTTGACGTGTTGATTAAACCGCGCTGGGCCGATCAGGACAGCATGGGGCATATAAACCATGTGCAGTATTTCCGCTACCTTGAAGAAGCTAGGGTGGAATGGCTTGAACAAGCTGGCTTTGGTATGGGCGGTGGGGCACATGAGTTCGGCTTGATTATGGCCGCTGTCGGTTTGAATTTTCGCAGAGAGTGGCATCATCCTGGTCTGTTACGGGGTAAGGCTTGGGTGATGCGCATTGGCAATAGCAGCTTCAGCTTAAAGCAGAGTCTGTATTCAGAGGATGGCAACGAGTTGGTGGCTGACGGCGAGTCGACGCTGGTTTGTGTCAATCGCGAGCACCGACCAATACCCTTGCCGGAATCTGCTCGCGACCATCTACAGGCGCACTTATTGGCGCCTTAGGTGTGTTTTATTGGCTTGTTTGCTGCTCGGGCTTGCCCAGATTAAAGTTGTAAAGTTTAAAGCGCTGGTTTTCCAAGGTTAAAGTGGCAGTCATGACCGCGCTGCCGTGTTCGAAATGAACATTGCTGCTGTAGCTGAGTCGCGGCGGCTCGCTAAACAGTGATAGCGCCCCGCTCAAACGAGAAAACTGCAGTTCACCCATGCGTTGAAATTCACCCAAGCGAGCGTATTCCGCACATAATTTACGTAGCTGTTGGTCGTCAACCTGGGCGAGGGTGGCGGTGGCGAGTTGCGCTTTTAAATCTTCTGTCTGCCAGCTAGAAATGCTGACGAGGGCTGTTTTTAGATAACGCTCAGCGTTCTCGCTGTAGTGGTCTTCAACTTGGCCGCTGTAGTAATAAAGGCCGCCAAATAAAATCAGACTGGCAATAATAAAAATGTTTAAAAGCGGGTTGCGCACAGATTAGTTCCTGTTTAGATGAGTTTGAGACTGTTTAAGAAGACCAGCAAAATACCTGCTGGGGCGATATAGCGCAGCGCTATTCGCCAGCCTTTGAATATCAGGCCTTCGCCCATATTTACTTCGGTCGCGGTGATGTTGGCTGGTAGCACCCAGCCGACAAATAGGGCAATTAATAAGCCGCCGATGGGGAGCATGATATTGGCGGTAATATAGTCAAGTGCATTAAATACGGCACCGTAGTGAATGCTCGCTAAGCCGCCGAGCCAGGCAATGCCGGCCAAGCCAAAGGTTGATAGCGATCGTTTAACGCCGTATTTTTCTAGCCAAGCTACGCCAGGCTCAATCAGCGAGATCGACGAGCTGAGGGCGGCAATGCTAACCAAGCTAAAAAAGATAGTGCCGAAAAACAGGCCGCCGTTCATATTGGCAAAGGCGATGGGCAGGGTGACAAACATCAGGCCGGGGCCTTGGCCGGGGGTGAGGCCATTGGCAAAGACTAGCGGGAACATGGCCATACCAGCGACCAGCGCAATAACGGTATCAAGGGCGGCGATGGTCAGTACGGTTTTGCCAATCGAGGTTTTGCCAGGAAAATAAGCGCCGTAGGCCATAATGGCGCCCATGCCTAAGCTCAGGGTAAAAAAGGCATGGCCCATGGCCACTAATATGGCTTCGCCGGTTAGTTTGCTGAAGTCGGTGTCGAACATAAAGTGCAGGCCAGCGCTAAAGTCACCGTTTACCCAGCTGTAACCGAGCAGTAGTAGTAAAAAGCCAAACAGAATTGGCATGAGAATTTCTACGGCCTTACCAATACCCTTGGTAACCCCGCCAGCGACGACGCTCGCAGTAACGAGGGTGAACAGGCTATGCCAAATGGTCTGTTGAGTATTGTCGCTAAGCAGCTTGCTGAAGTTGGTTTCAATCTCGTCGGTCGAGGCGTCGCTGTAGAGGCCGGTTATGCTCTGTGCGACGTACTCTAGTGCCCAGCCCGCGACAACGCTGTAAAACATCATAATCATCAGGCCGGCGATAATGCCGACGGCGCCCACTGCGCCCCAGTATGAGGACTTGCCGGCTTCCCGGCCGAGCTTGCTCATGCTGTGCACCGGGTCGCTGCGCCCCGCGCGACCGACCATAATTTCTGCAATCATGACCGGAACGCCAATCAATAATATGCAGCCAAGATAGACTAATACAAAGGCGCCACCACCGTACTCGCCGGTGATATAGGGGAATTTCCAAATATTGCCCAGGCCCACAGCAGAGCCCGTGGCGGCTAATATAAATGTCCAGCGGCTTTTCCAGGTCACATTTGCTGTGGTCATTGCAGAGCTATCCGTAGGGAAGTGGGTAAAATACGCGTAGATTGATTGTAGCGGGTATCTGATGGATGCCCAAGACGTTGATTTTGTTCTTTTATTGCTAATTAGTATATTTTGCCAAGAAGATATGTGACTTCCTGCTGCTATGAGGGGCGGGCTTGTTGTATAATGCGCGGCCATTTTATCCAACAACGAAGCCCCTCCATGATTGATACGCTGCGCAATATCGCCATTATCGCCCACGTTGACCACGGTAAAACCACGCTAGTGGATAAACTGTTGAGTCAATCGGGAACCCTTGATCGCCGTAACCAAGATTCCGAGCGGATCATGGACTCCAACGACCAGGAGAAAGAGCGCGGTATTACCATTCTTGCTAAAAACACCGCTATTGAGTGGAACGGCTACCGTATTAACATCGTAGATACCCCTGGACACGCCGACTTTGGTGGTGAGGTTGAGCGCGTATTATCTATGGTAGACAGCGTATTGCTGCTGGTTGACGCGGTTGATGGCCCCATGCCTCAGACCCGCTTTGTAACCCAAAAAGCGTTTGAGCAAGGCTTAAACCCGATTGTGGTTGTTAACAAAGTTGACCGTCCAGGCGCGCGTCCAGACTGGGTTGTCGATCAGGTTTTTGATCTGTTTGACCGTCTTGGCGCTACCGACGAACAGTTAGACTTCCCCATTATGTTTGCTTCGGCAATTAATGGTGTTGCCGGCTTAGATTTTAATGATCTGGCCGAAGACATGACCCCCTTGTTCCAAATGATCGTCGACAAAGTACCAACCCCAGAGGTGGATGCTGATGGTCCGCTGCAGATGCAAATCTCAGCCCTCGACTACAACAGCTATGTTGGCGTTATCGGTGTTGGTCGTATTACCCGCGGTACCATGAAAGCCAATGACCAGCTGGTTGTGGTTGGTGCTGACGGTAAGAGCCGCAAATGTAAATTGCTGACGGTGATGGGCTACTACGGTCTAGAGCGTGTTGAAGTACCTGAAGGCAAGGCCGGTGAGATTGTTTGTGTAACCGGTATTGAAGGCCTGAATATTTCTGACACCTTGTGTGCACCGGGCCACCCAGAAGCCCTGCCGCCATTGAGCGTAGACGAGCCAACCGTAAGCATGACCTTCCAGGTCAACGATTCACCGTTTGCGGGTAAAGAAGGTAAGTTCGTTACCTCGCGCAATATTCGTGACCGCTTAGATCAAGAGCTGATTCACAACGTGGCGCTGCGTGTTGAGCCAGGCGAAACGCCTGATAAATTCAAAGTGTCGGGCCGTGGTGAGCTTCACCTGTCGGTACTGATCGAAACCATGCGTCGCGAAGGTTTCGAAATGGGTGTTTCTCGCCCTGAAGTTGTAACGAAAATGGTTGATGGCGTAGTTCAAGAACCTTTTGAACACGTGGTAATCGATGTTGAAGAGCAGCACCAGGGCTCAGTCATGGAAGAACTCGGTCTGCGTAAAGCCGAGATGAGCAACATGGAGCCGGACGGCAAAGGTCGCGTTAAACTCGAGTTTATCGCGCCTGCCCGTGGCTTGATCGGTTTCCGTGGCCAATTCCTGACGATGACGTCTGGTAGCGGCATCATGACTACCGTTTTCGATCATTACGGCGAAGTGAAGGGCGGCGAATTAGCTGGTCGTCAGAACGGTGTAATGGTATCGATGGTTGGTGGTAAAACCCTGAGCTACGGTTTGTTTAACCTTCAGGATCGCGGTCGTTTGTTTATGGGCCACGCGGCTGAAGTATATGAAGGTCAGATCATTGGTCTGCACAACCGTGCCAACGACTTGGTGGTTAACCCGACTCGTGCCAAGCAGCTGACTAACGTTCGCGCCTCCGGTACTGACGAAGCGCTGACGCTGTCGCCGCACATCAAGCACACTTTGGAGCAAGCTTTAGAATTCATCGAAGACGATGAATTGGTTGAAGTAACGCCGAAAAGCATCCGCTTGCGTAAAAAGCTACTGAAAGAGAACGAGCGTAAACGCGCTCCTAAGTAAGTCGCTAAGCTAGTCCTCTGGCGGCCGACTCAAGGCCGCCAGTTTCCCCTCAAGCGTTAAGTCGCTGTCTGCGCTACACTAATCCAGTGCACTAATTGGATATGGTTGTGACGCTATGCTCGCATTATTCCCAGATATAAAGCCCTATAAAACTCATCGTTTGCCGGTGCAGGACCCTCATATCCTGTATATAGAAGAGTCTGGTAACCCCGACGGTATTCCAGTGATTTTCGTTCACGGCGGCCCCGGCGCTGGCTGTAGTCCCAAGGCGCGGAGTTTTTTTGACCCCGAGCGCTACCGCATTATTCTGTTTGACCAGCGCGGCTGTGGCCATTCTGAGCCTCACGCTTGCTTGCAAGACAATACCACTCAGGCCTTGATTGCCGATATGGAGCGCATTCGCGAATTCCTGGCGGTTGATAAGTGGGTGGTATTTGGTGGCTCTTGGGGCTCAACCCTCGGTTTGGTCTATGCGCAGATGTATCCGGCGAGGGTGGCGGCGATGATCTTGCGGGGCATTTTTCTGTGTCGGCCAAAGGAATTGGCGTGGTTTTACAACGAGGGTGGTGCCAGTCGCGTTTTCCCCGATTACTGGCGAGATTTTAGCGAGGCGTTAGTGCGTCGCGACGGTGAAAATTGGATTGCAGCCTATCACCGTGTGCTCCATGGCGAGAATGAGTTGGCGCGGATGGCCGCCGCCAAGGCGTGGTCACTGTGGGAGGCGCGCTGCTCGACCTTGCGGCCAAATCACGATGTCGAAGATCATTTGATGAATTCCCACACCGCGGTGTCGATGTCCCACATAGAAACCCATTATTTTGTTAATCAGGGGTTTTTAAGCGGCAATCAAATTTTGGCCGCCATGCCGGTGATAGCCGCGATTCCCGGCATCATCGTGCAGGGTCGCTATGACATGATATGCCCTCTCGAAAGCGCTGTTGAGTTGCATGAACTTTGGCCTAGCGCTGAGTTACATATTGTTCGCGATGCGGGGCATTCGGCCTTTGAACCCAGTATCGCGGATGCGTTGGTGAAGGCTAGTAATGATGTTGCCCACCTGCTTAGCGGCGGTGAGTTGAGCTATTAGGCTGAATGCGTGACGGGGGAGGCAGGGCCAAGGTTCTCGTTCGCCATGATGACAGAGCCCGCGTGCCGTACTAGCTTGGCTTTTGCGTTTACCGTCTCCCTTCAAGCCTCTCCCCGTTCCCGCGCTGCCCGTAAATGCCAATACGAGTCTCTAAGTAATACCTATATAATTACGGAAAAATTACGTATGGATCACAATGAAAGCATTATTGCAGCGGGTTAAATTTGCTCGCGTAGAAGTCGACGGTGAGTGTGTTGGCGAGATCAATCAGGGGCTCTTGGTTTTTTTGGGGCTAGAAAAACATGATGATGAAGCCGCTGTCACTAAAATGATGACACGCTTGCTTAATTATCGGGTGTTTAGTGACAGTAACGGCAAAATGAATCAATCGGTTGTGGATGTTGGGGGGGGGGTGTTACTCGTTTCGCAATTCACCCTCGCGGCTGAAACAAAAAAGGGTTTGCGGCCTGGTTTTTCTACGGCGGCGGCGCCGAAAATCGCAGAAGTGTTATATGAACACGCCTTGGCAGAACTTAATCAATTATATGGTAAAGTAGCTAACGGAAAATTTGGCGCTGATATGCAAATCAGTTTGTTAAATGATGGGCCAGTGACCTTTTTGCTCGAAATATAGATTGAATATTAAAGAGGCGTATGCGTGAAAAAGAAAGTTGGCAGCCTTCCTGTAGTGAATGCAGGCAAACCGCGAGCAAAGCGGATGTCGCCGGAAGCCCGTCATGAGCAAATTCTAAATGCAGGTATTTCCGCATTCGCAGAGCGTGGCTTGGCAAATGCGACGCACGCTGACATTGCCGAACGTATTGGCGTTTCTATTCCAACAATTTTTCATTATTTCCCTAGTATTGAAAATCTCCAGCAAGCAGTGTTGCAGGCTATTCATCGCTACTTTGTCGACGAGATGATCACCGCGCGCCTTAAGACCGAGGGGCCCGCCTACGAGCGAGTTGAAAATTTGCTACTGACCTTCCAAGAGCAAATTGATCGAAATAGCGAATATGTTACCATTTGGTTGGAGTGGTCTGGCTTCACTCGTGGCCTGATCTGGCAGCTGTACTTAGAATTTTATAAAGAAGCGGTTGCGGGTTTACGCAAAATGCTTTTGCAGGGCAGAGTCGATAACTCGGTATCTTCAACAATCAATGCTAGTGACGCGGCGCGGGTTATTATGGGGATGGCTCACACCATTGCACATATGCGCTTTGCGGGGAGCTCCAAGCGAACAGTGGAGAATACCGTGCACTCTCTGGTAATGAGCTATTTGGCACCGGATCGCTAGGGCCTGTTTAAGCTCGAGTGCTTGTTAGTAGATGCTATGTTGGGAATTGAGTAAATAGTTAATAAGAATGCTAAAATCCTTTTTTAAGAGTTATTGGTAGATAAAATGGCAAAGAAAAAATTGGGAGAATTGGATTTAGCAAATGGAAGCGACGTAAAAAGGGTTCGCGCGGTGAGGATGTCACCCGAGCGCCGTCGCGTACAGTTATTGGAATGCGCAATCCTGGTTTTTGCTGAAAAAGGTATTCTTAATGCCACTCACGCGGATGTAGCCAAATTCGCAGCCGTTGCCAACCCAACTGTATTTCACTATTTCCCCACAATAGAAAAACTGCAAGAAGAAGTGATTCGCGAAGTGCGGCGCTTTCTTCTCGATGGATTCGTATTGTCCCGCGCTCATCTTAACGCTTCTGCCTCGGAGCGCATTGAAGATATGTTGTCGTCATTTGCGCAATCAATTTCATCCAACCCTGAATACATTACTATTTGGTTGGAGTGGAGTGGTTTAACGCGGGGCTTCCTCTGGGATATGTACCTTGAGTTTTATCGCGATACGGTGAAGGCGCTTAGAAGTTTGATTTTGGAGGGCAGGAAAGATAATTCAATTTCTGAAAGAATTGATGCCAGTGACGGCGCCCGGGTTGTTTTGAGTATGGCTCACGCAATTGCACATATGCATTTTTCAGGCAGCTCTGCAAAGACTATGAAGAAGACTGTGCATTCTCTCGTTTCTATTTATATTGCGCCTGAGTAAGTTCCACTGTTAGGTCACAATTCGCAATCTATTTTTCTTTAATTTTCCGCGACGGCTATCATCAGGTTGGTATTCGTATGCGGCATTTAATGCTTGCTGTTACGAATTTTTAGTGTATCGGTGCGCAAGCTGTCGCTGAGAGCTTGGTTAAATACGCTCATGTAGGTTCGCTGATTGCCAAGGTCTTTGTTGTAGTCTACGGGTTTTCTCGTCCGCGCGAGGCTTTTCAGTGTTGCTTTTGAATGGATCTGGCTAAGTGTTGATGGCTTGGTGATATGAATGATATTTGTGCTGGCTCAGCATCGCTGAGCCAGCCAGTTTGGCAAGCCTACAGAGGCTGATTAACTAATGGGATCGCAGGAATTAATGCGATATCAGGCATAATCAGTACGCCGCCCTGTGTGAAGAAGTCAGGTAGGTCAGCTGGGTTGTTAAGTAATACCTTCGTTACTGGGATTACATCATAAGCAACAGGAATAGCTAGTTTCTGAACAGGGCGAATCAGCGATTCAGGGTTTCCGGAAACCGGTCCTGCTAACCCGCCAATCTGTCCGAAGCCTGCTATAGTTTTATCGATAGGCGGCTCAATTGCTAGCAGACTTGCGGGCAGCTCGCCCAGTGCAAACGGTAAAAATGTACCAAGTACAGGTAGGCTTTCAACAAGTGGAAGCGATTCGCCACCTAAATTGCCAAGTCCGCCAAGCATGTCTCCGCCAAGTAGCCCGCCAATAACAGGCAGTTCTTGAGCGCTAGCTATGCTGGCTGCGCCGCAAAGAAGTACAGATGCAGCAAATCGTGTAAACGTCTTATTCTTTTTCATTACAAGCACTCCAAAAAAATCAATACTCCCGTAGTGTGCACCTATAATGACCTGTAAGTCAATAATGAATTTGGTGTGGAGCAATAGGCGAGCGCTAATTGTGACGCAGATTGCATTTTATTTGTAAAATCGCTACTGCGATGAGACTCAATAGTCATTGCTCGTTCGCAGCTACTCTTTGTTAAGCTTTGGGTAATGCTTTGTAAGTGATTGATATTAAAATATAAAATATGTTTTTCTGTTGTATGGTTTTGTGTGTTTCTGCTTGTAAAAGATGTTGTTTTTCTATTTGACATGCACTGATATTGACCGTAGCATCAATAGGTGCTACTTTTTAAATGCGAGTCACAATAAGTTAGAAGCAATGCTTGAAGATTTTGTGTGTGCAAAATTCTTATGTATACAAAATATAACAATGTAAGGTTGAGGGATTTTAAACAATGAAAAAAAGTCATCTGCTAACGTCATTTTCGACGTTACTCATCATGTTGGGGGGGGGCTGCATATGCGCAAGACGATGCCAGTCCCACTATTGAAAGGAAAAAAAATAATCGCCAGCTAGAAGAGGTTGTCGTTACGGCGCGTAAGCAAACAGAGAATATTCAAGATATTTCAGCTAGCTTGACTTCGCATACTGGCGCCGCCCTTGATGCAATGGGTGTTGCAGACATAAAAGATCTGATGAATGTAACGCCAGCCTTAACTGTAACCGAAATGGCTGCATATAGTTTGATATTTATTCGGGGCGTCGGCTCTGATTCATTTCAAGGGCCAATTGACTCGAGTGTTGCAACCTATATTGATGGCTTATACATAACGCTGACATCTAACCAGGCGCAATCCTTGGGTAATGTGCAGTCAGTTACTGTGTTAAAAGGGCCGCAAGGTACGCTGTATGGCCGTAACGCAGTTGGCGGTGCCATTGTTGTGGAAACAAAAAAGCCAAGTTTTGAAGATGTTCAGGCGAATGTTACTGTTGAGGGGGGGAATTATAATTTATTGAAAGGTAAGGTGCACTTATCCGGACCAGTTGGCGATAATCTTGCCTTGGGAGTTTCTGGTTTATATACCAATCGCGAAACGTATATGATTTATACGCCGGACCCAAGCCAAAAGCACTTAGATTATGACGATCGTGGCGTAAAAGTTGAGGCGCGCTGGGCGCCCACCGATTGGCTGGAAATTAATGCTAGCCATTACAATATTCGTCACAGCTCTGGTGATTCTGCACCCCTGACCAACGCGGAGCCTTCTCCGTTGTTCTCGTCAGTATTGACCGCTAATCCGGAGCCATGGGAAACAGGTGTAGGAACTGAAGTTTACACCGAGATGGAGTCGCAGGCGTCAAAATTAGAATTTGATATTTCAAATCAATACTTCAATACCAAGGCAATTTTCGGTCACTCTGAAGCAACCAGTGGTGTTTACTGGGACTACGATATGGCATACGAGAAGCTGCTTATCATCGAGGCTATTCCAAATACCGCTGAAACCGACTCAATTGATATCGTGTTCACTAGCTCGGATTGGGGGCCATCTTGGTTGAGCTGGATTGGTGGTATTTATGTTGAAGATACCTACAAAGATCAAACCACGCCAATATATGTAGACGGGCTTACGCTTGGTCAGCAGCTGGCTGGACTTAACCCTAATTTACTTAACAATCTTGTTAAGTCGCTAGGTTTGAGCGCGCTGGGTATTAACGGTTTGCCAGCTAATCCAATTCACCTGCTTTTATACGGCGGTGTAGAAACCGATGCTAAGGCGGCGTTTGCTGAATTTGACATAGATATTACCGATTATCTGTCAGTAAAATTTGGTGGTCGCTATTCTGATGAGACCCGCGTTATTCCCATCTCTACGGTAGATGCTCGGGTGCAGAATTTGCCAATATTAGGAACAACTGACTGGGTGAGGGCTTTTGACTACGATGAAGACAGTGCGACGTGGACGGATTTTACGCCGAGCTTCGGTATAGATTTCGATTTATCTGAAGATGCTATGGTTTATTACAGCTATTCGACCGCATTTAAGAGTGGTAACTTTAATGGTCTCAATATTAATGCTCCTCCATCGAGAATCGAGCCTGAAGAAGCTGAGTCTCATGAGATTGGTATTAAATCTGATTGGCTAGACGGAAGTCTTCGCATCAACGCGGCAGCGTTTACAACTACCGTCGTCAACGGACACGCGCAAATATTGTCCTTAACCAGTGGTGGTGTAACTCGTCTTGAAAATGCCGCCGAATATACGATTGATGGTGCTGAGCTTGAATTGACCTACAACACGCCCATTGATGGCTTAGTAGTTAATTTCTCAGGAACGTGGCTGGATGGCGCCTACGACGAGTACGAGTGTACTAACTTCGATCCCGAAACCGGTTTAGAAGGCACTTACGATTGCTCCGGTAACACGACTATTCGTACCGCTGATTTTGCGGGTGTTGTAGATGTTAGTTATCGCTTTGATATAGGGCGTTTTGAAAACGAGCTGGGTCTGGGTGCTTACTACAACTCTGGGTTCTGGTTCGATCCCACCAATAATGTGCCAGAAGAAGAATACACAAAAGTTAATGCAAGATTTAGTATTAGAGATTCAAAGACTAGTATGAAGCTTTACGGTTGGGGGTCGAATCTTACTAATGAGGTCAGTCATATGCAGCGTTTTCGTCAGGACTTTGGTGTGGGTGAGTCTTACGCCAGGCCGCGGATGTACGGTGTAGGTCTCGAATGGGAATATTAATTTGCTGAGAAATATTGGTTTCTGATGCAACTTTGCCCGCGTAATTGCGGGCTTTTTTTTGGGGTAATTCTTGGTCTTAAAGTGATTGGCGGGCCGCTAGTCAATTAATTTCTGGCTGGATGGGGTAAGCATTTTAAGTGTGCCATCAATTAGTTGTGTGATCTGATGGGATTATGGATATGCCTGGGGCTGCTAATTCAGAGGCTTTACTGTAGCGCTAGAATAACTTGATTGATGGCGTTGCGTTGTCGCGCGGCGCTAAAGTAGCTGCCGGTTGGCTATGCGTGATAATGGATCGATTAGGTAGCGCGGTGACCGGATTATGCTAGTGATCAAAGGTGGCGGCGCTGGGGATTTCGGACGATCTTGCTCACAAGCGATAGCTACCCCTTTATTGACTCCAAGATCAATATAATGTATATTATCAACACTAGCCGCCACGACGATATAAAATTAGTAGGTGCCCATATGAATATTAAACCCGAAGCGCGCAAAATTGAGGTTGATTTTTCCGACGCTAGAATCGACTGGATTCCAAACGATCCGGAGCTAGCGCAATTTTGGAATGCGGTGAGCATTGGCCTCCCGCTGCTAGAAGGCTATCTGATTCGTGCTCTGGCGAAAGCCAAAAAAATGCTTCCTGAAAATAGTGAGGCGCTATTTGCTGATTGCGAATTATTTTGTCAACAAGAAGCTAATCACTCAAAAACCCATATGAAGTATAACGATATGGTGCGGGCGACCGGCTTTTATCCAGAGATGGATAAGTATACGGACCGTCTAAAGGCTGATTATGAGCGCTTTGATAAGAACTATGGTCTGCGTCACGCTATGTTATACGCAGAGGGCTTTGAAACAGCGGGCCCAATTTTTGCTGCTTACTTTTTAGTGCAGGCCAATAAGCGACTCAAAGATCAAAATGTCGATCTCATTACATTGTCGCTATGGCGCTGGCATTTATCAGAGGAATTCGAGCACCGTAGCTGCGCGTTTAATGTAGTAGAGGCGCTCTACGGTACTTACTGGGGGCGTCTCGGTGGCATTATTAAGGCCACTTCACATTTGATTGGCTTTGCAGTTCCGCTAAGTGAATATATGTTGAAGAAAGACATTGAGGCTGGACGGGTTGATGCTGGCTTTAAAGGCTTTATTCGTAAGTTTAAGTCATATTCAGGTATGTTTTTCTTTATTACGCCACGCCTGCTGCGCGCCTTTAGTCCATGGTATAACCCTAAGAATTTGAAAGAGCCAAAAGGGTGTGAAGCCGTTCTAAAAGTCGCCTCAGAGACGTTAAACTTAAATGAGATGGCAGTGCGGGCACGTCAAACGGTTTAAAAATGTTGGTTCGGCCGCCGCCCTCACATACGGTCTCTGAACCTGATGCGCAAGCCAATTTTTAATTAGTTTGCGCAAGCTATCTCTGAGAAAAATAATATTCGCTACGATATTCCAAGTCGACGTGTTGGTATCCCGCCGGGTGCTGTCTTGATGGGCGATAAGTGGTGAAGTGGTGTCGATAGCAACACGGCTTGACGAGTGTATTGGTCTAGGCTGAATTTATCTGTAGGCGGGATGGTGGTGGCATGAAAGAAAGCAATGCCTCCACCATAAAAGAGAAGCTACTTTTTAAGCCAGAACTTATCTGGTGCTTGCGCCGCGCCTAATTGAATAGCGACGTCCCGGTAGTTCCAGTAGGTCGATTCGCGAACTATTTTGCGATCTTTATAGCAGTGGAATGTTATGCCGCGGGTGGTGGTTGTTTTGCCAGTTGCGGGCAACCCTAAGAAGTCGACCTTATGTTTGCCGCGCCAAATCCACTGCATTACGCACCATTCGTCATAGGAGTACTCCGCGCCTAAAAAGGTATCGTGCGACCAGTGCTGCCATTCGGCATCGGTATAACCGCCGGGGTTTTTCGTGCGCAATTGCGCGGTTCTGTCGCCGGCCATGCCGCCATCGTAGCGAAGCACGTCGAACTGGTGTTCACCGGCTGGAGACCCTTTGCCAAATGGCAAGAATGCATTATATAACTCTTCTTTGTCTTGTATGGTTTGAAATAGGGTAATGTCTTCGAAAACAAAATCGTCGGCATAGTAATGAATGATTGCTTCGGCGCCGCCGGTATAGAAAGTGTCTATCCAGTCTTCTCCTGTAGACATACCCATTCTTCCCGTGCCGTTAAAGCCCTGTTCCTTGGCCTTAGCGGCAAAGGCGACGCTGGGTGCTAATCCTGCAACGCTGATCATTGCTCCGGCAGTTTTAACAAATTTTCGACGAGAGCTAAGTATCTCTTCATCAGGTTTGTTATTGATTTCGCTGTTCAGGAATCCTAAGTGCATGGCATACCTCATTTTTTATGTTTGTAGTGCGTTTGGAGTAGGTGCCACTGGCCCCTTACTTTTACTTGTCTAGTCTTGATCAAATTGATTATATAGTCAATATTGGCTTGCTGGGTTTTGTGGCCCTTGTTCATATTGACTTTTGAGTCAATTAATATATATTGAAATCAATTATAATGACAGTCACGGGTGATTTATGGGCGCAATGCCAAATGAAGTAATGATGGGAGAGCTTAACCTTGTGTGGCAGAACGTGTTCACATGGGGTAGCTGGGCCATCGTTGTTGTAATGCTTGTCATAGCAAGCAAAATGGGTGTTAAGCAAAAAACGCCTTTTTATGTGCTCGCTTGTGTGGCAGCTGGTTTGGGTGCGTTTATAGAACCTCTTTACGATGTCGCATTCGATTTGTGGTTCTATGATGTACATAATGGCGTGGCCGGCGCGATGTACTCACATTTCACTGCATTTGGTATTGTGCAGCCAAATTGGTCGCATAGTGGTTATATTATTCTTTACGCTACTGCATGCCTTTATGCTGGTAAAATGATTTATGAGGGCAGAATGACAACCAAGCTGCTCTTTATGATCTGGCTTGCCGAAATCAGCGCTTCTTGCGTGTTTGAAATGATCGGGACAGGCATGGGCGTTTACACCTACTACGGCCCCTATGTTCTACGATTGTGGAATTATCCATTGGTTATTGGCGTGCTCGAAGGCACTCAGGTGATTATCTTTACCGTATTGGCAGTGCAGTTATGGCGACGTGTTTCAGGCCACGCAGGATTGCTTGGTTTGATCGTATTGTTCCCAATGACAATGCTTGGTGCTAACGCAGGTCTAGGTGGCCCCATTATTGTTGCCTTGCACTTATCTGAAGCAGAGTTTAGTCAAGGCCTGATCTGGGCGGGAACGCTGCTGACCATCGCACTGTGTGTTATTGCGGTCAAAGGTGCTGCACTGTTCTTGCCATCGGCGCCTTTGGCGGTAGAGCAGAGATCTAGCTAATATTTAAAAAAAGGGGCTTAGTAATCTAAGCCCCAAGTCGAGTTGCGCACCTGAGGTGAATGCGCAAGCCGGTGAACATCTAACTATGTGTTTTGCACAAATTTGTCGAATTTAATTCGGCTATTGAACATACCCTTTGCCTTTAGTACCTCAACCGCTGCGTCAATCATTGGCGGTGGGCCGCATAAGTAACCTTCGGCACCGCGAAGTGAGTCGCAGTGTTTTGCCAGTGCCTCGGTGACAAATCCCGTTTCACCCTGCCAGTCATCTTCGTCATCAAGCGCTGACAGTACCGGTATGAATTCGAAGCTATTAAGTTGTTGCCCTAAGGCGGTAATCTCGTCTATGAAGTAGAGGTCTTTACATCCCCGCGCGCCGTAAAAAAAAACGGATATTCCGAGATGACTTTTCAGCTACCAATTGATTTAGCATGGCAATAATTGGCGCCATTCCTGAGCCGCCAGCCACCATGATAATATCTGCTGATGTTTCTGATAATTGAAATTGGCCGTAAGGGCCGCGCAACTCGATTCTATCGCCAACTTTGGCGGCATCTTTGAGGTAGTTGCTAAACTCGCCGTTGGCAATGATTTTAATGATTAACTCAATCCGACCATCTTCATTGGGTGTATTGGCCATCGAAAAGCTGCGCCAACTGTCAATGCTGTTGGGGGGCTTAATCTCCAAATATTGGCCGGCTTTGAATTTGTAGTTTGCGAGTTCGCTACCTTCAATAATCAAATGCACGGTGTCGTGTGTTACCGGGCGTATATCGGCGACGGCTGCGCTGTAGAGGCGCAGGGGGAACTCGGGAGTAAGCTCGCTCTCCTCGTAATCTTCTAGATTGATGACGATGTCTTCTTCTGCGTAAGCGCAGCAGAGTAAGGTTAAATTAAAAAAAGGAGAAAGACATGAATGCGATATTGCGTAAGTATAGGGTTTTTGTTTCTAGTTTGGTATTTACAGTAGCCATTGCGGGAATGAGTGCACCCGCAGTTGCACAACTACCTGCAGGCGTTCCCGGTCTTGCTTTGCCCTTTGGGGTCGACCCTATGGCAATAGGCGGTGTTGGGCTCGATCTGTTGTCAGGCATTGGAATAGAAGATGGCTTAGGTGCGGTGCCGTTGATCGGCGCGGATCTCGAAATAATGGGCTCGCCAAAAGGTGCTATGGCCGCTTTACTTGCCTTGGCCTCAGAGCAGAAACTACCCATAGGTTTGCCTGTAATTGGTCGTAAACCTCAAAAGCTTTACGGCTCAGTGATTTTTGCCTTACTTGGTACTTATGGTGTTCCGGTAGATGGTATTGCGTTACCTGAACTGGGCGCCGCAACGGATACCTTGTCTGCTTTCCCTATACCTATGCCCTAGCTTGCTGTGCCTTTCGGGCAGCCACACATTTAGGCTGCCCGCCTTTTAATATGATTAAAGAATTGGGCTTGTATGAGCACAGACTATGAATCGTGGAGCTTGCTTAAGCCCCTGCTCGAAGCAGTAGTGCAGGATCTTGAAGAATCTTTAGCGCTAAATGAGTTTGCGGCGCTGCAGACCTCGAGGTCTAGGCTGATACTTAAAAAATGCCGAAAATTACTTTGTGACTACCATATCACTCAGGTGTCCTTGCCAGCTCTATCTGAGGTGAACAAGACCCCCGGTGCGAAGGCTAAGCTAGCACTAGCAGAATTTATTGCAGACGTTGATACGTATATTGCGACAATACGCTAAGAATTCGTCGTCTTTCGCCTTCCCCATTAAATCACTCCACTGCTTATTTTATTGGCGCACGATATTTGCGAAGTTTCGGTGCATCGGATATATTGACTTTAAAGTCATTATAGCGGTTTCAACTAATGGGAGCGTCAGTATGACGACGTGTTTGAATTGGTGGCATGTAATATTGACCAATAGCTAGGTGACAAACTTGAAAGAGAAGGATATCGAGCAAGACGAACGCGATCTCAGTCAACATGCCGGTAAGCAAGTTAGTGAAGCTAGCGATAGCTCCATTACGATGGGCAAAAAAGCAATAGTCAGCAAAATTCTTGGTTCGTCACGGGTGCAAAATGCCTTGCGGGAACTGGCTGTCAAGGAGGGACTGTCCCAATCTGAGGCGCATAGCCGTGCGCGACGAAGTTTGCAAAGTCTGGTGGCGGTGCAAAAGCCACTGTTTACTACGTTATTTGACCGTGTGTTAGCCCCTATGCACACCAACGCATGGACCGTAGATGTCGATCAAGAGTCTCTGCGCCGATTAGAAGTTTTGAGCAGGGATAATATGTTGGTGTTTTTGCCAACGCATCGCTCCTATGCGGACCCTTTCATCCTTACGCAACTGATTTCCTCCTCCGCGTTACCACGCAATTATATTCTTGGCGGCGATAATATTGGCTTTTGGCCAATGGGTTCAGTGGTGAGACGCAGTGGCGCAATATTGATACGTCGTAGTTTTGGCGACGATCGCGTTTACAAGTTAATGATCAAAGAGTATCTGGCATATCTGGCTCGTAGTGGCGGGAATTTGGAATGGTATATGGAGGGTGGACGGTCCAGAACTGGCAAGTTGCGCCCGCCAATGTACGGCTTGTTGCGCTATCTCGGGCAGGCTCTAAGTGTAGAGAGCCGTAAATCGGTGATTCTGGTACCGGTTGCGATCACTTATGACCAACTCCATGAAATATGGGGTATGGCTGCAGAAGAAGCCGGTAATGCCAAAAAAGCTAAGGAGGGCTTGCCGTGGCTGGCGAATTACGCCCGAATGCAAAGTAAATGGATAGGTACTGCTTATGTTCGCTTTGGCGAACTGATGTCCTTAACTGAGGCGATGCATCCAGATTCAAAAAATCCCTCGACCATTGAGAAAGTCGCTATCGAGGTCTTTCAACGAATTAATAAAGTGACGCCGGTAACTGGGCCAGCGTTGGCGACATTGGCTTTGCTCGCAGTGCGCAATCGCGCGCTTACCTTGCCGGAAATTACCCACTTAGTTTCGCCATTATTAGATTATGCTCGGCGGCGAGCCTTGCCAACCGAGGTAGTTGATGAACTGGATAATCACTCGGGAATCGAAGATGCTTTGAGCAGTCTGGCTAAGGCCGATGTATTAGACTGCTACAAGGGCGGTTTAGAGCCGATTTATAATATTCGTGCAGGCAGCCACAACATTGCCGCGTACTATCGTAATTCCGCTATCCATTGGTTTATTAATCGCGCAATTCTGGAAGTGACTTTACTGCATACGAGTCATATTAATAATGGTGATGAAAATATATTCGATCAAGGCTGGGACGATGCGCACGCGCTGAGGGATGTACTAAAATTTGAATTCTTCTTTAGCGAGAAAAATAAGTTTAAAGAAGAGATGCGTGAAGAAGCACTGATTTTGGACGCTGATTTTTTCGCCAAAGTTCAGCGCGCAGAAGAGCGGCGCAATATGCTTTATCAGGCACCGTTTTTGATGGCCCACCGCGTGTTAATGCCATTTATGGAGGCCTACGTTATTGTCGCTGAGTTAATGGCAAGCAAGGGTGGTGGAACAATTAGCGATGAAAGCCTATTTATAGCCGAGTGCTTGTCGGTTGGTCGGCAGTGGGTGTTACAGTACAAAATTCGTAGTCCTGAGAGTTTGTCTCAGGAATTATTTAAAAACGCATTAAAGCTCGCTAAAAATCGTGACTTGCTGGAGCAGAGGTTGGGATTACACGAAGACCGATTAGCCCTAAAGGATTACCTGCACAGTGTGGTAGCCGCTCTTGCCAATGTTGAGAGCCTAGACCTGGAACGCTGCGCCAACAGTCAGGAAGGTGGTGTAAATGAGTAATGTAGCGGCGGCGTTAAACGCGATCAAGCGTGGCCCACAAGGCCCCCAGGTAGGGGCGTTTTTCGATTTTGATGGCACCTTAATCGAGGGCTACTCGGCCCTTGTTTATCTTAAAAAGCGGCTTCGCGAAGGCGATATGGGGCTGGTCGAATTATTCAATACCTTGCGCACACCGTTTCGCCAAGATGTGGACGAGGCAGCCTTTGCCGAGTTGTTTAGTGAGTTTGCTAAAACCTTGGCGGGCAATACGGAGGACGATGTTCGGGCGATGTGGTTTGGCCTGTTTCACAGCAGTATTGCAAGTTCGATGTTTTTTGAAGGCTATGAGCTGGTACGCGCACATTTGCGGGCGGGCCACACGGTAGCGATTGCCTCCTCGGCGACGAAATATCAAATAGAGGCACTGGCAGAGGAATATGGCATTGAACATATTCTTGCGACAGAATTAGAAGTTAAACGCGGTGTGCTCAATGGCAATCTCTGCGGGCAGCCCCTGTGGGGCGTGAATAAAGCCACGGCAGTCAGCAAGTTTGCCAAAACCAAGAAGATTAAGCTCAGCCAAAGTTATGGCTATGCAAATGGTCGCGAGGACATTGCCTTTCTCACCGTAACGGCAAAACCGCATATGGTGAATCCGCATCCTGAATTGCGTAAGCACGGTATTGCTAATGCCTGGCCTGAGTTGCAGTTCGCACCGCGAAAACGCGCATCAATAAAAGCCGTTGCGGGTACTGTGGGCGCGTACTCGGCCATGGCGGCAACCATGTTTGCAGGCATGGCCTACAACAAACTTTACAAGGAGCCTCGCCGCGCAGCCGATATGGTGGGTAGCATTGGCACCGAGCTGGGCTTGGCCATTGCTGGGATTAAGGTCAATATTGTTAATGAACATAAACTTTGGGAGCACCGCCCAGCAGTGTTTATTCTCAATCACCAAAGCAAGCTCGACTTCTTCTTGTTTTACAATATTATCCGTCGCGAACTGACTGGTGTGGTTAAGAAGGAAGCGGAAAACGTCCCTATAATTGGCCCGTTTTTGAAAATGGCCGAGATGTCCTTTTTAGATCGCAGCAATAGTAAGCGTGCGATAGAGGCCCTGCAACCGGCCGTTGATCGTTTGCGCAGAGGCTTGTCTGTTGCCATTTCGCCGGAGGGCACGCGCTCTTATACGCCCCGTGTTGGCGAATTTAAAAAAGGCGCTTTTCATATTGCTCGGCAGGCGGGGGTGCCCATAATCCCGGTGGTGATCCGCAATGCTGGGGAACTAATGTGGCGAGAAGACAATGCGATGCGTGCGGGTACGGTGGATATTTGTGTGCTTGATGCGATTGATGTCTGTGCTTGGCCAGAAGACAGTCTCGCGGAAAATATCGCCAAGGTTCGCCAGCAATTTGTCGATACACTGGAAAACTGGCCGCAGCCCGTCGGCGCTGTAGCGTCTGAATCTTCGCTTACTTTAAAGGCTGTTGGCGATGCAAAAAGTACAAGCTGAGCTGGCTGACGACAGCGCAGAAATTGACGCCACTGGTGAAGCACTGCGATTTCCCGAGTCGCAATTAAGGCAGTTGGCTAACTGGGGTGGCGATAGCCAGCTCAGCGCGGCAGAAGCATTAATGTGGCGTATGGAGACGCTCCCCCAAGGGAGTTCAGCCGGAACCTCATTGCATTTTTTGGCTTCGACCCCGTCGTGGGAAGATGTCTGCGACTTTGTCGACGGTTTGAGCAAGGCGGTACCCCGCTTACGCCAGTGTGTGCATGAGCTGGGAGTCGGCCAACTCCCAGTTTGGCGTGATGACCAGAACTTTCAAGTGGGTGAGCACCTTCGCCGTCTGTCGCTGCCTCAAAACAGCGGCAATGATGTGCTTATAAGCGCGCTCAGCGATTTTGCGAATACGCCCACTGAAATGCAGCGGCCACCCTGGGAAGTGCTTTTTGTAGATGGGCTGGCGGGAAATAAGAGCGTCTTTGCCCTAAAAATTCAGCATTGTTTAACCGATGGTGGCGGCTTGATACAGCTGTTTTCTGCGGCATTGTCTGAACGCAGTGACTGCCAATTGCGGGGCAGCGCGCAATCTTTAACGGCGCTTGCGCCAGCTGCGCGATACAAGCGGGTGTTAATGCCGTCGCCGGGTAAGATGATCAAATCTGGCTTTAAAGTGTGGCAGAAGCATCGCGACGAGGGCTACTCCCTCACCAGTGCGCAGCGCTATTTAAAATCTATTCAATCTCTTAATGCCGCGCAAGCCTCGAAAGGTTCACGTTTGCTCCAGCAGCGCAGCGCGACCAACCGCTACGATTTGTTGAACCTGCCCCTGCCCACATTGAAACTGTTGGCAAAAGCGGCTCAGGCTTCGCTGAATGATGTTTATCTCGCGCTGATCATTGGTGCTTTCCGCCGCTATCACTTGGCCTTTGGTGTTGACGATGAAGCGAGTCTGCCCCTCGCGTTTCCTGTTAGCCTGCGTAAGCCTGGAGATGCCGTGGGGGGCAATCAGTTCACTGGTGTGAGTTACGCCTCGCCGTTGAATATTGCCGATCCTCAAGAACGGATTAGTGTTATTCGAGCCTTTGTTCGTGGCGCCCGCGCCGAGCCAGCCTTAGATTTTATGAATCAACTCTTGCCAGTGGCGATGTTATTGCCCATTAAGTTAACGGCAAAGCTTGTCGCCCAATATTCATCTCGCCTTGATGTGCAGGTGAGTAATATTCCCGGTATGGCGCGCAGTGCCTATTTGGCGGGCGCGCTGGTCGAATCCCATTACGTGCTGCCGCCGCGCCCCGGCTGCGCCTGTATGTTTGCCATGATTAGTCACCAGGATGTGGCGGGCATTGCTTTAAATTATGACCCCGCCGCAGTACGTGAACCCAAATTATTGTTAAGCTGCGTGAGCGACGAGTTTGCGGGGCTGTGCGCCTACTTTGATATTGAAGCATTAGTGTAGATAAATACCTCGAATAGGGAGTTGGCTGGTGGCGGATAAAAGTACGTTTCAGGGCAAGGCAAATACCCCGATTTTTTGGCAGTCGTGGCCTGCAGTAAAGCCGCGGGCTTGTGTGGTGATTAGTCATGGTCTGGGCGAGCACGGTGGGCGTTACGCGCCGTTGGCTAAAACCTTGCTCGATTTGGGCTTCAGTGTCTATGCCATAGACCATCGTGGTCATGGCCAGTCTGGGGCGCCCAGAGGTTTGATTCGCAATTTTCAGCATTGTGTGGACGATCTAGATCATCTTATGACTGCCGTGGTGGCACTCCAGAAGTGCCCCATTATTTTACTGGGTCACAGTATGGGCGGCGCTATTGCCACGGCCTATACGCTCCAGCATCAAGATCGCTTGGCCGCGCTAATATTGTCGGGTGCGGCATTGAATAGCGACATGGTGCCGGGGGCGATGAAGCTGGTATGTAAATTTCTGGGGGCATTGGCGCCGCGCTTACCCGTACTGAAAATTGACCCTAGCTTGGTCAGTCGCGACCCTGAGCAGGTGGCCTTATACGCGAATGATCCCTTAAATTTACATGGCTCGGTGCCAATAAGAACCATAGCTCAGATGGTCGCTACTATTTCGGGCATGCCCCCAAAATTTAATCAAATTAGCTTGCCTATACTGATTTTACATGGCGAGGAGGATCAGCTAATTCCCGCCAAATCCAGTATGGCATTGCACGACTCCATATCTTCAGCAGATAAGACCGTGCACATTTATCCTGAGCTATACCACGAAATTCTTAATGAGTTAGAAGCTGATCGCGCGCGGGTCAGCGACGATATTTGCGAGTGGTTAGCGGCGCGTTTCCCGGTGGTGTGAGTGGGCCTGCAGGACGGCATAGGAGGGTGTTTACCCGACTATGCCGCGTTTGATGTTTAGCGGAGTTTGGCGAAAAACTGCTGAATATCCTTGCACAGTTTTACGGGTTCTTCCATGGCGGCAAAATGCCCACCGTGGGGTAAATAGCTCAGCTGCTGCACATTGTAGTAATGCTCGATCCAGGCCTTGGGTTGCAGCACCACTTCTTTTGGAAAAACGGCAATTCCGCAAGGTGCTTCCACCACGGGTGTGCGGTCGTGTGATGGCGTCCAAGGCTGGTGTGCTGCCTCGTAGTAAAAACGCATTGAGCTGCCTATGGTTTCTGTTAACCAGTAAATCATGACGGTGGTAATCAAATCGTCTTTCGAGAACACGCTTTCAACGACGCCATCGCAATCGCTCCAGCTGCGACGTTTTTCTAATATCCAAGCCAGTAGCCCGGTCGGCGAGTCATTTAAGCCATAAGCGACGGTTTGTGGTCGTGTGCTTTGAATAGCGAAGTAGCCGCCACCGTCGGCAAAAAAGTGGGCGTTGTACTCTGCTAGCGATTGTTCTTCGGCGGTGAAGTAGCTGGGGTCAACCGTGCCGCCAGTAAAGGTGTCTAGGGGGAGTAAAGTGGTAAAGTGGCTGCCAATTAATTTTTCTGCATGTTTGTGGCCGAGCTGCGCGGCAATGATTGCGCCCCAGTCGTGGCCGTGGACGGCGAATTTGTCGTAGCCAAGGCCCTGCATTAGCTCGACAAAAATATCGGCAGCACGCCAAAAATTAATGCCGGTTTTTGGCAGCGGTGACGAGAAACCATAGCCGGGTAGTGAGGGAATAATTAAGTCGAAGGCATTGGTGGCATCGCCGCCGTGGGCTGCGGGGTCGCTCAGTGGGCCGAGCATTTTTTGGTAGTCCCAAAAGCTCCAGGGCCAGCCGTGTAGCAGTAGTAAGGGCTTACACGGCGCGCCGCTGCTCTTGCCCTTAATATGAATAAAGTGGATTGGCATATCGTCGATAACGCAGCGAAAATGCGGAAACTCATTCATTGCCGCTTCGTGCTTGCGCCAGTCGTAATTGTGCTGCCAATGATGCAGCAGCTCAGCCATGTACGCGCCGTTGCTGCCGTATGCCCACTGATCATTGCCGAAGTCTTTGGGTAAGCGGCTGGTGCTCAGTTTCTGCCTGAGTTCATCGAGTTGGGCTTGGTCAATGTCGATTTTAAATGCGTCAACTTTCATATTAGAGTTTCACCTGTACTTTGTCGTCTAAAAGCAGTGAGTTAGCGCTGAAGTATTAGCCCATCACTTTCTCTAGTAGCTTAAGCATTTTGGCAGTGTGTGGCGCTTTGAAATACGGGGTCAGGCTCACCAAGCCCTGTTTGTAATAGGCCTTGGCATGGCTGAGCTGGCGGAAGCCGTCAAAGCCATGGTAGCTACCCATACCACTGTGACCAACCCCACCTAGTGGCATGGTGTCTTGTAAAACATGGGCGGCAATATCATTTACGACCATACCGCCGGAGGTGGTATTTAATTTGATTTGCTGAATTTCAGCCTTGGACGAGCCAAAGTAATAGAGCGCCAAGGGCCGTTCACCGGCGTTAATTTCTGTGCAAACACTGTCGATATTGTCGTAGGTTTTTACCGCCATAGCTGGCCCAAAAATTTCGTCGCACATGATTTTGGCGTCGCTGTCAGGGTTTATTACCAAAGTGGGGGCGAGTTTATTGTGGCTTTCTGGTTGCGCCAAGCCAATATCGTCGGCGAGGGCTTCAACGCGATAGCCTCGGTCATGGGCCTCTTGTATATAAGACGTAATTCGGCCTCGGTGGCGGGCGTTGATTACCGAGCCGTAGTCGGGATTGTCATTCAGTGTGCCAAAATTGCTTTCCACAAATTGGCGGGCAAACTGAATAAATTCTTCGAGCTGTGATGCTTTAACATAGGTGTAGTCCGGCGCCAAACAGATCTGACCGGCATTCATCGTTTTAAAGGTAAATGTGCGCTCAACAGCGGCTTTTAAGTCGGCGCCTTCGCCAATTATCACTGGGCATTTGCCGCCTAGTTCAAGCGTTAGTGGTACGAGATTTTCAGCGGCGGCGCGCATTACGTGTTTGGCCACCGACGGCGCACCAGTGAACACTAAATGATCGAAAGCCTGACCGCAAAATGCGCTGGCCACGTCTGGGCCGCCGTTAACTACTGCAATTTCTTCGGTCGCAAAGGTGTTGTGAATAAGCTCGGCCATTAATGCTGAGGTTTCAGGTGTTAATTCCGAGGGTTTAATCATGGCGCGGTTACCCGCCGAGATCGCATTGCCCAGCGGCGAAAAGGTAAGTTGTACAGGGAAGTTCCACGGCGACACTATGCCGACCACGCCCAGTGGCTGGTAAAATACATGGGCGTCGGCGCCGAGTAAATTGAGGGGGAACTTTGCGCCTCGGGATTCTTTTTTCATCCAGCTAGCGGTGTTTTTGCGCAAGTATTTTAAGCTTTCAATGGGCACCAGAACGTCAAATACCACACTGTCAAAATGGGAGCGAGCGCGGTAATCGGCACGCAGCGCATCTGAGAATCGTTGTTTGTTCACGCGCAGTAAATCAATAAGGCGATCAAGCCGGTCGATGCGAGTTTTAAGTGTGGGGTAGCCGTCATCGATAAAGCTTTGGCGTTGAGTGTTAAGTGTTGCCGCAATGCTTTGGGCATTGGCGTCGGCATCAAATAGTGGGGTAATCACCCGATTTTCGGTATTGCTCATCGCTGCCAGCTCCGTTGCGTGCTTCTTTATTGGTATTAATATTAATAGGGGAAATATGTGTAATCGATATACAAAACATCGGCTTACAAGGTTATTTTCGCATGTTCTAGATTATTGTGATTAATAGGTGAGGGTTATCTTGGCATCTATTGATGTTTGGGTCAATAATTGCCAGCTTACCCTTGCAGGGATTTTCTAAATTGCAGTGGGGTGATGCCGGTCCAGGTTCTAAAGGCGCGTATAAAGGGCGCAGCTTCGGTATAGCCAATGCTAAATGCAATTTGTTCTACGCTGCTGTCACTGCTAGCCAGCAGTTTAATGGCCTGTTCGCGGCGCACGCTATTGCGAATGCCCTGCCAGCTACTGCCTTCTTGTTTAAGTCGGCGGCGTAGGCTGTCGCTACTGATGCCGAGTGCGTTGCAGCACGATTTTAAGCTGTGTTGTGGAGCATCTTCCCTGGGCAGCTGGTCAAGATAACGGCGTATGTACAAGGTGTACTGACCACTTTCTTCAAAGGGCAGGTAGAGGTTGGCGGGGGCATCTTGAAAGTAGTCAGCTAGGCTTAACTCGGTTTGCACTACAGGGCGGTCAAAATAAGCGCCATCAAACTCAATGCCGCTGTAGTCGGCGCCGTTGACGACGGTGCTGCCATAAAACAGATGCTCGTGTTCGTGCAGTGGTGGGGCCTGATAATCCAGTGCGACCATTTGCAGGGCAATGCGTTCATTGATTAGCCAACTCGCAAAACGGTGCAAAATCATCAGTATTGTGTCTATGGCAAAACTGTCTCGCACTTGCATGCCGGTGCGTCGCAAGACCCGGATTTTGACCTTGTGGTCGTTTAGCTCACAGGACAAATGTAGGCTGTTATCAAAGAGGTTGCTCACCGAGGTGAAGCGCCGCATGGCTTCACCTAGGGTTTTGCCGTGCACCGCATTAGTGGCAATGGCGTGGTAGCTGCCAATGCGCTGTTTACGTTCTAGCAGGCCGTACTGTTCGTCTTCTAGGCGGCCACTGGTGCGACGGCATAGCTCGATAAATTGCCGCGCCGGAATACGGGTTTGCGGTGAACCCTGTAAGGCTGGGTCTATGCCGCAGCTGCGCAATAGATGGCTGCAATTAATGCCGTGCAGACGGGCGCCGGTGAGGCTGCGTGCCACCGTGGCCATTGAGATAGTTAGCGTCGATAAATTGTTCATAGAGTGCAAATATAAGCTTATTTTGCAGTTTTATGTCAATTTTAATCGCTTTTTTAATCATTGTACTGATTATCGCTGTCTCCCACACTAGACCTACTTGCGATTTCGACAGGCGATATCGTGTTGGCAATTATTCTGGAGGCTGGTGTGACTACTGGTGCATATATATTTGACGCGATCAGAACACCGCGTAGCAAAGGCAAAGCGGGTGGTTCATTGCACGAGGTTAAACCGGTGGCACTGGCGGCGGGTTTGCTCCGGGAGTTGCAGCAGCGCAATGATTTAGACACCAGCGTAGTAGACGACGTGATACTGGGTTGCGTTACCCCCGTGGGCGAGCAGGGCAGCTGCATTGCCAAGGCGGCGGTACAATATGCGGGCTGGGATGAAAGCGTTGCCGGGTTTCAACTCGACCGCTTTTGCGCTTCTGGTCTCGAAGCGGTTAACACTGCCGCCCAGAAAATTGCCTCTGGTTGGGAAGATCTTATTGTTGCTGGCGGTGTTGAGTGCATGTCGCGGGTAAAAATGGGTAGCAATGGTGGCGCTATGTTTTCTGACCCTGAATTTATTTTGGGTCAAAAAGCTGCGCCCCAAGGCATAGGTGCCGATTTAATCGCCAATCTTGGTGGTTGGAGCCGTCGTGATGTCGATCAAGTTGCAGTGACCTCGCAGCAGCGTGCGGCGCGCGCCCGCGACAATGCTTGGTTTACCTCTTTGGTGCCCGTACGCGATAGCAGTGGAGCGGTGATTCTGGCCCAAGATGATTTTATTAAACCCAATAGTAGCCTCGAGAGCCTCGCCGCTCTTAAGCCCTCCTTTCAAGCGATGGGTGATATGGGTATGGACGAACTCGCCTTGTCCAAATATAGCCTCCTAGAAAAAATTGAGCACGTGCACACTCCCGCGAACTCATCGGGTATTGTCGATGGCGCCAGCGCGGTCTTAATTGGCAGTGCCAAGATCGGTTCGGCGTTGGGTCTTAAAGCCCGTGCGCGGATTGTTGCCACCGCTGTTACGTCCAGCGACCCCGTTATCATGCTTACAGGCCCGGGTCCTGCGGCGCATAAATGCCTTAAAAAAGCTGGTCTATCTGTGCGTGACATCGACCTGTGGGAAATCAACGAGGCCTTTGCCTCGGTCATGCTGCGTTTTATGGCGGACATGGGTATAGACGACAGCATTACCAATGTTAACGGTGGCGCCATTGCCATGGGGCACCCGCTGGGCGCAACCGGCGGCATGTTAATTGGCATCATGCTCGACGAATTGGAGCGC
Source organism: Zhongshania aliphaticivorans (assembly GCF_001586255.1). Classification (NCBI taxonomy): domain Bacteria; kingdom Pseudomonadati; phylum Pseudomonadota; class Gammaproteobacteria; order Cellvibrionales; family Spongiibacteraceae; genus Zhongshania; species Zhongshania aliphaticivorans. The sequence goes on from NZ_CP014544.1 coordinate 404,855, forward strand.
CGAAATTTACAGCGCGGCTTAGTGGCCCTGTGTGTGGGGGGGGGCATGGGTATCGCCACGATTATAGAGCGGGTGTGATTGCCCGTGCTGCAGGCTTACAAATTAATTTCACCGAATGCTGAGTAGAATTATGAACACAGAATTTATCTATCAAAAAGACGCCGACAATATCGTGACGGTTACCATGGACATGAATGGCCCGGTAAACGCGATAAACGACGGCTTTATTGCCGCTCTAAAAGAAACTTTAGACAGGCTAGAGCAGGAGCCTGATCTTGCCGGTGTGATCATCACTTCGGCTAAAAAAACCTTTGTGGCTGGTGGTGATCTCAATGAGCTTATTGCGGCTCAACCCGGCCAAGAAGAGGGGGTGTTTACGCGCACCCAAATGATTAAATCCTTATTTCGGCGTATTGAAAAATTGAGCGCGCCCTCGGTTGCGGCAATAAATGGTGCGGCACTGGGCGGCGGTTTGGAATTGGCCTTGTCTTGCAATTGCCGTATTGCAGTAAATCACCGCAGCGTTCAACTGGGCCTGCCTGAGGTTGGCCTTGGCTTGCTACCCGGTGGCGGCGGTATTGTGCGCTTAACCTCATTAATTGGTTTTCAAAAAGCTTTCCCGTATTTAATGGACGGTAAAAAAATCAATGCCGAAAAAGCGCTTAGCGAAGGCTTTATCCATGCGCTGGCGGCAGATCAAACTGCACTTTTAGCGACGGCGAAAAACTGGATTATAAACAATGCAGCGGGCAGTGAAGGTGCGAGCCAGCCATGGGATCGCAAAGGTTTTCGCATTCCCGGTGGTAATGAGAGCAGCCCCGGCATGAGTCAGCAAATTGCTATGGCGTCGGCAGCCTTATTCAAGAAAACCCGGGGTTTACTGCCCGCGCCAGAATTTATTCTCAATACCATGGTTGAGGTGCTGCGGGTAGATTTTGATACCGCGCTGACTATTGAGAGTCGCCAGTTTTCGCAACTGGTCACCCGGCCCGAAGCTAAAAATATGATCAACGCCTTTTTCTTTCAAATGAATCAGGTTGCTGGCGGCAAGAGCCGACCAAAAATCGCAGAAAAGCATACCGTTAAAAAGCTGGGTGTACTCGGCGGCGGCATGATGGGGCAGGGTATTGCCATGGTGGCCGCGCAGGTGGGGATTGAGGTAGTCATAAAAGACGTGAGCATCGAATCTGCCGCCAAAGCAAAAGCCTATGCCGAAAATGGCTTTGCCAAATTGGTGGCAAAAGGACGGATGACGGCAGAGGACGCATCGCGGGCGCTAGCGCGAATTAAACTAAGTGTCGACGTTGCCGACTTGCAGGGCTGCGATTTTATTATTGAAGCAGTCTTTGAGAATATCGAGCTTAAGCACGCATTGGTGAAGGAAGCTGAAACCATGTTGGCAGACGGTGGCGTATGGGCTTCTAATACGTCAACTTTGCCGATTACGCGTATTGCTGCCGCCAGCAGCAAGCCTGAAAACTTCATTGGCATGCACTTTTTCTCGCCAGTAGATCGTATGCCGTTGTTAGAAATTATTTGCGGCGAGCAGACCAGCGATGAAACTCTGGCCAAGGCCTTTGACCTTGCCAAGCAACTACGAAAAATGCCGATTGTGGTGAATGATGCGCCAGGCTTTTACACCTCGCGCACCATCAGTACCCCAATTCAAGAGGCTGCGCAGTTAATCGCGGAAGGTGTGGATGCGGTTCGTATTGAAAATGTCGGTAAATCTGTGGGCTGGCCAGTAGGACCGCTGGCCTTGCAAGATGAAGTTAGTCAAAAACTGTCTTTGGACATAATCGACGCCCAAATCGCCATGGGCTTGCGCAAACCAGAAGACGATCCCACGCCCCAGGGCACCGCTCTTATGCGCTGTTTATTAAATGAGCATGGTCGCGGTGGCCGAGTGCATGGTGGTGGCTATTACGAGTATAGCGAATCGGGCAAGGCCATATGGTCAAAACTGAAAGCGCTATACTTTAAAGAAGGGGTAGATTCCGCAATAAGTGACGCTGATATTCGTGATCGTCTGTTATTTCGGCCGGTTATTGAGAGCCTGGTGTGTCTGCAAGACGGTGTGTTGCGCAGTGTCGCCGACGGTAATATTGGCGCAATAATGGGTATTGGCGCGCCGAGCTGGACCGGTGGTTATCTACAGTTTGTTAATACCTATGGCCTTGAGCGCTTTGCTGAGCGCTGCACAACCTTGGCGGAGGCCTACGGCGAGCGCTTCCGGGCGCCAGCCATTGTGGCCGATAAAATTGCTGAGGGCGCGAATTTTAATTGAGTTAAAGATCAATTAGTCTGGACTCAGGCCGTGATGAATGTTAATTTTTATCACTACTGAGTCATGTTCAATTGCGGGCCAAGAAAAACCATGGTCAAAACTACGGCTATATCGATGGTTTTTTGTAGCAGCTGAGTTTGGCGCGTGCTGTTTAGACGGCAGTATTGAAATAATGATAAAAGAGGATGTCGGAAATGCGTGATGCTGTGAAAACGCCATTGGAAATGTTTTATCGCTGGGAAGCAGAGGCGGCTGACCAAGTATTTTTACGGCAACCGGCGAATTTAGCGTGGACAGAATACACCTGGGCAGAGGTTGCCGACCGCGCCCGTCGCTTAGCGGCCTACATCATTGAACAGGGCTTTGAGCCGGGCAGTCGGATCGCGGTGTTTGCTAAAAACTGTGCAGACTGGGTAGTGGTTGATTTTGCCATAATGTTGGCGGGCCACGTCAGTGTACCGCTGTATCCAGGTCAGGATGCTGGCTCAAGCAAGTACATATTAGACCACAGCGAGAGCCAGCTGATATTCCTTGGTAGTTTCGATATTGCCGAGACCGCCGGCGAGATACTGCCTGCCGGTATGACGCGGGTGGGTATTCACGGTTGCAGCATTGAAGTCGATGAGTCATTAGCTGACATACTTGCCCACTATGAGCCGTTTTCCGGCTCGCCAGTGCCTGACCCGCAGAGCTTATTCACGATTCTGTACACCTCGGGTACCACCGGTAACCCCAAAGGCGTTATGCATGTTCACGCGACTCCCGGCAACGTGCTGCCGCGCTTTCAAGGAGCCTGGGGTATTGGTAGCCATGACGAGCGTGAGCGCTTTATGTCTTACCTGCCTTTATCCCACGCGGCCGAGCGCTGCATAGTTGAAATGAACGCCCTGTACTGCAATGGTGTAATCTCTTTTTCGGAAAGTTTGGAATTTTTTGCCGAAGAGCTTCGCTCAGTTGCACCCACTTTCTTTTTCTCTGTCCCGCGGCTCTGGGTGAAATTTAAAACCGCTGTCGACGCTAAGATTCCACCGGAAGTGCAGGCCGCATTTACCGACGAGCAGCGCCAAGGCGTGCGCAAACAATTGGGATTGGACCAAGCCAAAGTTATTTTAACCGGCTCGGCGCCGTGCCCTAAAGATGTACAAAACTGGTTTTTGGACTTGGGTGTCATGCTGCGGGAAGGCTACTCCATGACTGAGAATTTCTGCGACGGTACTTTCTGGAGCGAATCCAGTCGTCCGCCTGCGGGTTGTGTTGGCAAGCCCTTGCCTGGGGTGGAGATAAAACTCACCGCCGACGAAGAAGTGTGTTTTCGTAGCAGCGGCTTAATGACAGGCTACTATAAAAGCCCAGACAAAACCGACGACGTGCTCATCGACGGTTGGTATCACAGCGGCGATACCGGCAAACTCGACGAAAACGGCAATCTGTGGATTACCGGGAGAATGAGCGAGGTCTTCAAAACTACTAAGGGCAAATTTATTAGTCCAATTAAGTTAGAAGACAAATTTGGCGCGGTACTTGAGCTGGGTCAAGTCTGTGTTTGCGGTCACGGTCTAGATCAGCCCGTGATGCTCGCGACTCGCTCAGAGCTTGCAGTTGATCTCGATGACGCAGCCTTAGCTGCAAAACTCATCGAAGCCCTAGATCAAATCAACGTTACTATGCCGCCGTATGAACGAATTGCGGCCATCATTATTACCCCAGAGGAATGGACAATAATGAATGGCTTGTTAACACCAACGATGAAGCTAAAGCGCAAAAGTTTGATTGCAAAATACAGCGATGTGATTAACGCGAAGATTACCGAGAGAGTGAGCTTCGTCTAGCTATAGGTCCTAAAAAAGATTGCGGCAGGAGTAAATTCTAAAATGCTTCTACTTTGTCCCTCACTTCGTTCACATGGATACCTGCCTACGCAGGTATGACGAAATTTCCCGGTATGGCGACATTTTCAGGTGTGACGAGATACGATTAAACCGTCGCCCCTGCGAAGGCAGGGGCCCATCCCAGCAACAAAGTGCAGCCTTGGCGCTGAGTCTCAAAACATGCACTTCGTTCACATGGATACCTGTCTACGCAGGTATGACGAAATTTTCCCGGTATGGCGACATTTTCAGGTGTGACGAGATACGATTAAACCGTCGCCCCTGCGAAGGCAGGGGCCCATCCCAGCAACAAAGTGCAGCCTTGGTGCTGAGTCTCAAAGCATGCACTTCGTTCACATGGATGCCTGCCTACGCAGGTATGACGAAATTTCCCGGTATGACGAAATTTTCAGGTATGACGAGCAATTACCCTAAACGGTTTTTGTCTGGCGTCTTCAATCTCTCGTCAAGCGTACAGCAAGCCTACGTCCGACAAAAATCAACGCGTCGCCGCGCCACCCGTCAGCCCCTCAACCCGCTCAATCCACGCCATCAACCTCGGCGCCTTTTCAATAATTGGGAGGCCTTTTGACGAGCCTGCAATGCATTCGATTTGTGCTAATACGCTAATGTCGGCAAGACTAAGGCTGTCGCCAACAAGATAGTCGCCGTTGCTGGCGAGCAGGTTTTCTAGGCTTTGTATGTGGCGGCTGAGTTCATTGAGTATGTCGGCCTCGCTGCGTTTTGCTAGGCCTTGCAGTGTACCCTGTTTGCGGGTTAGGTAGGGCACTAGCGGGCGGGCAAGGCGTTGCATTAGGGCATTGTCGTATTTCAGTATTTCGGTGACCCAGCGGGCGCGGTCGTAGGTCCAGGTGAAGCGCATGGTCATCTCAAAAAAATAGAGACTTTCGTCGGCCCAGTCTTCAAGAATATTGGTCAGTGCCAGTTGGGCGGAGTCGCTAGGTAGTAGTGGTTTGTCGGGGAAACGCAGTTCTAGCTCCCGGCAGATGGTGCTGGAGTCGGCAATGAATTCGCCGTCTATTTCGAGCACAGGTACTTTGCCAATGGCAGACTTTTTCTTGAGTTTGGCCAACTCGCCCATGGGGACGTTTACTACGCTGTAATCCAAGCCTTTAAAATGCAGCGTGCGACGAACTTTGTCGCAGAAGGGGGAGATTTCGAGTTGGTGAATAATGATGTTGCTCATCGCAATGCCTATTTATTGTGTGAACGATAAGCTGCCACCGCGTGGGCTGCAATGGCAGGATTAATTACTTGATCATATTGTTAAGTTTAACGATTAACTGATTCACTTCCCCGGTGACGTCGTCGGGGCGATTCACAATGCCGGTGTAGACGAGCTGGGTTAGTTGGTCGGCGATTTTGTCGATGTCGGCACTGCGGCCGCCAGAAACGATGTCCCAGAGGTAGTGTTCTATACCGCCAAATACCACATTGCGAACTAGTACCGGGGAAGCAAATTCCGCAATTTCGCCGCTGTCTTGGCCTTCGCGAATGATGCTGATAACGATATGGCTGTAGCGCCGGTTAAGGTCGTGAACTTTTTCGAGTAATTCGTTTTGGCTGCTGCGGGATTCGTTAAGTATTACGGTGCACAAACTGGCGTTGTCATGAAGAATCGACATATGGGTGTAGATTACGTAGCGAATTTTATTGCGCACGCCATCTATGCCTGCCACGCCTTCTTCCATGGTGCCAGTAATGTCAGAGTAAAACTCTTCGATGACTTTGGTCATTAGCGCGCGTTTAGTTTTAAAATAGTGTAGCACGGTGCCCTCTACAACGCCGACGCATTTTGCAATATCGGCGATGGTAGAGGATTCGTAGCCCTGAGATTCAAAAACTGATCTGGCGGCCTGTACAATTTCGAGTTGACGTTGCTCGGGCGAAAGACGGGTTCTCGCGCTGTTACTTTTGATCTTTGCCAAACTAAATATCCCTTATGTTTCGTTTATTCGTCGCCGCGGTTGATGAAATCTGCTGGACGGCGCTCTGCAAATGATTGGAGGCCTTCTTTAAAGGCGTTGCCGCCAAAGCTCACGGTTTGTAGGTCGCGTTCTAATTCAAGTTGCTGAGCATAACTGTTCTCGGCGGCGGCGGCGAGTAGCTGCTTGCTGCGTCGAATCGCGGCTGGGGAGCATTGGGCCAGCTTCTCGGCCAGCTGTTGGGCGGTGTCGGCCAGTTGTTCGTCGTCTACGCAGCGCCAGATCATTCCCGCGGCGGTGGCGTCTTCTGCAGACAGGGGCTCGCCGGTGAGGGTCAGTGCCAAAGCTTGGTTGTAATTCAGTGCGCGGGTCAGCAGCCATGATGAGCCCATATCCGGAACTACGCCAAGCTTGGGCACAAACGGTAGCGAGAAATACGCCGAGCGAGCGGCTACGGTAATGTCACCGCTCAGGGCGATGCCGACGCCCGCGCCAATGGCGGGACCATTTACTGCGCACACCAAGGGTTTGCTGAGGCTGCGCAGAAACAGGCCGAAGGGATTGTAGACCTTGGTCATGGCATCGCTAATGTATTCATCCATGGGCGTGGTTTGGGACATGAAATTCTTAAGATTGCCCCCCGCGCTAAAGAGTTTGCCCTTGCCGCTTAAGACGATGGCGCGCACGTCCTGATCTTGCAGGGCGGCGGTCAGCGCTTCGGTTGCTGCGGCAACTAGGGCTTCGCTAATACCGTTGAAAGACGTTGGATCGTCGAGGTAGATGGTTCTAACGTGATTGCTGTGTGAGGTGCTAATCATGGTTGCGGTCCGTTTATCGGGTGGGGCTGAGGCAGTCGAGGCTGGCGTCGCCGATTTGGTAGCCGCCGTCAACGTCGAGAACAGTGCCGTTAACATAGGCGCCCAGTGGCGAGCTGAGGTAAATCGCAGCGGCGCCAATGTCATCTACAGAGCCAAGGCGGCGAATGGGTAGGGCGTCGATCATTTTCTGGCCGCCGTCAGGGTCGGTGGCAAATAGGCGCTTTAGGCCTTCGGTGTCGCCGGTGAGTCCAGGTGCAATGCCGTTCACCCTTATGCCAGAAGGACCCCATTCCATGGCCAAGGTTTTTAGCAGTGCGTTGACGCCGGCTTTTGCAGCGCAAACATGAGCTTGCAGCGGCGTGGCGTTAACTGCCTGGGGCGCAGTAATGGCAATGAAGGACGCGGTGGTCTTTTTGCAGTAGTCGAAACCAGCCCGGAATACGTGGAATGTGCCCATTAAGTCGATATCAACTACGGTTTTAAAACCCTTGGGGCTAATGCTAACGGCGGGGGCGAAGAAGTTGCCGGCAGCGCCAGCGATAACAATATCGAGCTGACCTAGCTGTTCGCTAGTCTGCTTCATGGTGTCTTCAATGGCGTCGTAGTCGCGAACATCGGCGCTAAAGCAGAGCACCTTTACGGTGGGCGCTGCGCTGCGAATGGTGTCTGCGGCGCGCTCGGCTTTTTCTAGGTCGCGGCCAATAATGGCGATGTTGGCGCCATGGCGCGCCAGCGTCAGGGCGATTCCCAAGTTAATGCCGCTTGTGCCGCCGGAAATATAGGCTGTTTTGCCCAGTAATATATCCTCTTTAAACACTTTTTTGACCTCGCCGATCTTATGATGATGTTCTTAGGTTAGCGGAATGTTGAGCTAAACTCAATTAAACTTATTGACCAAAAGATCACTTTGCTTGACGTAGTTGCCACGATTTTATTTTAACTAGCTAAAACAATTGCTTGTGACGTGTGTGCATTCTTTCATATCTTGAGTCTTCTATTTTTAAGCACTCAAGAGCTTGACAGTCTATGTTGATTTATGTGTCAATAAATGCCAATTATAGTTTGGCTCAATAGCGGCTTTTTAGCGCTGCCGAATTACGAGAAATTTTGCAGCGCCCGGAAGCGGGGTGCGGCGTTAGATTAGGATAAACCTAGGGTTGGAAACTGAGCTATGTCTGCTAAGCGACAAATAAACAAAATATTGGTGGCCAATCGCGGCGAGATTGCAGTGCGAATTTTGCGCAGCATTAAAGAAATGGGCTTGAAATCAGCACTGCTGTTTCACCGTGTTGAGGCCGATAGCCCGTCGCTAAAAATGGCCGACGAAATTTATGAGGTGACCGGCGATACCCCGGTAGCCGCATTCTTAGATATTGAGAATATTGTCAAAATTTGTCGCGAGAACGACATTGATGCGGTGCATCCCGGTTACGGTTTCTTGGCGGAGAACGCAAAATTTGTTGAGGCCCTAGATGAGGCGGGCATCCAGTTTATTGGCCCTCGCCCTGAAGTTATGACCTTAATGGGCGATAAAATCGGCTCGCGCAATTTTGTGCAGGAGCGCGGATTTCCGGTGGCGCCGTCGGTGTTAGATACGGGTGATGCCGAGCAATTTATTGCCCGGATTATGGAAATTGGTTTTCCCTTGGTTATTAAGGCCTCTGCGGGTGGCGGCGGTAAGGGCATGCAGATTGTGCGCGACGCCAATGGCCTAAGCGATGTGGTGGCGACCGCCAAAGTTGAGGCTCAGCGTTATTTTGGCGATCCGCGTATTTATGCCGAGCGCTATATAGAAAACCCTCGTCATATCGAGGTTCAGGTGCTCGGTGACCAGCACGGAAACTGCGTGCACCTGTGGGAGCGTGAGTGCTCTATCCAGCGCCGCTTCCAAAAAGTCATTGAAGAAACGCCATCGCCCGCCTTGAATCAAGAGCAGCGCCAGTCGATTTGTGATGTGGCCGTGGGTATTGCTCAGTCAGTTAACTACACCAGTGCTGGCACCATCGAATTTATTTACGCGCCAGACGGTGAGTTTTATTTCCTTGAAATGAATACCCGTATTCAGGTTGAGCACCCCATTACTGAGATGGTGACCGGGGTTGATTTGGTTGCAGAGCAAATTCGTGTGGCCATGGGCGAAAAGCTCAGCGTAGCGCAGGACGACATTGTGCAGCGCGGGCATGCGATTGAATGCCGTATCTGCGCAGAAATTCCCGATGATGATTTTGCGCCCTCGGCGGGTAAGGTGCTGATGCTTCGCCCTCCGGTTGGTGACGGCGTACGTTTTGACAGCGCTTGCTACGAAGGTCAAAAAGTCGGCACCGCCTTTGACTCGATGATTGCGAAGTTGGTTGTGCATGCAGAGGATCGCGATGCCGCTATTGCAAAATGTTTGGTGGCGCTGGATGAGTTTGTGTTACTTGGGGTGGAAGCCAATGCCGACTACGTAGCTCGGATCTTGCGACATCAAGCCTTTGGTGAAGGTAAAACCGATACCGGCTTTATTCGTCACCACGCCGACGACTTGCTGCCACTGGCAGTGAGTGAAGAGCTTAAAACAGCGCTAGTGGCCACTGCGGCCCTTAGTGATCGTCAGTTTGTGGCAATGATGGATGCGATTCCAAGTCCGTACCGTCTCATGAAAGAGTGGAGAAACTGAGGTGAGATATACCTTTAAATTAGCCGATGAAATGGTTGAAGTGGCGCCTCGGAGTCTTGCCAATGAGTTGGTGCTGGCTATTGGTGACCGGGACTGCAAGTTGGTGTTTGACCATGACCGTAGCGGTGCATGTCAGTTAAGTCTTGATGGCCGCAATTACCAAAGCTGGGTTGCCCGCGACGGCGACGATATTTTTCTTAAAATTGAAGGCCGCTATTTTAAAGTGACGGCTTTTGATCCCCGTTCCTTGGTGACGGCTGCTGCAGAGGGTGAGGGCAGTATTCGTGCGCCAATGCCGGGTGTGGTTGTCGAAGTGCTGGTGGCCGAGGGCGACGAGGTTGTTGCCGGCGACAAGCTGATGACAATAGAAAGTATGAAGTTGCAATCTACGGTGAAGGCAGCGCGCGACGGTGTGGTAAAGCGCATCAGCGTCACAGCGGGATCCGAATTTAATAAAGACGATGTACTTGTGGAAATCGACGGCGAATAACGTCGATCAAAATCAGATTAATACGGCTGGACTATCGCCATGCGCAGAATTCAAAGTCGGATCAATACTAATTCATCCGAATATCAAGAAAACCTTAAGGCAAACGAAGCGCGTTTGTCAGAATTTCACCGGCGCCAGGACGCGGCTCGACACAGCCGTCCCCAGCGTGATTTGGATCGTCTGGAGCGGCAAGGCAAAATGCTACCGCGTCAGCGATTAGAGCTATTATTAGATCCAGGCACGCCGTTTCTCGAGTTGTCGTCGCTGGCTGCCGGTGAACTTTATGATGGCGATGCGCCTTCGGCAGGCTGCATTACCGGTATTGGTATTGTGTCTGGTCGCGAAGTGGTTATTCACGCCAACGACAGCACCGTAAAAGGTGGCGCTTGGTATCCGATGACGATTAAGAAAATCGTTCGTGCCATGGACATTGCCATTGAAAATCGCCTGCCGGTGATTCACCTTTGTGATAGCGCGGGTGGCTTTTTGCCTTTGCAGTCTGAGTTGTTTGGCGACAAATATTTTGCGGGCCGTATTTTCCGCAATCAGGCGATACTGTCTAAAATGGGTGTTAAGCAGCTGGCATTGGTGTTTGGTCACTGCACTGCTGGTGGCGCTTACGTGCCGGCAATGAGCGACTACAATGTTATCGTGCGCGGCACAGGTGCAGTGTTTCTCGGTGGACCGCCGCTGGTAAAAGCGGCAACGGGTGAGGAAGTGAGTGTTGAAGATCTGGGTGGTGCAGATATGCACACCTCGGTGTCGGGCACCTGTGACTACCCAGCAGAAAGCGAAGCCGAGGCCATTGCCATAGGTCGAGAAATTGTTGCCCAGTGGAGCACGCCTAAAAAATGGGATGCCCAGCAACAAGAACCTGAAGAACCCTATTACGACCCGAAAGAGCTGTACGGCATTATCCCCGCCAACATCAAAACTCAGTTCGATATGATGGAAGTCATTGCTCGTATTGTTGACGGCAGTCGCTTCCACGAATATCAGCCCAATTATGGCAAGACTATGCTCTGTGGCTACGCTCACATCTGGGGCTATAAAGTTGGCATCGTTGCTAATAACGGCATTCTGTTTAACGACAGCTCGAAGAAAGCCTCGCACTTTATCCAGCTCTGTAATCAGAACAAAACGCCGCTGGTGTTTTTACAAAACATTACGGGCTATATGGTGGGTAAAGCCTACGAGCGCGAGGGTATAACAAAAGACGGCGCCAAGATGATCATGGCCCAAGCTGGTGTTGATGTGCCCAAATTTACGGTGATGACCAACGGCTCCTACGGTGCGGGTAATTACGGTATGTGTGGTCGCGCCTATGATGCACGCTTTTTATTCAGCTGGCCAAATAGCGAAATTTCGGTGATGGGTGCCGAGCAGGCCGCAAAAACACTGACGACGATTAAAACCAATCAATTACTGCGCGAAGGCAAAGAGCTGGCTAGCGATGAGAAAGAGCGCATTGAAGAAGAAATCATTGCCGATTACCACCACAAGAGCAGTGCGTACTACACCTCTTCGTTAATGTGGGACGACGGTATTCTCGACCCGGCAGATACGCGCAATGCACTGGGTATGGCCATTGCCACCTCATTGAACGCCCCGATAGACGATCCACATTACGGTGTGTTCCGCGTATAGCGTGGGCCACCAACTGAATTTGTAGAGGTTATTATGACTAGTGCTTTTGAACTTGCCGACGAGCATCGCGAACTGCTTGATCACTGTGACCGCATCGGTCGTGATGTGCTTTATCCATTGGCGCAAAAGATGGATGACGATGAGTGGTGGCCGGAAAATTTGTTTCCTCAGTTAGGTGAGCTGGGTCTGCTGGGCGTGACGGTTGACCCCAAATACGGCGGCGCCGGTTTAGACTTTATGTCTTGTGGCATGATCGCTCAAGCCTTCTCACGCTGGAACCATGCGGCGGGTTTGGCGTGGGTGGTGCACGACAATTTGTTTGCCAATAATGTTTATGCAAATGGCAGTGAGTATTTAAAAGAGAAGTATTTGCCTGATGTTTGCGCCGGTAAAAAAGTGGGTGCCCTAGGCTTAACTGAGCCGGGTGCAGGTTCTGATGCATTAGGTTCTATGCGTACCACCGCAGTGAAAGATGGCGATCACTATGTGCTCAACGGCACCAAGATTTATATTACTAACGGGCCAATTGCGGACGTGGTTTTGGTTTACGCTAAAACTAATAAAAATGCCGGCTCTAAAGGCATTACTGCATTCCTACTAGAAACCACCACACCAGGCTTTAAGGTTGCACAGAAGCTGATCAAAATGGGGTTTAGGGGTAGTCAGACCGCCGAGTTAGTTTTTGAAGATTGCCGTGTACCGGTAGAAAATATCGTTGGTGAATTGGATCAAGGCCACAAAGTCGTCATGAGTGGCTTGGACTTAGAGCGCGCTATGATCAATCCTATCTGTGTTGGTATTGCCGAGCGCGCCTTGGAGTTGTCTATTGAATACGCGAAAACTCGCGAGCAATTTGGTAAGCCCATCGCCAGCTTCCAAATGGTGCAGTCGCGTCTGGCGGATATGTATACGTTGATTGAAAGTATGAAGTTGATGACTTACAAGGCGCTGAGTGCATGTCAGTCTGTAGGTCATGGCGAAGCCGGTCGCGGCGAGATTCACAAGCTCACCGCAGCGGCGATTTTGTACGCGGCCAATAGTTTGAACACCGTGTTGGATAATGGCGTGCAAATTCACGGCGGCAGCGGTTATATTTGGGAGTCAGAAATGAACCGCTTGTTCCGCGCTACCAAGTTACTTGAAATTGGCGCGGGTACGACCGAGGTTCGCAAATTGATAATTGCCGGTGAGTTACTCGCCAAATAAGGGTTTAAACATAATATGACGGCTGCCAATACGGTGATGACCGACCAGGATTTCGCCGAGGCAAAAACCTTGTTTGGCGAAGGCAGCTTTAGCGATAAGGTGGTATTGGTCAGCGGTGGCGGCAGTGGTATTGGCAAAGCGACTGCATGGCTGCTGGCTAGGCTGGGCGCCAAAGTGATTATTATTGGCCGCACCGAGCCTAAATTGGCAGCTTGTTGCCAAGCAATTACCGCCGCTGGCTATCGCGCTGAGTATCATGTTCAAGACATTCGAGACTACGACGGTATTGCCGCCATGTTTGCCAAGGTCTTTGACAAATATGGTCGTCTCGATGCCTTAATTAATAACGCTGGCGGTCAGTTTCCTCAGCCTGCTATTGAGTTTTCCAAGAACGGTTTTGATGCCGTTGTTGGCAATAATTTGAACGGCAGCTGGTATATGATGCAGCAGGCCGCGAGGCAGTGGCGGGAGCGTAAACAGCGCGCCGTGATTGTGAACGTGGTGGCGGTGGTGTCGCGGGGTATGGCGGGTGGTGCTCACACCTGTGCAGCCCGCGCTGGTGTTATCCACTTATCAAAAACCGTCGCGGTAGAGTGGGCGGAATACGGTATTCGCGTTAACTGCGTTGCCCCTGGCGTTATCTTCTCCGAAGGCATGGGGGTTTATTCAGACGAAGCCCGCAGCGCCTTTGATCGCTCCAATCCTATGAAACGCTTCGGTACGCCCTGGGAGATTGCTCAGTCCTGTGCTTTTCTAGCCTCTGAGGCGGCGGGCTTTGTCACTGGTGAGGTGCTTACCGTCGATGGTGGCGGTAAGCTGTGGGGTGACTTGTGGATGGCGGGTAAGCCAGATTATTTTAGTTAGGCTGATCTTTCTTGGTGAGGAGTCAGAGTAAAACTTATTAAGCTTTACTCTGACTCCGCGCTGGTCCGAAGGCATTTTTCGATTTCGGTCATGACTGTCTTCACCCTGTTTTCTGGGAACTTATTGGCATGAGTTCCCATGTGTAGCGTCTCGAAAACCTTATTGTTGAGCCGGTGCGCTTTTATTTTGCTGGGCTCTTTAAACGCGCCCACCGCGTGAATTGGCAGTACGGTAAAGCCCAGTCCCATGGCCACGGGTTCAAGAATGAGATTAATTTGGTTTGAAAACCCAGAGATTGTAAGTTGATTGGAATTTAGGAATTCTGAAAAGTTTACACTTAGCAGTTGTCCTGCATGATGGGCGCCATCGGGGTGGTCGATAAATCCCAGTGTAAGAAGTTGCGTCCAGCTAGGCTTTGAAACATTCGAAGGCGTAACTAATAGCAACTCTTCATCTGCGATTGGCTTGAGTTTTACGGCTCCGAGTTTTGATAGGCAAGTCATAAGACCTATATCCACTTTGTGCTCGGCAATCAGTTTCTCTATTTCGCTGTTCGGTGCAAATCGATATTCAATCACCAGTTTTGGGTGGCGTTTTTGTAAATTTAATAAATGCGGGTAAAGCTTTAAGCCTACGCTACCTGGCGACGCGATTTTAACAGTGCCTTCGTGACTGGGGTCTAGACCAACTCGTTTCTCGAGATCGTCTAGGGCAAGAATCAGCTTTTGGCCTTCTTTATAGAGACGATTACCGGTGCTGCTAAGAGTGAAACTTTTGCCATGCCGAATAAGCAGCGGTTGACCTAATTGCGCTTCTAGTTTGCGTACATGTTGGCTCACCCCTGATTGGGTCATGTGCAGATTTTCGGCGGTACGGGTGAAGTGGCCAATCTCTACAAGCGTGCAAAATGTACGTAGCCATGCGGGATTAATCATCAATATTTGTACTCATTATTATTAACATTGATAATTTTACTTAATACGTTCTGCTTTGTAACCTACTTACAACAGCAATCAGAGCTTAGTAGATTATGAGTAACACCTACCCGCGCAATTTTTCGCACATTGGCATATCGGTTCCCAACCTGGAGGCCGCAGTTAAGTTTTATACCGAGGTCATGGGCTGGTATTTAATTATGGCGCCCACTGAGGTTGTGGAAGACGACAGCCCCATTGGTGAAATGTGCACCGACGTATTTGGTAGTAGCTGGGATAAGTTTCGAATCGCTCATCTGTCAACCGGTGATCGTATTGGCGTTGAGCTTTTTGAATTTAAAGGGCAGATTAACCCCGAGAATAATTTTGAGTACTGGAAAACTGGGGTGTTCCACTTTTGTGTACAAGATCCGAATCTAGAGGAATTAGCTGAGCGGATTGTTGCGGCTGGCGGTAAGAAGCGTATGCCAAAACCACGTTACTATTATCCTGGCAGCAAGCCCTATCGCATGATTTACATGGAAGACCCCTTTGGTAATATCTTGGAAATATACAGCCACAGCTATGAATTGGTGTATAGCGAGGGGGCTTATTAGTGTGAATTTGCAGGTTTAAGGATTTTGAGGTCAGAGTCAAAATTAATGATTTAAGGGCTCTGGCCTCTTTAATTCAAAGTTTGCAATTTGATCGCAGAGCTATGCTCTAGGTGCTCTTCGTCTCGAAGAGTAAGCACTTCATAACCGGTGGATGTCACGGCGATGGTGTGCTCCCATTGGGCAGATAATTTTTTATCGCTTGTTACGACTGTCCAGCCGTCTTTTTTCAGCTTAACTTTCGCCTTTCCTTGGTTAAGCATTGGTTCGATGGTGAACGTCATGCCTTCGCGTAAGACTAAGCCTTTGCCGGGCTGGCCAAAATGCAAAACCTGCGGTTCTTCGTGCATTTCGCGGCCAATGCCGTGACCGCAGTATTCTCGAACAATGCTGTAACCGTGTTTTTCGGCGTGGCGCTGGATGGCGTGACCAACATTGCCAAGTGTCGCGGCTGGCTTTACTGCTCGTATTCCTGCCCACATTGCTTCATAGGTTTTGTCCACCAAGCGCTTCGCCAGCGGTGTCACCTCGCCGACCATATACATTTTACTAGAGTCGGTAATAAAGCCGCCTTGCTCTAGGGTGATGTCCACATTAACGATGTCGCCGGATTTTAACTTTTGATTATCTGAGGGCACGCCATGGCAAACAACATGATTTACTGAGGTGTTGAGGGCGTATTGATAGCCGTATTGGCCCTTACTGGCGGGGCGCGCTTTAAGCTGCTCAACAATATATTTTTCCGCCAGGTTGTTAATGTCCATGGTGGATATACCAACATCAATATGAAGATCGAGATAGCTGAATACTGACGCGAGTAGTCGGCCAGACTCGCGCATTAACTGCAGCTCTGGCGCGGTTTTTAGTCTTAGCTCAGCCACCAGCAACCACTCTTAGTTCAACCTCGGCACGCTTCATTTCTTCGCTCATGATTTGGGTAAACGACATGCTTGGATTGGTCTCGGCAAGCATGCCTATTTTTATCCAAAACTCCGCTTGTGCGTTGATGGAGCGAACCATGACTGTGCTGGCTTTGCGGATTTCTTCGTGCAGGTCATCACTTATTTTAACAATACCCATAAAAAGCTCTAAATATACGATGTGTATACGAATCGTATGCTTCTTGCGCTTGGGCTGCAAGATCGGCGTGAGTTTATTTTTGAGGTTTAGCCAAGTCTCTAGGGCAATATTAACGGTGGCTGACCCCATTAATATTGCACGCTGGCGTGTTTAGCGGCGTTGAAGGATATTGGGGTTGGCATTTAGCTGATGCTTCGTTGCTGGGATAGGCTTCTGGTTGGCGCTTAGGCAAATGACGTAACAAGGCCAAGTTCATGCAGCCTTAATAACGCGCTTTTTCCGGGTTTCCGTCAACACGTTCTTGATGTTTTACCGGCAAGAACGTGTTGATGGCTATATTGGCGCTGCTGAGCGAGGGTGCTGCTTACAGCATGCTTACTTGGTTTGCCCTGTAAGTAGCGCGTCGGGAATATCCATTTCCATGTGCAGCAATGCTAGGCCGTGAACTTTACCCTGGGCGTCCATGATGAGGGTTTCAGTGCCGCCGCCGCCTAGTGAATCTTCCAAAATAAAGTTAAGGGCTTGCAGATTTGGCAGTTCGTAACGCTGAATATCACCGAAGCAAATTTCAGAGAAATGCTGCTTAACCCGTGCAATGCTCAGATTCTCTACCAGGTACTGATAAATCTCTGGGGTATTCGCTTTAATGCCGACGTTGCTGCCGTCGCCTTTGTCGCCGGAACGGGCAATGGCAACGTCCATTAATTTCACTTTAGCCATGTTATACCTCTTCTACCAATACGGTGGTGGTGACTTTGTTTTTGTCGATCAGCGCGGGCCAGTATCCAACGATCTCAGCGGGGCGGGGGCGTCCAGCGGCGAAGCCGGTAACACCAACAGGGCCGCTGGTGATAAGCGGCGCTAATTCGCGGCCGAGAATGTTCAAAAGGGCTTTGTCGTCGCTCTTGGCGCCAACGCGAAGCATGACTTCTGCGGGTTCTTCTGGCTGTTTAACAATGCCCTTGTAGCAAACATTGGTGCCGAATAGTTCAACAAAGCGGTCTTGCTCAGGAATTTCTTTGCCGTACATGCCAACCCGTTCAAATAGAATTTCAGCGCCGAGCTGGGCCTTCTCAATAGCGTCTGGGCCGGTGTAGGTGAGTTGGCCAACAATTTTGTAGCCATTGGCGTAAGACATAGAGACTTTATAGGTAGGCGTGGGCGCCGAACCTTTAATGCCGCTAACCCGTACCCGGTCTTTGCCGTCTTCAGCGAGCCGGATTGTGGTGAAGTCTGAGGTGCAGTCGGGGCCGAGGTAATTTTTTGGATCGCCCAATTCATACAGTAGCTGCGAGGTAACCGTGTCGACGTTAACTAAGCCGCCGGTGCCATCGTGTTTGGTGATAACAAAGCTACCATCGGCGCTGGCTTCGGCAATGGGGTAGCCAATACGGGCGAAGTTAGGGACATTGCGCCAGTCATTGTAGTTGCCGCCCGTACATTGGGGGCCGCACTCAAGAATATGGCCCATCACGGTGCCTGCAGCGAGCTTGTCGTAGTCTTCCATTGACCAGCCAAATTCATAGATGAGCGGTGCTAATACCAATGACGGGTCAGTGGCGCGGCCGGTAATAACGATGTCGGCGCCTTGGGCAAGGGCGTCGGCAATTGGTTTGGCGCCGATATAGACGTTGGCGCTGGATAGGCGGCTGAGTACGGTGTCTAGGGCGTCGCCATTGTCGAGGTTTTTAAAGCTCTCGCCAGATTTGATCAGCTCAGGCAATTGCTCAAGAATGTCGTCACCTTCAACGATGCCGACTTTAACGCCGGTGAGGCCGAGTTCTTTTACCACCGCTTGAATTGCGTCGCGGCAGCCTTTGGGGTTTACGCCGCCGGCATTGGCAATCACCTTAATGCCTTTTTCTTTGCACGTTGGTAGAATTTCGCGGAGCATGTCCACGAAGTCTGTCGCGTAGCCCGCGTCTGGGTTGCGCTCTTTTTGACGCTGCATAATGCTCATGGTGACTTCGGCAAGGTAGTCCAGGGTCAGGTAATTCAGCGGACCTTCTTTCACGAGCCGCAGTGGACCGAGGAGGCTGTCGCCCCAAAAACCTTGGCCATTGGCAATTAATATTTTCTTGTCTGTGCTCATAAACGCTACCTACTAGGTTGATATTTAGCTTATTGAATCCAATTGGGTTTACGCTTCTCTAAAAAGGCACTAAGTCCTTCTTTGCCTTCGCTAGAATCTCGGGTCAGGGCGATTCGGCGACTGCTTTCTTCGATAAGTTCGGCGTCAATGGGTCGGTTGCTTAGGTCGAGGACCAACTTCTTGGCCTCGCTTATGGCGCGGGGGCCATTTTTTAACAAGGCTTTGATAAGTGCTGCAATAGCGTGGTCTGCGTCTTCTTCTGTTGCGCAGCATTCGCTGATAAGACCCAGTCCCAAGGCTTTTTCAGCGGAAATTACCTCGGCAGTAGTGAAGTAGCGCCGAGAGGCGCGCTGGCCAATGGCGGCGATAACATAGGGGCTGATGGTTGCGGGGATCATGCCGACTTTTACTTCGCTTAAACAAAAATTGGCGTTTGTGGTGGCAACGGCTATATCGCAGCAGGCGACAAGGCCGACACCGCCGCCATAAGCCGCGCCCTGTACCCGTGCAATGGTGGGCATGGGTAGGGTGTTTAGCTTATTTAGCATGGCGGCAATCTTTTTAGAGTCCGCGAGGTTTTCCTCGTAGCTATAGCCTGCCATTTGCTTCATCCAGTTCATGTCGCCGCCAGCGCAAAAGCTGCTGCCTTTGGCTTGCAAAAGTAGGGCGCGGACAGACTTGTCGTTGGCGGCACGAGCAAACGCATCTTGAAGTAGTTGGATTACTTCATTGTTAAAGGCGTTATGGGTGTTTGGCCGATTCATTGTGACCGTGGCAAGCCCATTCTCCGCTACGCTGTACAGTATGTCGGCGTTCATTCGGCTGATTTCTCTCTTGTTATCTCTATTGATTTGCATGTCAATATCTGGACAATAACATGGGTCGCTTTGCTTGTCTATTGAATTTAACTCATTAGCGGTGTTGTTTGAGATACTGCATTTTTGTTGATCTGTTATGGCTATTTCGCTCGGTTTGCAGAAATTTTGTGTTGGTTAGTTATTGTTTTATTGCTACTTGTTCAATAGTGGTTGGTGCGCGGATTGGTCAGGCTTAATATGCTCGCGCACAGGGGCGGGCAGACACGTGAATGCGTGGAAAGTTGCGCGAGTGTGCATAGTGCACAAGTTGTTGTTTTCGAGGAACTGTTTGCCAAAGCCCAGTCTAAATCTGCATCAATCCAACGGAGAGACATTGTAATGAATATATCTAAGAAGCAGCTTTTGGGACTTGGTTTAGTGGCGGCGATCGCATCAGTGCAGGCTAATGCTAAAGAGTTTAGCTATACCTATGTAGAAGGTGGCTTTTCTGATGTCGATATAGACAATACTGATGCCGATTACATTTATGGCGGCGGTTCGCTGGCTCTGGATAGAAATATCTTCGTTCGCGGTTCACTGGGTAATCTCGATGTGAATAAAAACCTTGAGTTTGACACGGTGAGCATCGGTGTGGGTCACCCTATGAAAATGTCTGAGCGCAGCGATTTAGTGTTGGCGCTGGATTACAGCTTTGCAGAGTCAGACAGTAAAAACCCGGCGTTGGATAACGCTGACATTGACACCTTGACTGGCAGTGTGACGAGCCGCACATGGCTGACCAATAATGTTGAAGGTAATTTAATGGGTGGCTTGGCCCATCAAGATGCTGACTTCGGTGGCACTGACACGGGCGCAATATTGGGTGCCGGTGTTCGGGTGTATGTTGTGCCTCAGTTTTCTTTGGCGGCAAACATCAGCAGAAGTTTTATTGGTGATTTAGATACTGATGAAATTGGGGTGAGTGCGCGTTTGCAGTTTTAATTGACCTGTAATGACCATAGATGGGGCTCGCGGGATGCGAGCCAATAAGACGGGTGAGATAGTTTTCTATCTCGCCCGTTTTTATTTTACGCTACTGCCCTGCCTGGGTTAGGGTTGCAGCCAAGTGGGTTCCCAGGTCTTGCTGAACGCGGGGCTAGCCCAAGCAGCAGGAAACTTGGCCGGTGCCATTTGCTGGCCACCGGTAATCACATCGCCTTTATCATCTTGATAATTCAGCCACGTAACTGTGCGCTGCCATTCCAGTGGCCGTTTAGACCAGTCACAAACACCGGTGGCGAAGGTTTGCTCTAGTGCCGCCCAGTCTTCTTCCTGCCACACAGTGTTGCCTAAACCGTAGTTGTCGGCGCGACTAAAGGGCTTGAGCTGGCACTGCACTTGGTCGCCATACTTGTCGGCGCCCGCTTGGGTGCGCGGTGTGCCAAATACCAGCATAGCGGCTTCCGGGCACATTACGCCGGGCACGCCGTTGCATTGGTCTTGGACATCGGCCGGTTTGTTGATGATGATTTTCTGCGCCAGTGGCGTGGCGCTGGTATCGGCTTCGATGGCGTCTAGCCAAGATGTCATGGCAATGAGTGATTGGTTCATGTAATTCGCGTCACCGATTAAGGCCGTGGCGCCGCCCCAGTGGACAAAATTGTCGCGGTGGCCAAGCTCGCGTTCAAGGCGCCAGCGCACCCAATAGCCATGCACGCTGTCGTGCGCCGCGCCGGGATCGGGGCCAGTCATATTAATAATAGGTACGGTATCCATGTTCACAATGGTATTTAAAATGCCAGTGCGATAGGCGTTGGGGAGTGCCGGATAGTCAGGCTTCAAGCGCGCCTGAGTCACGTTGAGGCTTGGGTCTAGGCCACCTATATTGGTGTTCAGTGCCAAAAATTGGGCGGGGCTGATAATGCCTTGCTGCAAGGGCAGTAGGCCATACTGCACACCTTCGTTGCCCAGAGGGAATCCAGCAAAGCCATAGCCAAGGTCTTGTTCTATTTTTGACCAATGGTCGCGCAGTGGGTCTTCCGCAGGAAAACGCTCGCGCGCGCCGATCATATTTTCCATAAAGGTGAGTACATCGCAGCGCACGCCCCCGGGGTTTGTGTCTTTATTGAAGCGTTCTTCGGGTGTGATGCCGCCGCAGTTTGAGGCGGGCTCTACCGCTTCGCCAAATAGCGCGGAATCAGCAAGTGAGGCGTTCACAATGCCGTTTAGGTGGCCGTAAATCTCGTTCTGTTGGTTTGGTGTAAATATTGTTCCGTCGCGGGTGGTTGGCGCCACCGGATTTTCGGCCTTAAGGCCGAAGTACTTCAGTAAAATGTGGTAGTCAGCAAACTGAGTTGCAGTACTCATAACGTCGGGGTAGGTGCAGGTAGTCAATAAGCCTTGGTACAAACCGGGGTAGGCGTTGGCAATCATATTCTGGGTAATTGCGCCGCCGGAGCAGCCCGTGCCCACGGTGTAGCGCAGTTCACCGTATTGTTCGACAAAGCGCTCTTTGGCCATCATTAGCGATTCGGCCTGATAGCTCAAATTACAGTTGTGACCCAGGTTGAGTTGGGCGGTGGACAGTACTGACCAGCCCAGGCTCAGCGCGGTGATATAGGACTGTTCGATTGCTGGGTTACCGGGAATGGTGCCCGCGTAGTCGTCGGTGCGCGCGGAACTGGTGTCGTGGTCACCACGGCAATTGCCGCCGTGGGTTACGAGTAGGCGGCGATTCCACTGTGACTGGGGTTGTATTGGTGTCCAGCTTTCATCGGCTTTGTGTAGGGTAAAGATGGTGTATTGGTCCCGCGCCTGATAACCGATTTCCTGGCGTACTATAAATGGTAAGGTTTCACCGTTATCGGTCGTGGTGGTAGCCACATCGGTTGGTGGATTCTCAAGATCATATGGCTGTAAGCCCGCGAGCAATGGATTGGTCGACTTATAAAGCCATTGGTATGTTGCCGCTTGGTTGCAATCCTCGTCGGTTGCGCCCTCTTGGCATTCCCAAGGTTGGATGTGCGGTCCGGTAAACACTGGGCCTCCCGAGGGGTGGTTCACCACGGTGATGCTGTTACCGATATTGGCGCTGATGGTATTTTCACCCACACTTAAACCCTCGACCACGCCTAAAAGGCGCAAGGGATTATCTGGCGTGCTTTGCAGGACGCTGGTTACGTCGGTGTTGTTACGGAGCAGTACAAGCTCATCGCTTGCGTCAGCGCTAGCTAGCACCACCTCAACGAGTACATCGCCTGCTGAAACAAGATCTGGTCGATTCGATATTACTTGGACAGTTGCCTTGTCTACCGCTATGCCGCTTGCGCGGTTGCTGGAGTTGCCGCCGCCGCAGGCGGCTAAGGTAAGGACAGTTATTATGGCGAGCATTTTATTGTTCATGGGTTTATCCTCTGCGCTCTAAATTCTACGCTTGTCTAACTAAATACAATAGCCGCACTACTCTATAGGCTTGCTAGGTGATGTCAAACTCCTAGTTGTCGGTGGTATTGCTTTAATGTGGTCGTTGTTGGAAACGCTGCTTTTTCCGATAGGGGAATACGTCGGCGACGTAACCATTGCGTATGGTTTCCTGCAGGCCACGCCAGTAGGCTGGGTCGTAGAGGTCACTGTGCAATGAATCAAACACCTTTTTGGCGCGCTGGTTACCAGAGAAAAATAAACGGAATTCCTCGGGGAATACATCTTCTGGTTTGACCTCGTACCAGGGCTGGCTGGCCATGGCTTGCTCGTCGTTTTTCGGCTCGGGCAGTGAGCGGAAGTTGCAGTCGGTCAGTGGACAAATTTCATCGTAGTCGTAAAACACCACGCGGCCGTGACGGGTAACGCCAAAGTTTTTGAGTAACATATCGCCGGGGAAGATATTGCCCGCTGCCAATTGCTTTATGGCATTGCCGTATTCGCCCATCACGCTGTCGAGCTGTTGCTCATTGCAGTCTTTGAGGTAAAGATTGAGGGGAATCATTTTACGTTCGATGTATACGTGCTTTAGAAGCAGCGCATTGCCGCTAACGCTAACTTTTGAGGGCGCCTCTTTTTCTAATTCGGCAATAAGCTCGTCGGAAAAGCGGCGGCGATCAAAAGCAAGATTATTGAATTCTTGTGTGTCCGCCATGCGCCCGCCGCGATCCCAGCGTTTTACCAAACTGTAGCATTTGCGAACATGCTCTTGGCTCATGTCTTTGGGCGGTGTAAAGCGATCTTTAATTACTTTGTACACATAGCCAAAGTCCGGGCGGGTAAATACCAGCATAACCATGCCTTTA
The DNA here is from genome assembly GCF_001586255.1 of Zhongshania aliphaticivorans. Taxonomy (NCBI): domain Bacteria; kingdom Pseudomonadati; phylum Pseudomonadota; class Gammaproteobacteria; order Cellvibrionales; family Spongiibacteraceae; genus Zhongshania; species Zhongshania aliphaticivorans. Next base: position 428,423 of record NZ_CP014544.1, read on the forward strand.
ATGCCCGGTGCAATGATATACGGCGATTCGCTATTGGCAGTTTCATTCACCGCAAAGCGATAAAACTCGGTTTTACCGTGCTTGGGCATGCCGATGGCAATATACAGCTCAAAGATCTCTTTGTGGGGCATTAGCCGATGTAAGAAGGCGATGTACTCTGATGGCACCGAGGTGTCGACCATAAAATAGCTTCGGCTAAAGCTGAATAAGATTGAGATGTCATCGGGATCAGAGAGTACGGTGTCAACGAATATGGAATTGTTTTCGCTGTGTAAAATAGGCAGTACAAAGGGCATGGTGAAGTCGCCGCTGACAATGCGGCCGACCAAATAAGCGGCTTTGTTGCGGAAAAATAACGACTCTAGTGTTTCGACATAAATGTCTTTGCTGCGATCTCGAATTTTGGGAATAAGTTCGCGGTTAACGACGTTCATGATAAAGCCCACGTCGCGGTCGAGATCTTCCCAGGGGATGTTGAACTCGCAGTCAATGAGCATTGATTTGGTGATATCGACGGCATTGTCACCGTCAAAGCGGTAGCGGCGCAGTATGGACTCACTTGAGACTGGGGCGCAGTGTTCGACTGAGGTCAGGGCAAAGGTGTGCACATCGCGGATTTTTTCATGCTTGAATATGTAACAATAAATCGAATTGAAAAACGATTGCGCAATTTCAAAATTGTCGTGATTTTGTATAAGCTCTGCGTATTCCTGCTTGGCAATTTCCCAGTTGTCCCGATCTTCAACACTGCCGCCGGTAATGGTATATGCAGCTTCGGCAACGATTCTGCGCTTTTGTTTCCATAAATCTAAACGATCACGCATGGCTTTTTGTGCACCGTGCCAGTCGGCCCCTTCAAAACGCGCTTGCGCGCCGAGGGTGATGTTTTTGTACTCGGCAAAAAAAGCATCGAAACCATTGAGAATAGCCATGGCTAGGCGACGGGTAACTGCGGTCATGCGTGTGGTTCCTGAGTTTAGTTCTGTTTGCTGGTAAGCCTAGTTTGGCAGAATGCTGGACGGAAGACGCTAAAACCAAGTCGGAGCTCAGGCGTCTGGCGAAAAATCAACAGCAACGCTTAATCGTACTATGTGCGTGAGCTGATATTTTCCGACATGAGCGTAGCGAATACCCTAGCGTCCCCCGTCTTCCATCAAGCGTCTCCCGCTAAAGGAAGCAATCCGCCAAAATTTCCATGGCTTCTGGCTGCTGACAATTTAGTAGCATGGTATCAACCTCGCCTCGGCTGGACGCGGCGTTCCAGTCTTTGGCGCGTTCACGAATTCTCGCTTCAGGGCCAACGAGCGCGACTTCGTCGACTAGAGCGTCGGGTACGGCGGCGCGAGCCTCTTCTTTTTTGCCCGCTAAATAAAGATCCTGGATTTTCTCAGCGGCATCGCCATAGCCCATGCGCGTTGCGTAATCGGTGTAAAAGTTTTTACCCTTGGCACCCATGCCGCCAATGTAAAGTGCGAGGAAGTCTTTAATAAATACGCGGCAGCCGTCGAGGTCGTCGCCCATAATGACGCCAACAAAGGGTGCAACATTAAAGTCGGCTTTTTTGCGCCCGCTTTTTTCGAGGCCTTTTTCGATGCTGGGTTCTAGTACAGCGTATTTTTCTGGGCTCATCCACACGGGGAATACGCCGTCGGCGACTTCAGCGGAGGCGCTCACGCCAGCGGGGGTAATTGAGGCGGTGTAGATCGGGATGCTTGGGTCGCCGTGAAGTATGGATTTTAGGGGCTTGCCAAGACCAGTAGCGCCGGGGCCACTATAGGGCATTTGATACATCTTACCGTCGAAGGTAACTGGCCCCTTGCGCTCAAAAATCTCCTTCATAATTTTAATGTACTCACGGGTGCGGGTCACCGGCTTGCCGTAGGGCACGCCGTGCCAGCCTTCGACTACCTGTGGGCCTGATGCACCGAGGCCAACTATAAAGCGACCGCCAGAGAGTTGGTCTAAGCTCATGGCGGTCATGGCGCACATGGCCGGGGTTCGCGCCGGCATTTGCATAATGGCGGTGCCGACTTTAATTTTGCTAGTCTGGGCTAAAATCCACGCGGCCGGAGTAACGGCGTCAGAACCGTAGGCTTCGGCTGTCCACACCGAATCAAAACCCAGTGTTTCGGCGTGCTTAACCGTATCCATGGGAATAGAGAGTTTTGCGCCAGAGTAGCCCAGTAATAGTCCTAGTTTCATTATTTTATCCTTTTATTTGATTGCCACAGCCTAGTAGATTACAGCGTGTCTGTCAGTGGCTGCTTTGAAATGATTGCGCCGCTTAGGTCGGCGTATAGGTGCTCGCCTGGGTATAGTGTAGTACCGCCAAATTCCAGTGCAATATTGCAACGGCCGTCGCCCAGTTTTTCGGTTTTGCGGGGTACGCTGCCCAGCGCCATGATGCCAATGGGCATGTTGGCCAGCTCTTCCACGTCGCGCAGATAACCGTAGATTACAATACCGCGCCAGCCGTTATCGGCTGCAGCGCGAGCAAGGTTGTCGCCGAGTAGTGAGCGTCGCGGTGAGGCGCCGCCATCGACAACGAGCACGCGATTATTGCCCGGTGTTTTAACCACTTCGGCAACTTTGGAGTTGTCTTCAAAGCATTTAATGGTGACGATTTCGCCCCAGAAATGCTGTTTACCGCCATAGTGGCGGAAGTTCACCTCTAGTACGCGCACGTTATCGCCATGTTCATCGCAGAGATCGGGGGTGGATATCGTATTCATAGTAACTCCTGCAGTGGTTGGTGGTGGGCGAGTAATGGAAAGGGTAAAAACCACTATGCCTTTTTTTGCGCCTCCCGTCTCCCGTCACGTATTGGGTAAACGGTTTTACTTATTCGCTAACAAGTTTTAGGTAATTGGCGCTTATATCGCTATTGATATAGGCCATGCCCAGTACGGTTAAGTACTCCAGGCGATCGGCTTTCATTAGATCGATATCGGGTATGCCGAAGCCATTTTCCTGATAAATCCCTGCCAAATACGCCATAAAGTCTTCACCTTCTTTGAGTAGCAGCAAGCTCGCGGCACCGACATCGGGCTTTACTTTGGCGTTTAGGCCTTCTGGAAGGCTTACGGCAAACACAACAGGGTGCTCATTGCCTTCAACACGCACACTGCGGTTCCTCACGGTTTGCTGCGCCCAATAAAAAGCCAGCTCTTTGCTTTGAGTTAAAAAAACCGGCTCAATCGATTCGGTATAACTATTGCCGATGGTTGCCATGGTTTGCTTTGCGGCGTTTTTGAGTACTTTGTCACCGGAGCGCTTCAGGCCCTGGGTTTTGATTGAGTCGACTAGCGCCGACGAAGTGCCGTGATACCAGACGTTACTCGTAGCAAATCCTTGGTCGCGCAATACATTGTTAGCGTCTTTAAGAAAAGTAGGTGTATTAGTCATATTGGAAGTCACTTAGTCAGTTTTAGTTGGCAAAGAGCTGAAATGCTGAAAGAAAAGCAACTCGCTGCCTTTGCCGCTATAGCGGGAAACCATCATATTCTATTCATAAAAAAGGCGACACCTTTTGCAAGGGTCGCCTTTTTCTACTGCGCTGAACTGTGCCCTGCTGATGCGTATGCAATCGCCAGGGCACGTCACTTACACCTTAATTCAACTTAGTTGAACTGGTTAGAAGTGTTTTTCGCGCCGCCTGCTTTCAGTGCAAGCTCGCCAGCGTAGTATTCTTTGTGGTCGTCACCCATGTCTGAACCAGACATGTTTTGGTGCTTAACACAGGCGATACCCTGACGGATTTCTTTACGCTGTACGCCAGCAACATAACCCAGCATGCCCTGCTCACCGAAGTACTCTTTTGCGAGGTTGTCAGTAGACAGCGCTGCAGTGTGGTAAGTCGGCAGAGTGATCAGGTGGTGGAATACGTTCGCTTCACGGGCAGTGTCTGCCTGGAAAGTCTTGATACGTTCATCAGCAACGGCAGCCAATTCAGTTTCGTCGTATTCAGCTGACATCAGGTTTGCACGATCATAGGCAGATACGTCTTTACCTTCAGCAGTCCAAGTATCGAAAGTCTGCTGGCGGAAGTTCAGTGTCCAGTTGAAAGAAGGAGAGTTGTTGTAAACCAACTTCGCATCTGGGTGAACTTTACGAACTTCGTCCATCATGCCTTTGATTTCGTGAACGGTTGGAACGGCTGTTTCGATCCAAAGCAGGTCGGCGCCAGCATTGATAGCTTCGATACAGTCAAATACGCAACGCTCGTGACCAGTGCCTTCGCGGAACTGGTACAGGCCAGAAGGCAGACGCTTGGGACGAACCAGCTTGCCGTTACGGTTGAAGCAAACGTCGCCTTCAGCCATGTCAGCTACGTTGATTTCTTCAACGTCTAAGAACGAGTTGTAAATGTCGCCCTGATCGCCTGGCTCTTTAACAACGGCGATTTCTTTGGTCAGGCCAGCACCTTCAGAGTCAGTACGTGCAACGATAACGCCGTTGTCGACTCCCAGCTCTAAGAAAGCGTAACGCAATGCGCGCAGCTTATTGTGGAAGTCGGCGTGGGGTACGGTTACTTTGCCGTCTTGGTGACCGCACTGCTTTTCGTCAGCAACTTGGTTTTCGATCTGCAGGCAGCAAGCGCCAGCTTCGATCATTTGCTTGGCCATCAGGTAAGTCGCTTCAGCGTTACCGAAACCAGCGTCGATGTCTGCAACAATAGGTACTACGTGAGTAACATGGTTGTCGATTTGATCTTGGATCTTAGCTTCTTCAGCGGTGTCGCCAGCTTCGCGAGCAGCATCCAGAGCGCGGAACAAACCGCCCAGCTCACGTGCATCGGCTTGACGCAGGAAGGTGTAGAGCTCGCGTACTAGGTCGGCAACAACGGTTTTTTCATGCATTGATTGGTCAGGCAAGGGACCAAAGGACGAGCGCAGAGCGGCAACCATCCAGCCAGACAGGTACAAGTAGCGACGATCAGTTTTACCGTTGAAGTGTTTCTTAATAGAAATCATCTTCTGCTGACCAATAAAACCATGCCAGCAACCCAGAGACTGAGTGTATTTGGTTTTGTCTTTGTCAAACGCGGCCATGTCTGCACGCATGATGTCGGCAGTGTATTTGGCAATGTCTAGACCGGTTTTGAATTTGTTCTGGGCGCGCATGCGTGCGACATACTCGGGGTTGATTCCGTCCCAGCTGTGGCCAGCTTGTTCCTTAAGTGAGGCAACTGCCTGGATGTCTGCTTGTAGAGTTGACATATGTGGTCCCTATTTTGTGCGTTTGGGTGGTTAACGCTGCCTAGTTTACGCGTGACTGTTAAATTTTTCTAATTTATAGATATTATGTCGGTTATTTATTGAGTGAATAATGTTTGCTTGATCGCCATTGAAGCGCTATATAGCTACACAATAATAGAAGGGCTTTTGGGAATGCGCCGAATTCCACCATTATAGCTGCTCAATATAAATTATTCATTCATAAAAAGAATAGTAAAGATAATATGGATAAATTTGCAGAATTATCCTCAGGTGCTAGGATGTTGGTCTACATTTGAGTTATGTCGCACGCAGTTAATTATTAAACACAAAGTATTAATTTATTAAGGAGTGATTATGTCTTCGCAGGCCAATTCTAGGGTGCAGCACGCAGGCTTACAGATTGCCGATGTACTTTATCGCTTGGTCAACGAGGAGGTCGCTCCTGGTACCGGTATTAGCCCAGATCAATTTTGGGATGCGATGGCGGCAGTGATTAAAGATCTCGCCCCTAAAAATCGCGCTTTACTGGCTAAGCGCGAGCAGATCCAGGCGCAAATTGACGACTGGCATCGCGCTAATCGCGGTCAGTTCGACGCAGCAAAGTATAAAGCCTTTTTGACCGAAATTAATTACCTGCTTCCTGAACCTGCTGATTTTGCGGTTAGCACCGTGAATGTTGACGAGGAAATCGCCAATCTGGCCGGTCCCCAGCTTGTTGTGCCAGTAATGAATGCTCGCTACGCCCTGAACGCTGCGAATGCGCGTTGGGGTAGCTTATATGATGCACTATATGGCACCAATGTTATTTCTGAGGCCGATGGTGCTGACAAAGGTAAGGGCTATAACCCTGTGCGCGGCGCCAAAGTTATCGCTTACGCTCGTCAATTTTTGGACAGCAGTGCGCCTTTGGCTAGTGGTAGTCATGCAGATTCCACGCTGTATCGTGTTGTTAATGGCAGCTTGGCGGTTAGCTTGGCAGACGGCTCTGTTACCGAGTTGCAGCAGCCTGAGCAGTTTGTCGGTTTTCTGGGTGATGCCGCCAGCCCTAGCAATATTTTGCTAGTAAATAATGGTTTGCACATCGATATCCAAATAGACGACCAGCACCCTATTGGCAAGGATGATCCGGCGCGAGTTAAAGATTTAGTGCTGGAGTCGGCACTGACCACTATTCAAGACTGTGAGGATTCGGTAGCCGCAGTAGATGCCGACGACAAAGTTGAGGTTTATCGCAATTGGTTGGGTTTAATGAAGGGCGACCTTCAGGAGAAACTCACTAAAGGTGGTAAAGAACTCGTTCGTACCTTAGTTGGCGACCGGACCTTCACCGCAGCCGATGGTAGTGAAAAAATACTGCATGGTCGCAGCTTGCTCTTGGTTCGTAACGTTGGTCACTTGATGACCAATGAAGCCATTATTGATGCGGATGGTTTTGAAGTACCCGAAGGCATTATGGATGCCATGGTCACCGTGTTGGCGGCGATGCACGATCTTAAGCAGACGGGCGCCTTGCGCAACTCTCGCACGGGCAGTGTTTACATTGTTAAGCCCAAAATGCATGGCCCTGAAGAAGTGGCTTTTGCTGGCGAATTATTCTCGCGGGTTGAAGACGCGTTTGGTTTGCCGCGCAACACCTTAAAAATCGGCATCATGGACGAGGAGCGTCGCACTACCGTTAACCTCAAAGCCTGTATTGCTGCGGTGCCAGAGCGGGTTATCTTTATCAATACTGGCTTCTTAGATCGCACCGGTGACGAAATTCACACGAGCATGGAAGCCGGCCCATTTGTACGCAAAGCCGACATGAAAAAGCAGGCGTGGATTAACGCCTACGAAGACTGGAACGTTGATATCGGCTTGGCTTGTGGCTTAAGCGGCCGCGCGCAAATCGGTAAAGGCATGTGGGCCATGCCCGACGAAATGGCCGCGATGATGGAGGCAAAGATTGCTCATCCACAGGCTGGCGCTAACTGCGCTTGGGTGCCATCGCCTACTGCCGCGACCTTGCACGTCATGCACTATCACCAAGTCAACGTGAAGTCGGTGCAAGCCCAGTTGGCCAGCCGCCAGCGCGCTGCATTGGACGATATTTTAAGTATTCCGGTTGCGCAGAACCCCAATTGGAGCGCCGAAGAAATCCAGCAAGAGTTGGATAACAACGCTCAGGGCATGCTTGGCTATGTAGTGCGCTGGATCGATGCCGGTGTGGGCTGCTCTAAAGTTCCTGATATTAACGATGTTGGCCTGATGGAAGACCGCGCGACCCTGCGTATCTCCAGTCAGCACATCGCCAACTGGTTACATCACGGCGTTTGTACTGAGGCGCAAGTGATGGAAACCATTAAGCGTATGGCGGCAGTAGTTGATAGGCAGAATGCCGACGACCCGAGCTACACGCCAATGGCGCCTAACTTCGACGACAGCGTGGCCTTCCAAGCTGCCTGTGAACTGGTCTTTAAGGGCTGCGAACAGCCTAGTGGCTACACCGAGCCAGTTCTGCATCGCCGTCGTATTGAATACAAAGCTCAAGCTAAGGCTTGATCTGTAAACGATTCCTTTCCTGTCAGTGAGGCTTGGCCCGGATTTATCCGGGCCTTTTTTATTGCGAAGTCGGGCGTCGGATGTCTGATGTCAGACGAAGGTATTGCGGTATTTACGTCTGACATCAGGCGTCCGGCGCCAGACCTAATTTGCTGCCGCTGGCAGCAAAGCTTAAAAACGCCCATAATCACGCCAAACTATAAAGCCCTGCGGAGTTATTCTTAGTATGAATCTATCGCGAATCGATCTAAACCTGCTGGTCTATCTCGACGTGCTGTTGCGAGAGAAGAATGTTACCCGTGCCGCGGAGCAGTTAGGCATTACCCAGCCAGCATTGAGTAATGGTCTGCGCCGTCTGCGGGATTTGTTTAATGATCCGCTGCTGGTGCGTACCAGCGAGGGCATGACGCCGACGGAGCGTGCCTTGGAGTTGCAGCCCCAGGTGCGGACTATTTTATCGGCAGTGGAGCAGGCGGTATTGCCGGTCTCGGATTTTGAGGTCACTAAGAGTAGCCGGGTGTTTCGGATTATGGCCAGCGACTATGCGGAGTCTACGCTATTGATGCCGCTGCTATTTAAACTCCGCGACGAAGCGCCGAATATCACTTTAGATATTTTGACTCCGAGCGACGTGACTTTTCAGGACTTGGAACAAGGCAAGATCGACATGGCAATCAATCGCTTTGATCGTCTGCCTCAGTCTTTTCATCAGGCCACGGTGTGGCGAGATAGCTTTTCCTGTCTGATGAGCAGTGGCAACTCAGCCTTGGGTAATTTCGATATGGATGCCTTTTTAGCGGCGCCCCATATCTGGGTTAGCAAGACCGGTATGGGGGTTGGGCGCGGTATGAGTCAGCGCGACAGTCAGCGCTTAGGCTGGGTCGACGAGGCCTTGGCCGAGTGTGGGCACGAGCGGCAAATCCGCGTGTTTACCCGTCACTATCAGGTGGCGGCATTACTGGCGAAACACCCTGATTTAATTGCTACCCTGCCGACTCAGGTAGCTAATTTGTACGTGGATGACCCGCGTTTAGCCGTGCGCAAACCGCCGTTTATGATAATACCTATTGAGCTTAAGCTCGCGTGGAGCCCCCTGTTACAGCATGACCCGGGTCATATTTGGCTGCGGCGTCGTATTGTTGAGGTGGGCGAGGAAATTTCCGGTCGCGCCTGAGTTTGGCGGGGGTGTGACAACTTCCGCAATATTGGCCGCTGATCGTCGAATCTCGGCAAATAAGCAATAAATTGGCCCGGTGGCGTGACCTTGCCGGTCAAAACTGTCATGCTTGTCGGCTTATTTTAACGGGAGGCTCCCATGATTATTGCTAACGATTGCGTAGTGGCTTTTCACTACACCCTGACCGACGAAGCTGGTGCTGAGATTGACACGTCAAAAGGTCAAGAGCCACTGGCCTATCTGCATGGTCACGGCGGTATTATCCCAGGTTTAGAGCGTGAGCTGACCGGCAAAACTACCGGCGACGCGATGAAAGTGACTGTTCAGCCAGAAGATGGCTACGGTGAACTGAACCCTGAATTGATCCAAGCGGTACCTCGTGAAGCATTCCAAGGCGTCGATCAAATCGAAGTCGGCATGCAGTTCCAGGCGTCCGGCGCGCAGGGTCAAGTGCAAACCGTTGTTGTTAAAGCGGTTGACGACGAGTCTGTTACTGTTGATGCCAACCACCCTTTAGCGGGTCAGGTATTGCAGTTTGACGTCAGCATTGAAGAAGTTCGTGTTGCCAGTGAAGAAGAACTCAGCCATGGCCATGTCCACGGCGCCGGTGGTCATCAGCACTGATTACCTAAGAGTTTTAAAAGAGGCCAATTGGCCTCTTTTTTTTGCCTGTAATTCTGCTTTATCGTTCCTCTTTTGCTCAAACCTAAAACTTAGCGCCTATTGGCAAGAAACCTGCTTAATGAATATTGATATGTTTGGTATGGACTGGCATCGGGCTGTGCTATACCTAAACGATGTGTTCGATTCATTCTGATCTAAGCATCGCCAGCTTTAGGAGGCTTATTTGCCGGACATGCGCGCCGACTTGACTGAGTTTTTATTGCAAGAACGTTTGCCGGAGCAATATCGCCAGCAGATACAGGCTTATTTTATCCCTTTCATTAACGAGGTATTACCGCGGATTCGCGCGGGTGACTTGCGTGTATTGGGCATTCACGGCGCCCAGGGCAGTGGCAAATCGACCTTGGCCGCTTTTTTTCAATGGTATCTGCAGCGCGAACACGGCATGACAGTGGCGGTGGTGTCGATAGACGACTTCTATTTACGCCGCGCTGAGCGCCAAGATTTGGCGGCGAAAGTGCACCCCTTGCTTCTAACGCGCGGTGTGCCGGGCAGCCATGACGTGCCGCTTGCCGAGCAAACCTTGGCGGCCTTATTGACCTTAAAGTCGGGGCAGAGCGTGGATTTACCGCGGTTTGACAAGGCCTGTGACGATCGGGCCCAGCGCATCGCGTGGCCGCGCATTTCCGGTCCGGTTGACCTCATTATCTTTGAGGGTTGGTGTTTGGGAGCGGCGCCTTGCGAGGAACCTGCTTTGGCCACACCAGTGAACGCACTTGAAGCGGAAGAAGACCCCGACGGCGTTTGGCGGGCCTATGTAAATGCCGCGCTTGCTGGGGAATATCGTCGTCTTTTTGCAAAAATAGATTATTTATTGATGCTGGCGGCGCCCAGCTTTGACTGCGTGCAGGGCTGGCGGCTTGAGCAGGAGCAAAAGCTGGCGGCGACGCTGGATGTGGCTGCCGCACCAGCGTTAATGGATGCGGTGGCCATTGAGCGCTTTATTCAGCACTACGAGCGGATTACTCGCCAGTGTCTACAATACCTTCCCTTCCAAGCGGATTGTGTGATGACGATGGCCGCAGATCGGCGGATTAGTGCGGTAGGTTACCTACAACGCGGCAATGACCATGCTCGTCAGAGCCTGGTTTTTACCGATTTAGATGGCACGCTGCTGGATCATGATAATTACTCCTTCAGTGCAGCGACCCAAGCACTTGCTCGCTTAGCCGACCTCGGGGTGGTGTGGGTACTCAATACCAGCAAGACCCAGGCCGAGCTCCATAAGTTGGCCGCCCAGCTAAAAAATCCCTACCCCTTTATTATTGAAAATGGCGCTGCCGTGGTGGTGCCCGCCGGCTGTGATTTGCTGGCCGATGTTGATTTGAGCACAGTAAATGGCCAGCGGGTAAAGGAATTTGCGCCACGCCGCGACGAGGTCCTAACACTATTGCGTACTTGGCGAGCGCAGGGCGGCTATCAGTTTTCTGGCTTTGCGGATTTTGATGCACCAACTTTGTGCAATATAGCAGGGCTCAGTTTGGGAGAGGCCGAATTAGCACTGCAGCGTGAGTACTCGGAGCCTATTTGTTGGGAAGACACAGATGAGCGCTGGCAGGAGTTTGCTGGCCTGCTTGCCGCAGAAGGCTTGCAGGCCCTAAAAGGTGGCCGTTTTATCCATATTATGGGCACTGCAGATAAGGGCCGGGCGATGGCGTGGCTGGCTTCTTGCTTATACCCAATAGGGCCTGCGCCGCAGCTGATCGCGCTGGGTGACAGCGGTAACGATGTCGCCATGCTGGAGCGAGCAGATATTGCTGTGGTGGTGCGCTCGCCACATCATTTACCGCCGCAGATTACGGCGCCACAGGGAGAGTTACGTATTACTGAAGGTTTTGGCCCAGTCGGTTGGAACGAGGCCTTAATAGACATATTTGGTGCGGGCGATTAAATCGCGTTAGCACTCTGACGTTTTTAAAATAATATAGGCAATAATATGGGCGATTTTTACCAGAACGGCATCATTACCACCTTACACAATTTGATTGATCGGCCGGTGAGTGACATTGAGGCTGAACTGAAACAATTCTCCAAGCAACGGCCAATGGCCCTGATGCTGCCCTCGCTGTTTTCAGAGCTAGAAGGCCCAGCGCTGGCCGCGATCATTGATGAAATTGCCAAGGTCGATTATATCGATGAAATTATTATTGGTTTGGATCAGGCCGATGAGGCTCAGTATCGCTACGCCTTAAAATTCTTTAGTCGGCTACCCCAGCGTCATCGCGTGCTGTGGAATGATGGCCCGCGGCTGCGGGCAATTGATGCTCGGCTGCAAAAGCGTGGTCTTTCTCCGGAAGAGCCGGGCAAGGGCCGCAATGTGTGGTATTGCCTTGGCTTTATTCAGGCCTCGGGTCGCGCCGAGGCAATCGCTCTGCACGACTGCGATATTCTGACCTACGACCGTCGACTGCTTGCGCAATTGTTTTATCCCGTGGCTAATCCGGCCTTTAACTATGAGTTTTGTAAGGGCTATTACGCGCGGGTTGCCGACGGCAAAATCAATGGCCGGGTGAGCCGCTTGTTGGTCACGCCGCTGATTCGCTCCTTAAAGAAAATTCTTGGTGGCTCGGATTATCTCGAGTATTTAGACAGTTATCGTTACCCGCTGTCGGGTGAATTTTCGATGCGCATGGATGTGTTAAACGATCTGCGTATTCCCAGCGACTGGGGCCTAGAGATTGGCGTGCTTTCGGAGATGTACCGCAATTACTCCACTAACCGTCTGTGCCAGGTCGATATTGCCGATGTTTACGATCATAAGCACCAATCCCTGTCTGCAGCGGATGACAGCAGTGGTTTGTCAAAAATGTCGATTGATATATCCAAGGCGATTTTCCGCAAGTTGGCCACTAATGGCGTGGTGTTTAATAGCGAAACCTTCCGCACCATCAAGGCAACCTATTACCGAGTTGCCCTAGATTTTGTCGACAGCTATCGCGCCGACGCGGTGATGAATGGTCTTGATTTGGACCTTCATCGGGAAGAGCAGGCGGTTGAGTTGTTTGCTCAAAATATTGTAAAGGCGGGCAATATGTTTCTGGAAAATCCCATGGAAACACCGTTTATACCGAGCTGGAATAGGGTAGGCAGCGCCGAGCCGACCTTGTTGGCCGACATGCTGGCCGCAGTGGAGGCTGACAACGAGGAATTCGCATCGTAATGACGGAATTAAGCCCCGCGCAACATTTGCGTAATCGACTTGCCGCCCATTTGGAGGTTTTGTATCCGCAGCTCGGTAATGCGGGCCTCATTGAGGAAATGATTGCGGCAATGGCCTTAGATCAGCGCTGTTTTATGCCCGAGGCTCATAAAAACCACTGGGACGAAAGTGACGCCTTAGTCATTACTTATGGCGACTCGATTCTGCGCGACGGTGAGTGGCCGCTGCATACTCTGCATGATTTCCTGCGGCGGGAGTTGCGCGGCGTGGTTAGCGGCGTCCATATTCTGCCCTTTTACCCCTATAGCTCCGACGATGGTTTTTCGGTGATCAACTATGTGGAGGTTAATCCTTCTTTGGGTGATTGGCAGGACGTGAGTGCGATCGCCCGCGATTTTGATTTAATGGCAGATTTGGTCATAAATCATTGCTCTAGCCGCAGTCTGTGGTTTGAGAATTTTAAGCAGCGCCGCGACCCCGGCCAAGATTATTTTGTGGAGGTCGACCCCAGCGTCGATTTAAGTGCCGTGGTGCGGCCCCGCACCAGCCCCTTGTTGAGCGAGGTGCAAACCCTCGACGGCAAACGGCATGTTTGGTGTACTTTTAGCCACGATCAAGTCGACCTTAACTTTGAAAACCCCAAGGTTCTGCTGGAATTTATTAAAATTATCCGTTATTACCTCGATATGGGCGTTAAAATTTTCCGCCTCGACGCAGTGGCGTTTTTGTGGAAAATCCCCGGTACCAGTAGTTTGAATTTGGAGCAGACCCACGAGGCCGTGCGCCTGCTGCGCAGTTTAATTGAGCACGCCGTCCCCGACGCGATTATCATCACCGAAACCAATATTCCCCTGCGCGAGAATCTGGCCTATTTCGGCAATGCCAATGAAGCCCATATGGTTTACAACTTTTCGCTGCCGCCGCTATTAATTAACACCTTGGTCACGGGCAGTAGCCGCGCCTTAAAAACGTGGATGATGGGCATGCCTGCGGCCCAAGACGGCACCACGTATTTTAATTTTATTGCCTCCCACGATGGCATCGGCTTGCGGCCAGCGGAAGGTTTGCTCGACGACGAGGAAATTAAAGCGCTGGTGGGCGTAATGCAAAAAAGTGGCGGCCGGGTGTCGTGGCGGGCCTTGGCCAATGGTGAAAACCGTCCTTATGAAATCAACATCAGTTTGTTCGATGCTATGCGTCGTCGCCTCGATGGCAGTCACGGGGGCGATGGCGAGGATGGTTACCAAGAGCAGCGCTTTATTTGCGCCCATGCACTAATGCTGGCGGTACAGGGCGTACCGGCGTTCTATATCCACAGCCTGTTAGCGACTGAAAACGATGAGAATCGCGTTTTGCATACCAGTCATAACCGCGCGATTAATCGTCATCAGTGGTCGGCAGATAACTTAGAAGAGCAGCTCGCCACAACGAGTCATCACGCGCGGATATTTGCCGTGCTTAAAGAGCTAATTAAGTTGCGGGCTAAGCAGCCTGCTTTCCACCCCAACGCCGCGCAGTATCCTTTGCATTTGGGCGATCACGTATTTGGTTTGCGCCGAGAGTGTCGCACCGAGGGTAGCGCCGGACAAAGCTTGTTGGCCATCTATAATATTAGCGCCTGCGCCCAAACGCTGGCGATGAGTAGTTTGAACTTAGATGCCGATAAGCACTGGCGCGAATTGCTCAGTGACACTGATATTCACCCCGAGGCGGGTGATATCGTCTTGCCGCCCTATGCCTATTGCTGGCTTGCCTCGCGGCCATAATTTTTGGCGGTGAATGATCTGCATGTCTATTGACCTGTGATGTCACTAAAGCCGGAGCCATAAACTGCTATGGTGTTCTGAATTTTATTTGAACACTGTATCTGAGGTTCGTGATGGCCGACTACAAAGCCCCCCTGCGCGATATTGATTTTGTCTTAAAGGACTTTTTACACTGCGAGCAACACTACGCGAGCCTGAAAGGTTGTGAGGAACTCGGTGCCGATTTGATGGATGCCATCATTGGTGAGGGCGCTAAGTTTGCCGAAAACGTCGTGAACCCCATTGCGGCGAATGGTGATGAGCAAGGCTGTACGTTTGCAAATGGTCAGGTGACAACACCAGACGGGTTTAAAGAGGCTTTTCGTCAGTGGGGCGAGGGCGGCTGGCAGACTTTGGGCATTCCGGTTGCCGAGGGTGGGCAGGGTTTGCCTTCGTCTTTAGGCTCAGTCATTGGCGAAATGGTGGGCGCGCCTAGTTGGGCGTTCAGCATGTATGGCGGATTGGCGCTCGCGCCAGTGACCTGCCTAATTAACGGTGGTACTGAGGCGCAAAAACAGCGTTATTTGCCTAAGCTACTAAGTGGCGAGTGGGCGGGCACCATGTGCCTGACCGAGGCTCACTGCGGCTCTGATGTAGGCTTGCTGCGGACCAAAGCCATTAAAAATGCCGACGGTACGTACACCTTACAGGGCAGCAAAATTTTCATCTCCGGCGGTGAGCAGGACATGACCGATAATATCATTCACGCCATTTTGGCGAGGGTGGAGGGTGCGCCAGCGGGTACAAAAGGGATCTCCCTTTTTATCGCGCCTAAGTATTGGGTAAATGAAGACGGTTCAGCGGGCGATTTTAATAATATTCACTGTGGCGCCATAGAAAAGAAGATGGGGTTGAAGGCCTCGGCCACATGCGTGATGAATTACGATGGCGCCCGCGCGGTGCTGTTGGGCGAAGAAAATCGTGGTTTAGAAATCATGTTTAAGCTAATGAATGCGGCCCGCCTCGGCACCGCACTGCAGGGCCTCGCTATGGGCGAAATGGCTTATCAGGGCGCAGTTGGCTACGCCCGCGAGCGTTTACAAATGCGGTCCTTAACTGGGCCGAAAAACCCGGATGGCCCCGCTGATCCTATTTTGGTTCATCCGGATGTGCGCCGTATGCTGCTAACGCAAAAAGCCTTCATTGAGGGACAGCGGGCCTTGATTTACTGGCTTGCGCAGCAAGTCGATTTGAGTCAGTTTGGCGGCGAAATCGAGCAAGCGGAAGCCGTGCAATTACTCGAGTTATTGACGCCCATCGCCAAGGCGTTCTGTACTGAAACGGCCCAAGAAGTTACTTATCTCGGGGTACAGGTGTTTGGTGGTCACGGTTATATTAGTGATAACGGTATGGAGCGAATCGCGCGGGATAATCGCATTTCTACGGTATATGAAGGAACTACTGGGATTCAGGCCCTCGACCTAATCGGTCGCAAGGTGCTGGGCAGTGGTGGCGCCGTTCTTAGTAATTTCACTAAGATTGTCCACAAGTACTGCCAAGCAAATAAAGACAATGCGCAACTTGCCGAGTTTATAGCGCCATTAGCTGTATTGAATAAAGAATGGGGCGAAGTGACCATGGCCGTTGGCGAAAAGGCGATGGCAGATGCCGATGAAGTGGGCGCAGCCTCAGTCGACTATCTGATGTATTCGGGCTATGTGGTTTTTGCCTACCTCTGGGCGCAGATGGCTGAAATCGCGCAGCAAAAGCTGGATTCGGGCATTGATGACCCACTGTATCGTGGCAAGCTAAAAACGGCACGGTTTTACTTTCAGCGCTTGCTCCCCAGAACTGCTACGCATAAAGC
This sequence comes from Zhongshania aliphaticivorans, assembly GCF_001586255.1. NCBI lineage: Bacteria > Pseudomonadati > Pseudomonadota > Gammaproteobacteria > Cellvibrionales > Spongiibacteraceae > Zhongshania > Zhongshania aliphaticivorans. The sequence goes on from NZ_CP014544.1 coordinate 444,816, forward strand.
CGCGATGCTCGCTGGCGCCGCTGGACTGATGGACATGAATGAAGAAGAGTTTATTTGTTAGTTGTTGTCACTGCGCGGCTAATCGCCGCGCAGTGACTATTGGGCTTTACTCAGCGATTTAAGCGGTTGTCGATTAATTGATCGACAACCGAAGGGTCGGCAAGTGTTGAGGTGTCACCGAGGTTGTCTAGTTCGTTGGCTGCAATCTTGCGCAGTATCCGGCGCATGATTTTGCCCGAGCGTGTCTTGGGTAATCCCGGTGCCCACTGAACCAAATCTGGCTTGGCAATCGGGCCAATTTCCTTAACACAAAGTGCCGTTAACTCCTTTAGCAATTCCTCAGTACCTTCAACGTCGTGCATTAGCGTGACATAGGCGTAAATACCTTGTCCCTTAATGTCGTGGGGGTAGCCCGCCACAGCCGCTTCGGCGACGGCCTCATGGAGTACCAGCGCGCTCTCAATTTCAGCCGTGCCCATGCGGTGTCCAGAGATATTCAGAACATCATCGACCCGGCCAGTAATCCAATAATCGCCGTCCGCATCGCGGCGGGCGCCGTCACCGGTAAAGTAGTAGCCGGGGTGGGTGCTGAAATAGGTCTCGATCAAGCGCTGATGGTCGCCGTAGACGCTGCGGATTTGGCCGGGCCAAGAGCGTTTGATGACGAGTAAGCCTTCGCCTGCACCACTGATTTCATTACCATCATTGTCTAGCAGTGCCGGTTCCACGCCGAAAAACGGTTTGGTGGCAGAGCCGGGTTTCATGTCAATGGCGCCGGGCAGCGGCGTCAGCATCATGGCGCCAGTTTCGGTTTGCCACCACGTGTCGACGATAGGGCAGTGATGTTCGCCAACTACGCGGTGATACCATTCCCAAGCTTCGGGGTTTATGGGTTCGCCCACGGAGCCTAATAAGCGCAAGCTACTGCGATCGCTACCCGCCACGTATTCGTCGCCTGCGCCCATTAAAGCGCGCAGCGCGGTGGGGGCGGTGTAGAAGATGTTTACTTTGTGTTTGTCCACCACCTGCCAGCACCGTGAGGCATCGGGGTAGGTGGGCACGCCTTCAAAGAGCAGGGTGGTGGCACCATTGGCCAGTGGGCCGTACACAATATAGCTGTGGCCGGTAATCCAGCCAACGTCGGCGGTGCACCAAAATACTTCACCGTCTTTGTAATCAAAAACGTATTTATGGGTCATGGCAGACTGCAGTAAATAGCCAGCACTGGTGTGCATAACACCTTTGGGTTTACCGGTTGAACCCGAGGTATACAAAATGAAAAGTGGGGTTTCGCTGGGCATGGCGACGGCGGGACAGTCGCTGCTGACGGTGGCCATCGCCTCGTGGTACCAGAGGTCGCGGTTATCTTGCCAATCCACTTGGCCGCCCGTACGTTTTACGACTAAGCATTTTTCAATGCTGGGGCAGTGCTCAAGGGCTTTGTCGGCATTGGCTTTCAGTGGAATGGTTTTGCCGCTGCGCAGGCCTTCATCGGCGGTGATGAGCATTTTGCAGTCGGCGTTCTGAATGCGATCTTTCAGGGCCTCGGGTGAAAAGCCGCCGAATACCACCGAGTGAATGGCGCCAATACGGGCGCAGGCCAGCATGGCGTAGGCGGCTTCGGGAATCATGGGCATATAAAGGCAAACCCGATCACCTTTGCGAATACCCTGGCTTTTTAGCACATTGGCAAGTTTGCAGACTTCACTGTGCAGCTCGCGATAACTGATGTGTTTAGATTCGCTCGGGTCGTCGCCTTCCCAAATGATGGCGGTTTGTTCGCCGCGGGTGTCGAGATGACGGTCAATGCAGTTATAGGCGACATTGAGTTCGCCGCCTTCAAACCAGCTGGCTTCACCTTTGCTAAAGTCATAGCTGTTGACGGTGTGCCATTCTTTGTCCCAGCTTAAAAAGGTATTTGCTTGGTCTGTCCAAAAGGTGTCTGGATCAGCCAGCGATTGCGCGTACATCGCGTCGTATTGTTCACGATTAATGTGGGCGTTCGCGGCGAAATTTTGGGGTACTGGATGTACGTTAACTTTACTCATAGCAAAACTCTCAATGGCGCGATTGTTATCGTTAGACGGCTTGGGCACGTCGAATAGCTAGCTTCGATCTTGCAGAATAGCGGCTTGGCGGCAGTGATTGAAGCCCCTTACGACTAAAGTCGGGTCTTAGTGGGAGCGTTTAGGTGCTTAATTATAGGCGTGCGAGCTTGCACCAGCATGGATGTGGCAAAGCGATTTTGGGGGAGTTTTCGCGCGAGTTTCGGCTTGTGGCTAAAATCGCGCGACGTATTAGGCGACTTGAACGGGGATGGCGTTGCTGGCGTGGCTAACCGTATTGTCTTGATTCATGTAAATCAAGCGGGGCTTGAAGTTGATTAGCTCAACTTCAGAGTAGCTAGCGTAGGCGCAGATAATAATAATGTCGTCGACATTGGCCTTGTGAGCCGCCGCGCCATTGATAGAGATAATGCCACTGTTGTCTTCGCCACGGATTGCATAAGTGGTGAAGCGCTCGCCATTGGTGACATTGTAAATTTGAATTTGCTCAAATTCACGGATACCCGACATATCGAGTAATTTGCCATCAATCGCGCAGGAGCCTTCATAATTTAGCACTGCGTGGGTCACGCAGGCTTTATGGAGTTTCGCTTTCAGCATAACGGACTGCATAACGCTGTTCCTTTCTCTTCGGTCTTCGCTGGCTTAATTAGCCGCCAACATTCCCCAGTCGGTGCTGGAGTTAACGTTCAGGGTGACGTTGTCAATCAGGCGGGTGGTGCCAAGTTTGGCCGCCGCCAGAATAACAACTTCTTCGGTGTCCGCTGTAACCGGACGGAGGGTACGACCATCGCAAATATTGAAGTAATCCGCTTCCAAGCCAGCTTGATTAAGGCTGGTTCTGGCGTGTTGCTCTAATTTGCTATAACTGTCGTATCCACAGGCTATTGCCTCGCGGCACTCCTGTAATACACGGTGTAAAATAGGCGCAATTTGACGCTGCTCGGCGCTGAGGTAGCCGTTGCGAGAGCTAAGTGCCAAGCCATCTGCGGCGCGAGCGGTGGCAACACCGACCACGTCGATAGGCATGCATAAATCGCGAACCATTTTACGGATAACGCTAAGCTGCTGGAAATCCTTTTCGCCAAACACTGCGGTGTCTGGCTGGACAATATTGAAAAGCTTGGCCACCACGGTGGTAACACCGGTGAAATGGCCGGGTCGGTTTGCACCGCAATGCCCTTCAGACAGCTCAGGTACTGATACTTTGCTGTGACTGGCCATTCCCTCTGGGTAGATTTCGTCTACCTGAGGAAGGAATAAAAACTGTGCGCCCTCTGCAAACAATTTCTCTTTGTCTGCGGCGAGGGTGCGTGGGTAGTTGCTTAAGTCTTCGTTGGCACCGAACTGCAACGGATTGACAAAGATGCTGACAACCACAATATCGGCATACTGGCGCGCCCGGCGGACTAAGCGCAGGTGGCCTTCATGCAAATTACCCATTGTAGGAACAAAGGCGACGGTTTTACCGGCGCGTTTTCCCACATTGAGGGCGGCCCTTAAGGAGGCGGCTGTGCTATACGTTTTCATACCCCTAACTTCCCAATCTCGTACTTCGCTAACTGCGAAGGTAGTTTGCTGTGAAGTCAGTCCGCGCACACCGCGGGCTGGCGACCAAAACACTGACCTTAGGCCTTTTAAAAACTGAAAGATTGCTCACAATCTGAGCAGTTGGGCCAGTGGCGGGCAAGTATGCCCCAATCGGAATGGCCGTTCAATGCTTTGGTAACAAAAAATTCACTACTTTGTTACCTTGTAAAATGTTCCTTGAGGTAACAGTTTACACCTTTTTGCTATCAGTCAAAACTGTGCTCATCGGCAGGGAAGCTGGCGTCTGCTACCGCGTCATTATACCGGCCTAGCGCGTCGGCGATGCTACTGCTGCCCTCAGCAAAATTGCGGACAAAGCGGGCGGTTTTCTCGGTTACGCCGAGCAGGTCGTGCAAAACCAATACTTGCGCATCGGTCTCGTTACCCGCGCCAATGCCAATGACCGGGATTTTTAGTGCATGACTGATCTCGGCGGCAAGTTTACGCGGGACGCATTCCAGTACCAGCAATGCGGCGCCGGCGGCCTCTAGGGCGAGGGCGTCTTTCAGTATTGCTTGGGCTTGGCTGTCTTCGCGGCCTTGTATCCGGTAGCCCCCCAGCACATTGACGGATTGGGGGGTTAGGCCTAGGTGTCCGCAGACCGGTATGCCCGCGTGATTGAGCTGGCGAATGCTCTCGCAGAGCCAGTCACCGCCTTCGAGTTTTACCATTTGTGCGCCAGCGCGCATCAGGGTGGTGGCATTATCGAGGCATTGCGCGGTGGTATTGTAGCTACCAAAGGGCATGTCGCTAATAATCAGTGGGCGATTGCAACCGCGACTGACGCAACTGGTGTGGTAGGCCATGTCGGCGATCGTCACCGGTAGGGTTGAGTCGTGTCCCTGCAAAACCATGCCCAGCGAATCGCCGACTAAAATCGCGTCGATGCCGGCGTTTTCAACCAATTTGGCAAAGCTCGCGTCATAACAGGTGACTACGGCAAATTTTTGCTGGCTCTGCTTTTTGGCTAACAAGCTGAGGATGTTGACCTTACTCATGGCGCGCCTCATTGGTGCTTAAAAAAAAGTGGGGTTAAAGTAATGGCGACCGCTGCGAATTTCCAGCAGATATTGCAATAATTGTTCATATTGCTGGTCATTATTGGCGAAGTCGATCTCGCTCGCATTGATGATCAGTAGCGGTGAGTCGTGGTAGGAGTGGAAGTATTCGCTGTAAGCGCCGTTTATTTTTTCTAAATATTCGGCATCGATACTACGCTCAAAAGCAACGCCACGCTGTTGTATGCGGTCTTTCAGTACTTTGACTGGCGCCTGGAGGTAGATCACGAGATCTGGCGTTGGTATGTCGACTTGCACTTGCTCGTAAACCTTGTTGTAAAGTTCTAGCTCGTTGTTATCTAAGGTTATTTTTGCGAACAATGGGTCTTTTTGAAAAACAAAATCAGCGACGTGGGTTTGTTCAAAGAGGTCGCTTTGGCGTAAATCGCTGAGCTGCTGGGCCCGTTGAAACAAAAAGAATAACTGGGCAGACAAGGCTGCATGGCGCTGGTTGGCGTAGAAGCGTTCTAAAAAAGGGTTGTCTTCGGCTTTTTCTAATAGCTGGTGGAAATTGAGGGATTCGGCTAGGCGTCGCGCTAATGTGGTTTTGCCCACCCCAATTGGTCCCTCCACGGCAATGAAGCGTGGTGGTTGCTGCAAATTGATAATGGGTTCGTTAAGCAGGTTGTGATTGGTCATTTTCGTTTAAAACCCATAGGTCGTCGGTGTCTTTGAATGTGGCGCTATTGATGCCGCCGAATTCGGACTGTAACAGTTTTTGGGGGGCGATATCGGCCAGTGGGCGCAAAACAAAGTTGCGCTGATGCATGCGTGGATGGGGCACACACAGGGTGTCAGTATTGATCCGGGAATCGCCGTAAAGCAACAGGTCGAGGTCCAGCGTGCGCGGCCCCCAACGCTCGGCGCGGCGCCGTTGGTGCTGGGCTTCTATACGCTGCATTGCGGCGAGTAATTGCGCTGCTGTCAGCGTGGTGTCCAGCGCGGCAACAGCGTTGACGTAATCGCCTTGTTGCCCCGGCCCGACCGCGATAGAGCCGTAGAGTCGGGAACAGTCCACTAGCGCGGAGTTAGGCAGCGCCGCTAGTGCACTGAGTGCGGAGCGAACTTGCTTTTGGGGTTCGCCAAGATTGCTACCGAGGGCGATATAGCAGCGGATCATCTTGGCTTGCGAGGGCCGCGTCGCCGCCGCGGTGCTCGTGGTTTGTCGCCACTAGGAACCTGGCTAAGCATGGCGCCACGGGTATCTGTGTGGGCCTCTTGGAATGCCAGCCACCACTGTCCGAGGCCGGGCTCAATTTCACCTGCTTGCTCGCGTAATAATAAGAAGTCAAAACCCGCCCGGAAGTAGCGGTGTTCCAATAGTTGCTCGGGACGCTTGCCGGAGCGCCGCGTTAGGCGGCATTGCAGCTCCCAGATGTCGCGCATGGGTAGCGAGAAGCGTTTGGGAATGGCGACGGTTTGTTGCTGCTTGTGAAGAACTCGTTCGGCGGCCTGATGTAGGGCCGCGATTTCCGGGGTGCCGGCATCCATAATCTCTTTGTGGAGGTGTTTTACCATTGGCCACAAAATAACGGCATAGATAAACGCTGGAGTGACCGGCTTGCCGTCGGCGATGCGAGCATCGGTGTTTATCAGGCCTTGTTTGATGATTTCTTCGGCTGCGGGTTCGCGTTGGCTGAGCATTTTTTGGGTGGCGGGAAACAGCGGGGCAAACAGCTCGTAGCGCTGCATTAGCGCGTAAGTGTGCAGACCTTGGCCGGACATGAAAAGTTTGATGACTTCGTCAAACATGCGGGCGGCGGCAATATCGTTCAGCAGGGGGGCGAGGCGTTTGATGGGCGCTTCGCTGTGCTTTTCAATATCAAAGTCGAGTTTGGCGGCAAAGCGCACTACCCGCAGCATCCGTACCGGATCTTCACGGTAGCGAGTTTCTGGGTCGCCGATGATGCGAATGAGTTTGTTGTTGAGGTCGTCTAGGCCGCCGACAAAGTCGTAAACGCAGAAGTCGCGGCTGGAATAATACAGGGCGTTGATAGTGAGGTCGCGGCGTGCGGCATCGTCGTCGATTGAGCCGTAAACATTGTCTCTGGTGAGCATGCCCGATTCAGTTTGCGCGGAGTGTTTGTTGCGCTGTGGATTGCTCGCCGGGGCGCTGTGGTTGCCACGGAAAGTGGTGACCTCGATGATTTCCCGGCCAAAACGGACGTGTACGATACGAAAGCGCCGGCCAATAATACGACTATTGCGAAAGGCGTTGCGAACCTGCTCGGGGGTTGCATCGGTGGCAATGTCGAAATCTTTGGGTTGGCCGCCGAGCAACAGGTCGCGAACTCCGCCGCCGACTAAAAACGCTTCGAAGCCTTCGTCGTTGAGTTTGCGGATGACTTTTAGCGCAGCATCGCTAATGTGTCTGCGCGATACCGTGTGTTGATCCCTAGGAATAATGGCCACGTGGTGTGCAGCGCCTTGGCTGGATTTGGAAAATTTGCCGGTTAGCTTTTTCCACAGACCGGTAACAGAGCTTGATGTCATTGCGTTTTAGGGTCGGCCGTTAATGAGAAAGGCAGTATTCTAGCACAGGGCTTTGGTGTGTGCGGGAAATGCGGAGGAGGAAATTTTTGGTGGTTTTCGTAATTTAGGGGTTTCTAAAATGAAGAAGGGGAAAACATTGTCTTCCCCACCCAGGTCTCTTTGCTGTTGTATTATTATTATTGTTTATCTTTTCTTATTATTATTTTGTTTTCTTATTGTTGTTTGTACCTAAAGAGAGCATATGCCGTGCCATGTTTTGAAAATCTTTTTATTTCAATCACTTAGGTATTTTCCTCGTCGTGGAAACCCCTTACATATTTGTGACTTGTTACCCTAGTAAACGCTCTTTGTTACATTCCGTTGGATTGGGTAACGGTGCTCATGGCTTCTTAGGCGTTGCTTCTGGCGGCCACTTTTTTGCGCGGAATGCCCAGTCGTTGGCGGCGTTCCCATAGGCATTTGCGACTAACACCGAGCTTTTGCGCTAGCTCCGTTTCGCTCATGGAGTCTTGGTGCTCGAGAACAAAGCGCTGGAAGTAGTCCTCGAGGGATAAGTCTTCGCTGGGATCATTGGCGCGACTCGGCTTGTTGCGGTTATCTTTACGCTCAATTGCGCCATTGTTGTTAACACTGCCAGGGCGATTGTTAAATTCGTTGCTGCGGCCTCTAATTTGGCCAATGTCGACAAGTTCGAGGTCGATATCGAGTAATTCGTTATCAATCTCTTTGCGATCGCACAGGATTACGGCGCGCTCGATGGCATTTTCCAATTCGCGGATATTGCCGGGCCAAATATAGGTGGTGATTGCCTGAATAGCCTTGGGGCTAAAGTGCATTAGGGGCTTTTTCATTTTTTCGCAGCGGTGTTTGAGCAAGGCTTCGGCGAGTTCAAGAATGTCTTTGCCGCGCTCTCTTAAGGGCGGTAGCTCCAGTTTCATGACGTTGATGCGATAGTACAGATCTTCTCGGAAGCGCCCAGCGTGAGCCATTTCCTTGAGGTCGCGGTGGGTGGCGCAAATAAGACGAACATTGACCTTGCTGGACTCCACGGAGCCGATACGACGAATTTCATCTTCTTGGATAAAGCGCAGGAGTCGGGCTTGGGCCTCAAGGGGCAATTCGCCAATTTCGTCCAGGAATAAGGTGCCGCCGTCGGCGGCCTCAATTAGGCCAATTCGACTAGCGTTGGCGCCGGTAAACGCGCCTTTTTCATAACCGAATAGCTCCGACTCAATCAGTGTTTCCGGGATCGCGGCGCAGTTTACGCAGATAATAGCTTTAGTCGCTCTGGCGCTCTGGTTGTGTATCGCTCTGGCCACGAGCTCTTTACCGGTGCCGGTTTCGCCGTGTACCAGAATGGTCGCGTCAGTGGGCGCGGCGCGGCGAATGTGATCGTAGAGTTGTTGCATGGCTTTGCAGCTGCCAATCATGCCGTTAGCGTCGGCGATCTGTTTGCGCTGGCTGCTACTGGGTTCCGGCTTGTCGCCTGGGGTGTTCTCTTTTGCGGTGCTGAGAATGATGCGCTCGACGGTTTCTAGCATTTCGTCGTGGTCAAAGGGCTTGGCAATATAGTCGATAGCGCCTTTTTTCATGGAGTCGACCGCAGATTTGAGGCTGGCGTAACTGGTCATAATCAGCACGGGTGCGTCAGTTTTGCTGATAAGGTCTGTTCCGGGGGCACCAGGCAGGCGTAAGTCACTGATAATTAAGTCGTAATCGTTAACTTTGTAGGTGCTCAGTGCTTTTGCAACCGAATCGGCTTCGTCCACCTGATAGTCATTGCGTTCTAATAGGCGACGCAGTGCTAGACGGATAACGTCTTCGTCTTCGACTAAAAGGATTCTGGGCATAATTCTCTCCGTTGCTGGGTACGGGCAATGCGTCGATATGTGTAACCGAACAACATAACGCGATCAGCCAATTATTTCTAGAGTACCTCAGGGTGGTTCAGTCTGAGGTGGATGTGAAATCGGGTGCCGGATTGGCTAAATTCCGGTACCGGACTCTCAATACTAATATCGCCGCCAAGATCGCTGATAATGTTATAAACCAGCGCTAAGCCGAGACCAGTGCCTTTACCTGGCTCTTTGGTGGTAAAAAACGGTTCAAATATTTGCTTCTGTAATTTCTCGTCTATCCCGCTGCCGTGGTCGGTCACGGTAATGTGGGCACTGTCTTGTTCAGCCTCGGCATCCACGGTGATCATGCCGTCTTCGGGGCTGGCATCGCGAGCATTAGAGAGCAAATTGATGAACACCTGCATTAAGCGCTGATTGTCGCCAGCCACAATAATATGCTCGGGGCAGTTGTTGTTGTAGTGAATGTGGCGGGCCTCGGGGTCGAGACTTAAGAGCTGCACGGCTTCGCTCACGCAGTTGCGCACGGATACCGCCTCGGTAGCTTGGGTCGGGTCTTGGCGGCCGGTGTGGGCAAAATTAACCAGGCTATGCACAATACTGCTTATGCGCTGGGTTTGCTTAACGATTTGTGAGGCGGCTTCCAGCGTGTCCGCGTTGTCACTCTCGTAGCGCAGGTTTTGGGCCAGGCAGGCGATTCCGGTTACCGGGTTGCCGATCTCGTGGGCGACGCCGGCGGCCAGGCGACCAATCGAGGCTAGGCGCTCTTGATGCGTAAGTTCATGCTCCAGCAACTGAGTGTCGGTGATATCTTCAACCACGACTATCAATTCGTCACGGCCAAGCATTTGCGATTCGGTGCGGTGTAAGTTTAGCCAGCGCAGACCATTGTCGGTTTCAACGCTGAACTTGCTACGGTGTAGGTCGCTGCTGGCTAAGAAGTCTTGCAGGCATGTTGACCAAGGTTCGGGTAGCCCTGCTAAGCGAGATCCGGTAACAGTATTGGCGTTGATGTGAGTAATATCGGCCATGGACATATTCCACAACAGTATCTCTTGGTCGCGACCAAGGGCGCACACGCCGATGGGCAAGTCTTCTAGGGTTTGTCTGTGGTAGCGGCGTAGGCTGTCTAAATCGGCGGCTAGGCCAGTGAGGTGAGTTTGGTAGTTCTCAAGCCGTTCTTCAATATAGGTAATGTCTTCGCTGTCGCCCATGAGATTATCGGTATAGGGCAAGGCGCGATCTATTACGCGGCGAGCACTGGAGGGGCCAACCAGCGAGGAAAGATTGACTTCTATTCGGTCTCTAATTCGGCGCAGGGCGTAGGGTCGGGTTTCCTGCTCATTCATTTGCAGCTCGTCGAGCGCGCGCTTGAATTCTTGCGTGGCGGCGCGGTCGCCGAGTGCGTCTTGTAAGCGCAATTTTATTTCACCCGCATGGTGTAAGTTCAGGGAGTGGCGGCTGGGGCGATTTAGGTCGTCGATCGTGCAGGCTTCGGCGGCGCGGCGCTCTTCGGCGGAGGTTTCGCTAAGTAACGACACGATAATGAAAACAATGCCATTCAGGGCCAGCGATAGTCCAGTGATGACTACCCAGAATTGATCTCGCTCAATGGGGTATAAATAAAGGTGCTCTAAAAAGCTGGGATGAACACCGCTAAACATGGGCAAAATGATGCCTATTATCCAGAGGCTAAAGCCTGCACATAAACCGCTGATAAAGCCGTTGCGATTTGCTTTAGGCCAATACAGCACGGCCAATACGCCGGGCAGAAACTGGACGCAGCCGCTGGCTGAGGTCATGGCTAAGCGGCTGAGGCTTTGCGATGCACCGATTAGTTCATAGAATACAAAGCCAATAAGAATGATGACGCAAATCAGCAGTTGGCGTGTGGTGAGTAGCCAGCGGTATATGTCGATATCGCGGCCTTTTGAGCTTTTTGGGCGCAATACCGGCAATACGAGATGATTGAGGCTCATCGAGGCCAGTGCCAAGGTGGTGACAATGATGGCGCCGCTGGCGGCCGATAAGCCTCCCAAATAAAGCAGCACCGACAGCCAGGGTTTACCAATTTCGAGAGACAGGCCAAGTGCGTAGTAGTCTGCTGGCAGCGCTATTCCCCGGGCGCTTCCGGCCCAGAGTATGGGCAATACTGGCAAGCTCATGATCAGTAAAAACAGCGGTAGGCCCCAGCTCGCGGTGGCGAGGTTTTTTGCGCTGGGATTTTCCGAAAAGAGCATATGAAAAATATGGGGCATGCACACGGCGGCAGCAAAAAACATAATCAGCATCAAGCGATTGCTGTCGGCGGCTTGGGGCTTGTTGAGCGAGGCCAAAACATCAGGGCTACTGTCTAGCCAGCTTTGTAGGCCGTCAAAACTACCAAATACGGCATAGGTGCTGATAATGCCCACCAGCAGCAGGGCAAACATTTTAACGAGCGATTCAAAGGCCAGTGCGGTGAGTAAACCGCGGTGGCTATCTTTGGAGGTCAGATTGCGCGAGCCAAATAAAATAGTGAATGCCGTGATAATCACGCAAAAACCGAGAGCGGTAAGCCTTCGGTAGCCATCGTCTTCCTGGCTCAGCGCGTGGCCTAAACTCAATATAAGGGTCGATTCCGAAACGGTTTGTATTTGAATGGCGAGCAGTGGCCAGATAGCGATGGCGGTAAAGAGTGTGACCAGTGAGCCCACCCAGGAGCTGCGAAAGCGAAAACTTAGCAGGTCGGCGAGTGAGTTCAGGCGGTAGTTTTTGCATATGCGATGGATGGGTAGAAGCATTATGGGCAATAAAATCATCGCCGCGGACAGGCCGATATAATAATTCAGGAAGCTGTAGCCGTAATTCTTAGCAAAGCCCACGGCGCCATAGATGGCAAAGCCACTGGCGTATATCCCCAGAGACAGAACATAGGTAGCGGGATGGTTGATAATTTTACTGGGCAGTAGACGACGTTCTGCAGCGTAGGCGATGGCGAAAAGGAGCAGTAAATAGCTAAGCCCTATTAAAAACAGGGTGTTGATACTAAAGGTCATTGTGGTGTCGCTGACGGAGGCTGATAAACACAAAGCCAATAACAAATAGCCAAATTAAATGGTGGCGATACCAGAGATTGCTGCCTTCATAGAGCCAGCGGCCCATCGTTGGGGCATACACAAAAGCAAAAATTGATAATAAAAGCAGGGGAGATTGAATTTGCATGGCGACCGAGACGCGTTCACTGTCGGCATGATGTTACTGGAGGTGCGGGTAAACTGCAAAGCATGCTGCGCATGGTGGTGCTTATATTGTGTTGTTAAACGGCATCGATGTGCCTGCTGGCGGGGATGTCTTGGGGGCGCCAGTGCGCGGTGGCCCACGTTAGTAAGGCAGTGCTATCGGTGAGGGTGTCGGGGGGCGGGCTTTGCTGTAAATAGTGCAGTGCGCTGCGGAGATTGTCGGTGGCGCGACTGTCATCGAGCGCAGGGGCGAAGCTTTGTTTGCTAAGTTTGTGGCCGTCGCTACCAACAATGACAGGTATGTGGCAGTAGCGCACCGGTGGTAGGCCAAGGGTGTTTTGTAGGTGAATTTGCCAGGCAGTGGCATCGAGCAAATCAACCCCGCGCACGATATCGGTAACTCCCTGTTCGGCATCGTCGACCACAACAGCGAGCTGGTAGGCATAGAGGCCGTCTTTGCGTTTTAAGACCGGGTCGCCGATGTCCGCTTGGGCGCGACTTTGGTTGCCTTGGATGCGATCTTCAAAGTGGATCGTTTCATTGGGCGTGCGCAGGCGAATAGCTGAGCTGCCGGGGCTGCCCGGATGGCGGCAGGCGCCAATGTGTAAGCCATGCTTAGGTGCAAGCTGGCGACGGGAGCAGTTACAGTAATACGCAAGGTTGTTGTCGAGAAGCTGTTGCAAATAAGTATCGTAGGCTGCGCTACGCTGGCTTTGCCAGAAGATGTCGCCATCCCATATTAGGCCATGACTAATGAGGCTGTTGATGATTTGCTGCGCGGCACCCGCTTGCTCTCGAGGTGGGTCAATGTCTTCCATACGCAGCAGCCATTGGCCGCGATTGGCGCGGGCGTCTAAATAGCTGGCCAGTGCAGTAACGAGTGAGCCAATATGCAGTGGCCCGCTGGGCGACGGCGCAAACCGGCCCATATACGCGCTATAAGGGGGTGACATTCAGGGGGGTGTGGGCGGCGAGCCGCCCAGCCGTTTTAGCCGCGTTCCTGGCGTTCTTTGATTTCATCAAGGGTCTTGCAGTCTATGCATAGCGTTGCCGTAGGGCGTGCTTCTAAACGCTTGATACCGATATCAACACCACAGGTATTGCAGTAGCCGTAATCGTCTTCGTCAATTAAATTGATGGTCGAGTCGATTTTCTTGATTAGTTTGCGTTCGCGGTCACGGGTTCGGAGTTCAAGACTAAACTCTTCTTCTTGTGTGGCGCGGTCTGCAGGGTCAGGAAAATTAGCTGCTTCGTCCTTCATATGACTCACAGTACGATCCACTTCTTCCATTAATTCTGCTTTCCAATTGAGCAGGATCTGGCGGAAGTGTTCCTTCTGCTTGTCGTTCATATACTCTTCGCCCTTTTTTTCTACGTAAGGAACGAAGGTCTTCAAATTCTCAGGTGTACTCTGCTGTGCAGGCATGGTTGGCCCTCTTTTTACAAGCCGTTAACCGCAAGCCGCGGGCATGCGCGGCGACGCTGTGCCGCCAAATCGGCAAAACTACCAGATATGGGCCAGCTACGCCACACGAAATTGCGCATAAAGGCGTGATCGCAACATTTCATTACGCTGTTGTGATGATGTTAAGCCGCAAGGGATAAAGTTACACTCCTATTTTTGGTCATAGGAAGAGTATAGGTGAGTAAATCCTTTGCGCGTCGTTTAGCTGATATTGAGCCGTTTCGAGTGGTTGAGGTGCTGACCCGCGCTAAGGCACTGGCGGCTGCGGGGCGAGATATTATTCATATGGAGGCGGGGGAGCCCGATTTCAGTAGCGCTGAGCCGATTATTCGCGCCGCCAAGGCTTCGTTAGATAGGGGGGAGACGAGTTATACCCCTGCGGCGGGTATTCCTGCGCTGCGTCAAGCAATTGCCAAATACTATAAGCAGGATCACGGTTTAGATATTGCTCCCGAGCGAATTATGATTACCCCCGGGGCATCTGGCGCATTGTTACTGTTGGCGGGTTTATTAATTAATCCCGGTGATGGCATGTTGATGACGGATCCCGGTTACCCCTGCAACCGCCATTTTTTACGTTTGGTGGAGGGCGAGGGCCAGTTGGTGCCAGTGGGGCCGGAAGATCGCTTTCAGCTCAGTGCAGAAAAAGCTGAGCAGCACTGGCAGGCTAATACTAAGGGCATTATGGTTGCTTCACCAGCCAATCCGAGTGGGGAAATACTCACCGCGCCGCAGTTGCGCGATTTGCACAGCCTGTGCGAGCGCAAAGAGGGTTATTTAATTGTCGATGAGATCTACCATGGTCTGAATTATGGCGTAGATGCGCCGAGTATTTTGTCTATTACCGATCAAGCTTTTGTTATTAATAGTTTTTCTAAGTACTTTGGTATGACTGGCTGGCGCTTGGGATGGCTGGTTGCACCGGAAGAGGCCGTGCCCGAACTGGAGAAGTTGGCTCAGAATTTGTTTATCTCTATGTCGACTATGGCTCAGCATGCGGCGCTGGCGGCATTCGAACCCGAGACGCGGCTTATCCTCAATGAACGTAGAGATGAATTTGCTCAGCGTCGGGATTATTTGCTGCCGGAGCTCCGGAGTCTAGGATTTGAAATTCCCCATTGTCCGGATGGGGCCTTATACCTTTATGCCGGAATTAAACGCTTTAAGATGAAGAGCCCAGAGTTTTGTCGTTCACTGCTTGAGGATCACGGTATCGCGATTACCCCAGGCGAGGACTTTGGGCGCTACCGCGCTGACGAGCATGTGCGTTTTGCGTATACCACGGGCATGCCGCGTTTGGTTGAGGGCGTGGCGCGTTTGCGTAAGCTTTACGGCTGAGGCTTGTCGTAGAATTGCACGCCTAGCTCATCAGAGGGCTTATCTGCATGCTCGGCGAGGGCGGTGGCCATAGACTGGGCGATCGCGGTGGCGCGCTGTTTCATGGCGTCGCAGCGTGGGCCGCAAAATTGCGCGTCAATACTGAGGTTGAGTAAATGCAGCCAGCGGTGAAAGTGGTGTGGGCTCAACGCCGCTTGCTGGTGGAGCTGTTGATGACGTTTAAATAACTCACCGTGATAAACCCGTTCCGACAGCAATTGCTGCACCCAAAAATCAGTGACTTTCGGTAGGTGGTGCTCTAGCGAAAAGGGCATGATATCGGTGAAATAAAAACCAATTATCTCGTCGTTGAGTACCTGCTCATAAAAGTGCCTGAGTAGTATTTCGATATCGCTGCGGCTGCAGATGTCTTGCGTGCGCTTGTCAGTCATAATGTCGTTATTAAGCAAAGTTGGCCTGAGCGTATCATATACTGTTTGCCCAACTGGGTGCGGCTTAGCGGTCGAGGATTCGTGCAGCAAAATAGAGGAGTAGGCTTTGAAAAGAAGCAGCGAAGAAGCGCTTGCTCTGCAGCAAATAATAACGCGATTAGATGGTTTTAAACCTCGTCAGCGCTGGTGGCGGCGCTGGGTGAAACGTTCAGCCGTGGCGCTGATATTACGTGAGCTAGACGATCATATTGAAGTACTGATGATTAAGCGCGCCGATCGCGAGGGCGATCCGTGGTCTGGGCATATGGCGTTTCCCGGCGGTCGTATGGATCGGCAAGATGTGACGGGATTGCGCACCGCTATTCGCGAAACCGAAGAAGAGACCGGTATTTATCTCGACAAGGCCGGGCACTGCATTGGTCGATTGTCTGACATCGTGAGTCGACCGCATTCTGGTCGTCAGCCTATGGTCGTCACCCCCTATGTTTTTCGCTTGCACACAGCGGTCAGTATTGAGCCAAACCACGAGGTCGCTGAGGCCGTGTGGGTGCCGCTGCGGTTTTTGATGACGAGCGGTAATCGCGAGACAATGGAGTGGGGGCGGGGCAAATTACATATGGTCCTCCCCTGTTATTTTTATGAAAAACGCCGGATCTGGGGTATGTCGCTGAAAATGCTCGATGAGCTACTCGGCTTGATCTGAGTTTTGGTCGCTGGTGTTGTCGATTGCACCATTGGCCTCTAAGCCAGAGCGAAGATCTGGCCGCACCGGGCTGAATTGCTCGTCGCTTTCTTGCTCCGGCTCGGGAAGGAGGTTGCGCTGATCTTCCCATAGAAACATTTTCGTCTCGTTGAGTAATTTGCGCGCCTCGCTTTGGGGTCTCGCAGCTTCAGTGATGGCCTCGTCTGGCAGCAGTTTTTGCAACCATGCTTTAAACACCGCCATAATCACTGGGGTTTTCTTGGGGTCGAGGTATTGCCAGCGCGAGCCATCAAGAATATTGCCAGACACTCGCTGTTCTTTTACCGGAAGCCAGTAAACTCCGCAGCTCGACAGACTAAAGTCGTCTTGGCGACCAAAGCTGATATTGGCCTTGAACGGATTGAAGGCGTCTTCTGGTGGGTTGTCGATGCGCTGTAGCGCCATAATCCATTGGCTGCCGGGGGGGAACTCTTTGGCCTCGGGGCGGCATAAATTGTCTTTTTTACCCCAAATTCGAATTTGCTCGCGGTAGTCGCTGCCATGAATAATTTCTTTGATGTTTAAATCAAAGCCGTTGCCCTGGCTGCGTTCCACTTCGCCATATACGACGAGATCGGCGTCGGTATAAACGTCTTTAAAGGGCCCCTGCCACAGACATTCGCAGGCGAGGGTGGTCGCACTAAAGAGTAAGCTAAAAATGGCGACCGCGATCTTCAATGGCTTTCCTCGAACTGTTTGATTTGGTTTGGTTGACGCAAAGGCCAATAATATACTGCTTAGACGGGTATTTTAATGGGGCCAATAAAAAAGGGTGCAGCCAGCGCTACACCCTTTGTCGTTGTGTTCGGCCGGTTTTAAATATCGATCACCAGGCCAAGGAAGTAACCGTCAACAGTCACATTGGCTTCTTCGTTGTCGTCTTCTAGCTGCACGTCAAAATTGCGGTAGCCCAGCTCAAGACCCAAAATACCAAGTTCATAGCCTAGTGCAAGCGTCATGTCGGTGACTTTATTGTCGCCGTAGGCAATAACATTGCCAAGAGCTGAGGCGTATAAGCCGGTTAACGGCAATTCAAAGCGGGCGTTTACATAGGCCATGGGAATCGGTGCGTCGATTTCGATAGCGCCTTCACCACTGGCGCCTTTAATGCTCACTTCGCCGTCAAACATTCTTACCGTTAAGCCGACATCGAGATTTACCCAGTTGTCGAGAATCTCGTAGTAAAAAGTGCCGTCGATATGGCTTAGATCGGTGGTTGATTGAACCTCTTCGCCTACCGTATAGACTTTGCCGTCAAAGGTGTAGGGCTTAGTCAATGTACCTTTTTCGCTAATATCAAGATCAGTGCTTTGCAGGCGAATATTCGGCAGAATCGGTACGGGGTGTTCTAGCGCAACATAAAAACTTTTACCGGTTTCATCGTCGTAGCCAAGATCATCATTCATGTCGATGCTGTCTGAGCCCGCTTTCACATCACCGTCCCAGCTCTGCTTCCACATATAGGCGCCGGCGGTAGCGCCAACAATATCGGCCTGGCTGCTTACTGAAGCGCTAGCGGCAAGTATGGCCAGTGCGATAAGTCTTTTTTGCATGATTTATTCCCCTTGGTATTTTTTAATACTTTAATTATTTCGCGTTGTTTCAACCATAGTACCTGTCTGTTACAGGGTAAATACTAGTTGTTCAGTAATAATGCCATGTCCTTGGCGAAATAGGTCAGAATGCCGTCGGCGCCAGCGCGCTTAAAGGCGAGTAAGGACTCAGCCATGACCGCGTTTTTGTCGAGCCAGCCATTTTGAAATGCCGCGCAGTGCATGGCGTACTCGCCGCTCACTTGGTAGGCGTAAGTGGGTACTGCCAGCTCGTCTTTCACTCGGCGAATTATGTCGAGGTAGGGCATGCCGGGTTTGACCATAATCATGTCAGCACCTTCGGCAAGGTCTAACGCGCATTCGTGCAGGGCTTCGTCGCTATTGGCGGGGTCCATTTGGTAATTGTATTTATTGCCACTGCCGAGATTACCCGCTGATCCGACGGCGTCGCGAAAGGGCCCGTAATAGGCCGAGGCGTATTTGGCGGCGTAGCTCAGTATGCAGGTGTTGATGTGACCGTTGCTCTCAAGGGTATGGCGAATGGCGCCGATGCGGCCGTCCATCATGTCTGAGGGGGCAACGATATCGGCGCCGGCATTGGCCTGGGCTTCCGCCTGCTTGCACAGGGTTTCGACGGTGCGGTCATTGAGTACATAGCCGCTGGCGTCAATAATGCCGTCTTGGCCGTGGGTAGTGTAGGGGTCGAGGGCAACGTCAGTGATAATGCCGAGTTCTGGCGCGGCGTCTTTAATGGCTTTGATAGCCCGCTGCGCCAAACCGTCGGGGTTGTATGCCTCTTCCGCGAATAAGGACTTTTTGTCGGCGCCAACCACGGGGAACAGGGCAATTGCGGGAATGCCCAGCGCGGTTAACTGCTTGGCTTCGGCGACCAGTAAGTCGATGCTTAAACGCTCAATGCCCGGCATGGAACCGACGGCTTGGCGCTCATTGCTGCCCTCGCAAACAAACATGGGGTAGATTAAGTCGTTAACAGTAAGCTGATTTTCGCGCATTAAACGCCGCGAGAAATCATTTGCGCGTAGGCGCCGCATGCGAGTGGCGGGGAAGGCGCCGCGGTGGAGTGACTTGCTCATAGCTGGCTCTCAGTTTAAGTTGGCGAAAACGCGTTCGGCTATATCCAGGGTGTCGGCAATATCTTGGTCGCTGTGAGCGGCGGATAAAAAGCCGGCCTCGTAAGACGCCGGGGCCAGATAAACGCCGCCTTCAAGCATGCCGTGGAAAAAGCGATTAAAGCGCTCGATATCGCAGGCCATGACTTGCTGATAATTAGTGACCTGCTCGGCATCGGTAAAAAACACCCCAAACATAGTGCCCACATGGTTGCTGGTCATGGCGATGCCAGCGGCCGAAGCGCGTTCGCGCAGGCCCTTAATTAATTTGTCGGTTTGCTGGAAAAGTGGCTCGTAAAACCCGGCTTTTTCTATGTGTTCTAACATGCATAAGCCCGCTGCCATGGCGACGGGGTTGCCAGACAATGTGCCTGCTTGGTACACCGGCCCGCTGGGCGCAATATGATTCATGATTTCGCGCTTGCCACCAAAGGCTGCGACGGGCATGCCGCCGCCAATAACTTTACCTAGGCAGGTAATGTCGGCGGTCACACCGTAATAACCTTGGGCACCTTGCAGGCCTAGGCGGAAACCGGTCATCACCTCATCAATAATCAGTACGCTGCCGCTTTGATCGCAGCACTCGCGCAGGCACTCTAAAAAGCCGGGAATCGGCGGCACGCAGTTCATATTGCCGGCTACGGGTTCCACAATAATGCAGGCTATTTGCTCGCCGAATGCTTTGAACGCAGCTTGTACACCTTCAATGTCGTTATAGGTGAGGGTAATGGTGTGCTCTGCCAAGGCGGCCGGAACACCTGGCGAGCTGGGCACGCCAAGGGTAAGCGCGCCAGAACCCGCTTTAATGAGTAGCGAGTCTGAGTGACCGTGATAACAGCCTTCAAATTTTATAATTTTGTCGCGGCCGGTGTAGCCCCGGGCCAAGCGAATTGCGCTCATGGTGGCTTCGGTGCCGGAGTTCACCATGCGCACCATGTCCATGCCGGGCATGATGCCGCAAATTTTAGCGGCGAGTTGGGTTTCGATTTCGGTGGGGGCGCCGAAGCTCAGGCCTTTTTGTAACTGCTCGGTGACTCTGGCAATGATGGCGGGGTGGGCGTGGCCGAGTAGCATTGGTCCCCATGACAGTACGTAGTCGATATACTTTTTGCCGTCAACGTCAAATAAATAGGGGCCTTTGGCGTGATCGATAAAACGCGGCGTGCCGCCAACGGCTTTAAATGCTCTGACTGGGCTATTAACGCCGCCGGGAATGTATCGACGGGCGACTTCGAATAATTGTTCTGAGCTGCTCATAAAAGGCTTCTTGTCATCAATGAAAGGAAATTTGGCAATGCATGCGGGTATTATCCCGCGCCGAGCGTCCCCTTAAAAGGGTTTCAGTACGGCGAGTAGCACAATGGCAAATAGTGCAAAAACAGGTGCTTCATTAAACCAGCGATAAAATACGTGCTTGCGCTGATTTTGGTCGCTGGCAAAGACTTTAACAAGGTGGCCGCAATACAGATGGTAGGCGATCAGCCCGACGACAAACACCAGTTTTAACTGCAGCCAGCTGGCGTGCAGATAATAGCTGGGCTGCTGATAAATCATGAGTGCGCCAAAGACCACGGTTAAAATGGCAAAGGGAGTGACAAAGCGATAGAGCTTACGCTCCATGATTTTGAGTTGATCGCGGGTGGCTTGATCCTCGCTCATGGCGTGGTAAACAAATAATCTGGGCAGGTAAAAAATACCGGCAAACCAGCAGATTACGGCAATGATATGAAAGGCCTTCAGCCAGAGCATCGGGGGGTATCCTGTTGGGGTGGCAAAATTACATGTGTCGGCGCTGGGTGTGCCAAGTGATTTAGCATACAATATCCCTTAGCCAAATGCGGCCCGCCGCAAGTTTTTTTCGTGCTGAATCTCATTCTTAGCGTTGGTTTTTGCGCTGCTGCCTGCACAGGCCTCTTAATATTATGACGACTAACAGGAAACGCACCCGAACTGCTCGCAGGCTTCGTCTGTGGTGGGTTTTGGGCAATCGCCATACACGTCGTCAATTCGGTACGGTTGAAGACTGGAAAACCCGTGGAGTTTTCTGGTTGGGCGCCTTAACCGTTGGCTTGGTCATTCAGAGCTTTGCGTGGCTGTCAGAAGAGAGCTACGGCCTCACTGAAACTATTTTTGCCTATAACCCCTACCTGTTTTTGCTGATTACGCCACTGGGCTTGGTCGCGATTGTGTGGGTGATGAACAAAGGCGGGAAGGCCTCGCGGGGGAGTGGTATTCCACAAGTCTTGCTTGCCCATAAGCAAAGCTATCACTGGTTGCGGGGGCCGTTTTTATCGTTGCGAGTGGCAACGTTAAAGGTTTTGCTCACTTGCGCAGGTTTGCTGGTGGGCGCAACAGTGGGGCGCGAGGGCCCGAGCGTGCACGTTGGCGCGGCAATCATGTATAAGTTTGGTTGCTGGGCAAAGCTAAAACAGCGTCAGGTTGAAAGCAGTTTGATTGTTGCTGGCGGTGCAGCAGGAGTGTCTGCGGCCTTTAATGCGCCCTTGGCGGGTATTGTATTTGCCATTGAAGAGTTACAGCAGTCGATGGAGGCGCGCACTACCGGAACCTTTATCATGGCAATTATTCTGTCGGGGGTGGTGGTATTGGCCTTTGCAGGGCATTACAGCTACTTTGGCGTGCCAGAAGTTTCCGCCATGCCGTTTGCTTATTACCCCTATATTATCGGTATAAGTGTGGCTTGCGGTTTGTTGGGCGGTTTGTTTAGTGTGCTGTTGGTGCAGGGTAATCGCGCCATTGCGCCGCTAGTTCAGCAATGGCCGCTGCGGGTCGCGTTTTGCATTGGTTTACTGCTCGCGGTGATGGCTATTTTGTCTGGCGGTTTAACCATGGGTAGTGGCTATGTGGAGGCTAAGGCGTTACTGGCGGGAGAAGACGAGGCGAGCTGGCTTGCGGCTGCCGGCAAAATGCTGGCAACCTTACTAACCTATTTTAGTGGTATTCCCGGCGGCATTTTTTCGCCAAGCTTGGCGGCGGGGGCGGAATTAGGTTCTGCAATGGGTACGCTATTCCCGCAGGTGCCCGCGGTGTCGTTAATTTTGGTGGGTATGGCGAGTTACTTTGCGGGTGTTGTGCAGCGACCAATTACAGCCTTTGTGATTGTGCTGGAGTTGACCGGCAATAACCACGATATACTACCGGCGCTAATGGTGAGCGCGCTGACGGCAACGGCGGTTTCGAAATTAATTATGCCAGAACCGGTCTATCATGTATTGGCTAAGGATTTGCTGCGGGGCTGGGAGCATTTGCTTCGCGATAAAACGGAGCCGCCGGCAGCAGCGCGGGTAGAAGAAGCGCAGGTCACTAAATAATATTCGGTGAATGAAGGAGAGTTTAGGTGTTAAAAGTCGGAATTGTAGGTGGTACGGGTTATACCGGCGTGGAGTTGCTGCGTTTATTGTCGACTCATGCTGAGGCCGAAGTGGTTATGATTACTTCGCGTGCAGAAGACGGTGTTGCTGTTGATGAGTTGTTCCCCAGTTTGCGCGGGGCAATGGATCTGCGTTTCTCGACGCCGGATGTGAAGTTGCTCGCGACGTGCGATGTGGTGTTTTTCGCGACGCCCCACAATGTTGCCATGAATATGGTGCCAGAATTACTGGCGGCGGGAACCCGTGTTATCGACTTGTCGGCCGATTTTCGTATCACCAATGCTGACTTGTGGTCTAAGTGGTATCACGAAAAGCACGTTTGCCCGGATGTTCTGGCCACTGCAGTTTACGGCTTACCCGAGCGCAACGCTGAAAAAATTCGCAGCGCCAAATTAATAGCTTGTCCTGGCTGCTACCCTACGGCGGTGCAGTTAGGTCTCATCCCGCTACTGGAAGAGAAGCTGGTTGATCCTAGTCGCTTAATTGTCAGTGCGGCCTCAGGGGTTAGCGGTGCTGGGCGTCAGGCTAAGATCGATAATTTGTTTACTGAATTGTCAGAGAGCTTTAAGGCTTATGGGGTTGGCGGTCATCGTCACCTGCCTGAAATTGAACAAGAATTGGCGCTCGCGGCGAAAGGCCCAGTGGGTTTAACGTTCACGCCACACCTACTGCCTCAGGTGCGGGGCATTCACGCCACCATGTATGCTGAGATGATCGACCCAGCGGTGCCCTTAGATGAAATACAGTTTTTGTTTGAAAAGCGCTACGCCGACGCCCCTTTTGTCGATGTGATGCCCCTGGGTAGTACACCTCAGACGCGCACGGTGCGTGGTAGTAATATGTGTCGCATCGCGTTGTATCGCCCTCAAAATAGGGACACGCTGGTAGTCCTCTCGGCAATCGATAATTTGGTTAAAGGTGCCTCGGGTCAGGCGATTCAAAATATGAACTTGATGTTCGGTTTACCCGAAACCATGGGTTTGCAAGGCTTGGCGTTACTGCCCTAGGGTTTGCTCTAAGAAAAGCAATGGCGGTTAATTCTTGACTGATTTAGTCGGGAATTGGATAATCACCCTATTTACGACGCCAAGCGGCGTCGTTGGTTTGTGAGGTGGACTATGTCTGCAGTTGAACAATTTACCCCCACCGTGCTGACTTTAACGGATCGGGCGGTGGCGAAGGTAAAAAATTTGGTGGCTGAAGAGGCCAATGACGACCTGAAGTTGCGCGTGTTTGTTACCGGTGGCGGCTGTTCGGGTTTTCAGTACGGTTTTACTTTTGATGAGCTTGCTGAAGAAGATGATACCTTGGTAGAGCGAGATGGTGTTGTGGTGCTGGTTGATCCTCTGAGCTACCAGTATATTGACGGTGCGCAGCTAGATTATACTGAGGGCTTAGAAGGTTCGCGCTTTGTAGTGAGTAATCCCAATGCCAGCACAACCTGCGGCTGTGGCTCTTCGTTCTCGGTTTGATTTCTCAGTATCCTTAGCCGGGATACACCGCGCCTAATACGCGCGGTCCTTTGGCGCCCGTCACTGCGGGCACATTGCCAGCTAAGCTCATAATATTCTGTTTTGCCAGCCAGGCGAAGGCCGCAGCTTCTACCCAGTCGGGGTGAATGCCTAGGGCTTCTGTTGTAGCCACTTTATGATCAGCTAAGAGCGCTTGAATTCGAGAGTAGAGCGCCTGATTGGCGCTGCCGCCCCCGCAAATAAAAACCTCAGAATCCTTTTGGCTGCATTCGTCGATCGCGTCACAAATACTGCGCGCAGTAAGTTCGAGTAATGTCGCCTGAACATCTGGCGGCCTTATGTCTGCTAGTGATTCTAGGGCTTTAAGTAGCTGGGCCAAATTAAATTGTTCGCGGCCGGTACTCTTGGGGCCGTGCATCGCGTAATAAGGATCTTGTAGCAAGGTCTCTAGGAGGTCTTGATTCAGTTTTCCGCTTTGCGCCCATGCGCCGTCGCGATCAAAGGCATGACCTTGGCAGTGCATAATCCAGCTGTCCATTAAGACATTGCCGGGGCCGGTGTCAAAACCAATTACCTCGCCATCGGCCTTTAAGAGGCTAATGTTCGCCATGCCGCCAATATTGACAATCAAGCGCTCTATGCCTGCTTGGCTGAATGCGGCAACGTGAAAGGCGGGGACTAACGGAGCGCCTTGGCCACCAGCGGCAATATCTCGGCGGCGGAAATCGGCAACCGTGGTGATGCCCGAAATTTCGGCAATAGTATTGGGGTCGCCAATTTGCAGGGTAAATGCCAAGTCGTTGCTGCGCTGCGCGTCGGGTGGCCGGTGGCGAACGGTTTGGCCATGGCTACCAATGGCGCGTATTTCTAATGGTGAGATTCCCGCGGATCGGCACAAGTCGAGAGCCGTTTGGGCAAAGAGCTCGCCTAGCTCGCGATCAAGTTTGCCTAGTAATTCTATCTCGTCAGCAGTGCCGCCGCAGAGTTCGAGAATTTGCGTTTTGAGCGTTGCGGGTAGCGTTGCTGAGAGGCTGTGTACTAATTCGATGCGGTCGGCGTTGAAACTAACTAATGCGGCATCGATCGCATCTAAGCTTGTGCCAGACATTAAGCCAATATAGTAATGTTTGCTCATTAGCCTGCATCAACGCCGGTGTAGTTGCGCTGCGCCGCATAGGTTCTGAGTTGCAGCTGCATACCAGCTATTTGCGCTTTGAATTCCGGCATGGCGCCATCGGCCACTTTTTTGGGTGCGGGCAACTGTTTTACGATAGTCGCTGGATTGCGGTGCACGCCGTTGAGCAGAAATTCGTAGTGTAAGTGGGGGCCGGTGGCGTAACCGGTCGATCCAACCCAGCCGATTGTTTCCCGCTGTCGAACGCGATCGCCTTTCGATACGGCGCGTTTGTGCAAGTGCAAGTATTTGGTCATATACGCTTCGCCGTGCTTAATAAACACGTAGTTACCGTTGGCTTTTGAATAGCCTGCATCAGCGACGCGGCCATCGCCAGCGGCGTAAACGGGAGTGCCTCGGGGGGCAGCGTAATCAACACCTCGATGGGGGCGCACGGTTTTAAATACGGGGTGGAGGCGCTTGGGGTTAAAGCCCGAGCTGATGCGGGTGAAATCCAGCGGGGCCCGCAGGAAGGCTTTGCGCATGCTTTCGCCGGCTTCGGAGAAATAGTCTACTTCGCCTTGTTTGTTGATGTAGCGGTAGGCCTCAAAGGATTTGCCGCGGTTAAAGTATTGTGCCGCGAGAATTTGGCCGCTGCTCAGTAACTCACCGTTTAAGTACAGCTCTTCATAGATAACAATAAAGTAGTCATCTTTGCGAACGTCGTAGACAAAGTCTAAAACCCCGCCAAAAATATTGGCGAGCTCCATAATAATGCCTTGGCTAACGCCTGCATCTTGGGCTGCTCTATATAAGGAAGATGTGATTGTAGCGCTGGCAACGCGTTGACGAATTTCTGGTGTTTCGGTCATCTTGGTGGTGGTGAAACCGGTTACACCGCGCTCAAAGACAATGCTGTTTAGCTTGTCTATTTGGAAGCTCATTGCGTCGAGTTGGCCGTCGTCGCTAATTTTGAAAGACAGTTTTTGTCCCGGCCGAATTTTATTCAGAGCCTTGGCTTTGGTAGAGCTGCTCAATAATTCGTGAAGGTCTTGGGGGCTAAGGTCGGCGCGACTGAATATGGCGGAGAGAGAGTCGCCATTTTTAACCGGGATTTCCTTCCATGCTTGCTCTGCCACAACCGGCGCTACTTCAGGTGCAGTGCTGACTCTGCTGGGTGTGAGTTCCAAGTCGAGGGGGATTGCTGTGCGCTTGGCCTCGGCATTTTCGCCCGGCAATAAGAGTAGTGCTAACCCTAGGGCAATAAGCGTCGATGCTGCCAGTGCTAAATGGCGGCGGGGAAACTTGCCAGCGGGTGATTTGCGCATGGCATGCCGTTTGGTAATCCAGTTCTGCATAGTTTCGCTACTTCATACCTTGCTGGTGATTTTTTGCTCAGTATAACAAATGTACAGGGCTGCTAAAGTTCGTATTAACCGAAAGTTAAAGTAGATTCTAGCTTGTGGGCGGCGGCATGTCAGCTTTTCTCGGTTTGCATTTCAGTTTGGTTGTTGTATCTTGCCGCCTTCTCAATCAGTTTCTTGGTATCGCAAGCGCCGTATATAGAGGTTGCTTGCGCTTTCCCTTTGATGAAAGGTCGACGGTATGACAGCGGTAAATGCAGAATTGCTCACGGAATTAGAAGCGCGCGGTTTGGTCGCGCAAATGACGGGCGAAAATGGTCTGTCAGAGTATTTGTCCAGTGAGATGCGCACCCTCTATTGTGGCTTTGATCCAACAGCAGACAGTCTTCATATCGGTCACTTGGTGCCTTTGTTGGCGCTGCGACGTTTTCAGCAGGCAGGGCATAAGCCTATTGCCTTGGTGGGCGGTGCTACCGGTTTGATTGGTGATCCAAGCTTTAAGGCTCAGGAACGCCAATTGAATACGCCTGATATCGTCGCTAATTGGGCGGGTAGACTAAAAGGACAGGTGTCGCGTTTTATTGATTTTGATAGTGGCGAGAATGCCGCAGAAGTGGTCAATAACCTAGACTGGTTTGGTCAAATGTCGGCGCTGGAGTTTTTGCGGGATATCGGTAAGCACTTCACCATAAATAATATGATCGCCAAAGAGTCGGTTAAGCAGCGCCTTAATAGAGAGGGTTCTGGGATCTCCTTTACAGAGTTCAGCTACTCTTTATTGCAGGGCATGGATTTTTCCGAGCTGTATAAACGTAATGGCTGCACCCTGCAGCTGGGTGGCTCGGATCAGTGGGGCAATATTATTGCTGGGGTAGATCTCACTCGTCGTCAGCACGGCGTTGCGGTTCATGGTTTAACCATGCCTTTAGTGACTAAGTCTGACGGCACCAAATTTGGTAAAACGGAGTCGGGCACCGTATGGCTTGACCCAGCCAAAACCTCTCCTTATGCCTTTTACCAGTTTTGGTTGGGGACTGCAGATGCCGATGTATATAAATTCCTGCGTTACTTCACGTTTTTGTCGTTGGTTGAGATCGACGCGATAGAGCAGGCTGATAGAGAGGCGGGTCGCCCAGGTGCGCAGCGGATTCTCGCTGAGCAAATGACGAGCCTAATACATGGCGATGAGGAGTTGGCTGGCGCGCAGCGTATAACTGAAGCGCTGTTTTCTGGTGATTTAGCCGAATTGTCGGCAAGCGACCTTGCGCAATTGCAATTAGATGGCTTGCCCACCTCTATGCTAGATAGGAGTGAGCTGCTTGATCGGCCGCTTACTCAGTTGTTGGCTGACATCGGTATGGGGGCGGGTAAGCAGATAAAAGACGCTTTGGGGCGCAATGCGG
>NZ_CP014544.1:2937500-3127500 GCF_001586255.1 Zhongshania aliphaticivorans
CCTTGTGGTGTATCAGGTGGTTGCCGGAAGCAGTGTCATTGGCAAATCAATCTATCAGCTGGTGCTACCTGTTAGCGCTCAGGTTGTTGCGCTCATCCGCGATGAAATCCCGCTTAACTCAAACGAAGAAAACACGCTTCAGGAAAGCGATCAAGTCGTCATCGTTGCCACTACCGGCATGGCCGAAAAACTAGCCGATTTATTCTCACCGGCCCTCTCGCGCATGTCATCAAAACAATCGTCCAGCTATTTCGGGGATTTCACAATTCGACCAAACAGCAAATTAGGCGATCTGGCGCTCCTATATACCTTTGACATACCCGATGAATTAAAACACCTCACCGTAGGCGAGCACATTAAACGCAAGTTTAGGGGACGCCCCGTGGTTGGTGACGCACTGACCTTCCCACAGCTTAAACTGACTGTTAAGGAAATGAAAAATGGCGAGATTTCTTTGATAGGCCTCAAGCTCAACCTAGATTCCTAGATGAAAAAATCGCGTCATCGGCTACGCCAGGTTCCTCTACTGTATGACTCTAGTGGGGTAGAGCCATATTTCAGGTATATAAAAACCAGTTTCGATGCAGTTACCGTCAAGGCACTATTTTTTACCTACCCCGGTGCAGCGACGAGCCACCACCGGAGAGGGCCACAGGGTTACCAGCGGTAGCTGGCTTGCAGCGCAAAAGTACGTGGATTATTAACCAAGCCGTGATGGGTGGTCGCCCCGGTGATGGTTTTCGCGGTCGGCGCATCAACGCCGTAAAGCACGACCAACTCATCGCTAAGATTTTTAGCCAACAGTGCCACCTCCCACTCGCCGTCTATTGACGACAGGGCAAGTCGACCATTGAAGGTTTGATAGGCATCCTGCTTGATGCGATCATCCAAATTCGGCGAGGGGTGGTAGTCGTCGGTAAAGATCACATCAATATTGGCGCGTAGCATAAGTGCGTTACCGAGCGGGCGCTCGTAGGCCAACATCAAATTACCAGAATAGTCAGCAACGTATTGATTAGTCTTGCCACTGTAGTCGCAGTTTATGCCATTGGCATTGTCAGGCGTTTGATCCTGAATACAGGTGCCAAGCTGGTGGTCCTGAAACTCGAAGTCAAGGAAAGCCAGGCCGCCGGCCAATATCAGGTTTTCGGTCAGAGCCATACGGCCATCCAGTTCAATACCCTGAGAAACCGCGCTGGCCGCATTGCCCACATTAAAACCCAATGTACCGTCGAAGACACTGACCTGCAGGTTATCGAACTCGGTGCGGAACAACGCCGCATTCAGCTCGGCAGCGCCTTCGAGAAGGGTGGTTTTGACCCCCAACTCAAAGCTAAGCGCCTCCTCTTCCTCAAACTCAAAGCTACCAATCAACACTTGCTGATTAGTACCTGTAGGCGCATTGGGGTTAATCGGCGTAGGGTCGGCGCTAGGCGACGCATTGGAGCGCGCGTCAAAACCGCCTGACTTGTAACCACGGCTGGCGGAGAAGTAGCTCATTAAGTTATCAGTGGCATCCCACTGCAAGTTGATCAGCGGTGCGAACTGCACTTCTTCGCGCTCACCTTTCAGGTCGTGACGCTCGGCGGCAAAACTGACCGCAGCGGCGGTGTCGACTTCACCCAGTGGCTGAATTGTCCCATCGTCCAAGCCAAATTCGAGTTTACGCGCACCTTCTTTATTTTCCCAAGTCAGGCGACCACCGAGGGTTAGGCGCAAGGTGTCCGCCATATTCCAAGTTGCCTGCATAAAGGTTGAGGCGATGGTTGATTCGCTGTTGAAGTCACGCGGTGTACGGATGCCGCGGAGCGCGTTACCGGCGTCACCAATACCTAGCAGTTCAAAGCCACTGGAGCCGTCAGCACCGGGATCAGCATCACCACGGGCGCCACCTTCGAGCAGGTCAGCGGCGTTAACCAGTTGTGGAATAATGTCAGAGGGCAAGTATAACGAGTCAAAAAAGTCGAGTTCGCTGTATTGAAAATAGGCACCCGCAATATACTCAAAAGTTCCACCGGCTGGGGAAATCCAGCGGAATTCTTGGCTGAACTGCTGATACTCTTCTTGAAATTCAACTTGGAATAGCGGCGCGCCAGTGAAGTCGCAGTCGCAGTCTTCATCGTACTCATAACCCATGATGCCGGTGATCGAGGTGAACTGGTGATCGTCGCGATACCAGTCGACATTGGCTGTAAGGTTATAGGTGTCGTTATTGCTGTAGTCGCCGTTGCTGTGGCGTTTGCGATCAGCGGTATTGTTCAGTACGCCCTCATCGGAGTCGATATCGATAATCGAGCCGCTGGGCTGAAGCTGTAGAAAACTTAACACCGGCGCTGGCAGCACGCCAGTCAATGCCGCTAAGCCACCGGCGTCTGGGAATGTTGTGCGATCCATGATCTCACCGTAGGTGCGGCCTTGGAACAAGAAAACATCGGAGTTAGACGCGTAATTGGTAATAATTTCAGAGTTGCGACCGACCACATCAAAGCTGCCCGCCTCGATTTTAAATTTGGCCGTCACACTGTCGCTGACATCCCAGCTGAGTTTAATACGGAAGGTTTCTTCTGCGCGCTGCGCTTCGTCGCGATCCAGCACCAGGTTTTCCATAAAGCCGTCTAGCTCGCGCTTGCGCACGGCAAAGCGGTAACCCAAGCGATCATTGATCGGGCCGCTGACCACCAAATCGATAATACGCTCGTTCTGTTCAGGCTCATAAGTGACCTGAACATTGCCTTCAGCGTATTCGCTTGGGTTAGCCGTTTGGATACTGATCGCGCCAGCAATACTATTTTTGCCCAACAGGATGTTCTGCGGGCCGCGCAGAACTTCTACTCGAGACAAATCGAGGAAGGGTGCACGCGCCAGCTGAGCGCGGCCATAGGCAATACCATCAACATACATACCCACCGATTGCTCAAAACCTTGGTTTTCACCTGAGCCGATACCGCGAATATAAATATCAGTGCCAATGCCGGATTCCGACATGGTGAAGTTGGGTACATAAGCCTGCAAGTCTTCAATCTTAGCAATGCCCGCCTCCATCATTTTCTCGCCACCGATGGCGCTAACGGAAACCGGCACGTCCTGCAGGCTTTGCGCACGCAGCTGAGCCGTAACCACCACTTCTTCGAGCATTGGCGCGGCATGTGCGAGGCTACCAAGCAAGCCCAACGGCAGCAGGGATGATAAGGCACTAATTCTTTTTTTCATTGTGGTCCTCATTATTCTAGAAGGAAGTAAGAGCATAGCCCTAGACATAAACTCGGGCAGATTTTTTGTTATGTAAGTTCGGCTACTGTTTAAGATAGCCTACCCAGCTCAAGTTACGATGATATCACTCTAAAAACTGCTCATTGAATATTTCTCATCGCAGATTCTGTGAGTAATAGCTTATTGAAACATTGGCCACTAGGGGCTTTTTATTAGGTTTTTCGGCCAATTAGGAGAAATTACTGGCAAAGATGGACCCAAAAGGTCAAATTTTGTCCTTATGGAAATCGATTGGTCACAGTTTGACCGCAGCCAAATTTCTGGCAAATTTCCGGCAAAAAAGCCAGATGAAATATTTTTCACATATAAGTCAAACACTTACGCTTAGCTAGCCCTGTACGATCTAACCGTGCGACAGTCTGGTCGCAACCGAAGTTCGGCGCTTCATCTCCACTTGCCTGAACTGAAAATCAATTCCCTCTAATTATTAGTGTTCAAAAAAAGGCCTACATAGTCGTTATTTACAAGCTTCATAATTATACCGACTAGAAATGCGTAATTTTTAGCAGAGTAGATAATCGACAAATAGTGTTATTTTTGTGCTGATATAACTCCATTGACCGAGAGAAATTACGGAAATCTTGAGAAAAAAAACGCGCCATAGGCGCGAAAAGTAATGCGGGACAACAGACCTGACAGACAGCAATGGACCTCCCTAGCCCAAGCGGTCACCCACATTGACAATCTTAATGGTGTTAGTGCCACCATGAACGTTGTTGTAATCCCCTTTCGAGAGAATCACCCAATCCCTTTCTGCAACCAAGCCGCGACGCAGCAGTTCGGAAACCACACTCTCGTTTATTTTGTCTGCGGGAACATCGGCAACTTGGTAGCTTATTGGTATAACGTTGCGATACAGAGCAACGCGGCTTTCGGTTTTCGCGTTCGGTGTAAACGCAAATACCGGTATATCGGAAAAAATACGGGTCATTAGCAGCGGTGTATTTCCGGTTTCCGTTAAGCTGATAATCGCGGTCACGCCTTGCATATGGTTGGCAATATACATCGCCCCCATGGCAACGGACTCATCGGCCGCAACAAAGTTTTCATGCAAGCGGTGCGACGACACCCGCGATTCCGGGTGTTTTTCTGCGCCAAGGATAACCCGATCCATCGCCGCGACCGCCTCAACAGGGAAGCGCCCGGCCGCAGTCTCGCCGGAGAGCATCACCGCGTCGGTACCATCTAAAACAGCGTTAGCCACATCAAATACTTCGGCACGGGTCGGCAGCGGGCTGTCGATCATACTCTCCATCATTTGCGTCGCGGTGATTACCACTTTCTGTAATGCGCGACTGCGCTTGATCAAATACTTCTGCACACCAATCAAGGCAGCGTCGCCAATTTCAACACCAAGGTCGCCACGAGCAACCATCACCACATCTGAGGCGCGAATAATATCGTCCAGTAGGTCGAGATCGGCCACGGCTTCAGCCCGCTCAATCTTGCTTACAATGCCGGCTTTGCCGCCAGCATCAACAAGTGCTTTGCGGGCGCGGTGCAAGTCGTCTGGACTACGCACGAACGATACGGCGAGATAGTCCACGTCGATCTCGGCCGCGAGCAAAATATCGGCAAAATCCTTTTCAGTCAGCGCGCTGGCCGCTAGACCGCCACCTTCCAAATTAATGCCTTTGTTGTTCGAAAGACTGCCGCCCACGATGACCTGTGTAATAATTTTAGATCCTAATTTTCGCTCTACCTCCAGCACTATGCGACCGTCGTCCAACAGTAGCCTGTCACCAATTACAACTTCATCAGGCAAGCTAGTGTAATCAAGACCTACGCCATCAATGCTGCCACCGTCACTCGGCAGGCTCGCATCCAGCGTAAAAATTTGACCGTTTTCAAGCGTTACTGATCCTGCAGAAAAACGCGATATCCGGACTTTAGGGCCCTGTAAATCACCCAGCACAGCGACACTCCGACGATGCTGTTTTGCCAGCGCCCTAACCTCTTCGGCGCGACGGCGGTGGTCGGCTGGGCAGCCGTGGGAAAAATTAAGCCGAACCACATTGGCACCAGCAAGTATTAGCTTTTCTAGCACGCCTTCGCCGTCGGTAGCTGGGCCTAGGGTGGCAACAATCTTGGTGCGGCGAATCATGCGGCGTGACTTCCTCTACTGTTTACTGCAGGTTTTGCCACCGCCATCAACGCTAAGCAGTTATCCAGCATTCGATTTGAGAAACCCCACTCATTGTCATACCACGCCATCACCTTAACCATTCGGCCATTTACGCGGGTTTGCAATGAATCAAATATGGACGATGCTGGCTGATGATTAAAATCAATCGATACCAACGGCTCGTCGTTGTAAACCAAAATACCCGACATCAGGCCGTCGGCCGCCGCCTTGATCAGACTGTTCACCTCCTCAATAGAGGTGTCTCGACTCGCCAAAAAATTAAAATCAACCAGGGAAACATTAATCGTTGGCACCCGCACCGCCATGCCGTCCAGCTTACCGGCCAGCTCAGGAAGTACTAAGCCAACCGCCTGCGCAGCGCCAGTCTTAGATGGAATCATCGACTGCCCTGCCGCACGCGCCCGATAAAGATCGGCGTGGTAAACATCATGTAAGTTTTGGTCATTGGTAAAGGCGTGAATAGTGGTCATGGAGCCCTGTTCAATACCAAGGCCGTCGTTAAGCACTTTGGCAATAGGTGCGAGGCAATTTGTTGTACATGATGCGTTAGAGATCACCTCGCTGCGCGCATTTAACACCTGGTCGTTTACGCCGTAGACAACGGTTGCATCCACGTCGCTGGCGGGCGCCGATACAATAACTTTGCGTGCCCCAGCACGGATATGTGCAGCGGCTTTGTCCCGAGACGTAAACAAGCCGGTACATTCAAAAACCACATCAATGGCCAGATCGTCCCACGGCAATTTCGCGGGATCGCGCTCAGCAAAGGTAAGGATTCGATCACCGTTCACCATTAAGGCGCCGTCGGCCGTCTCGACCTTCCCATTGAAGCGCCCGTGCACAGAATCGTAGCGTGTTAGATGAGCATTTGTGGTGTTGTCGGCGAGATCGTTAATTGCCACTAGCTCTACAGAATCGCTATAGCCAGACTCATAGAGAGCACGAAGAATGTTTCTACCTATACGGCCATAACCATTTATTGCAGCGCGGATCTTCATAGCCAATACCTTTACCTAACGCGTTAATGTTATTTAATTACAATATACCACCAAAAAAAGACAATTAAAACATTTTAATGTAATAAAATTACACCAATTACAGTATAGGCATCTCGAAGTCTTTGGATAAGATCACCAGTTTGTTGAAAACATTAGTGTTTCAGGTAATGCTGCGCCCCTTGCATATTTATCTTCGCGGTCGATCACCGCCAAACACCGGAATTTAGATAATGAACATTCTGCATTTAATCAAAGTTCAGCGTGATCAGCTCAGTAAAGCCGAGGCCAAGGTCGCAGATGAAATTTTGGCGGCGCCAGAAGAGGCGATGAATATGGCAACCGCCGAGCTTGCTAGCCGTGCGGGAGTCAGTGACCCTATGGTGTCGCGCTTTTGCCGCAGCGTGAGCTGCAACAGCTTTCCGGAACTTAAAGTACAACTTGCTAAAGCCCTAGCCCACCGCGCCAGCTTTATTAGTGAAGCGGTATCAAAAGGCGATACAGCCCATACCATTATCGAAAAACGCATTAACGCCAATCAAGCGGCACTTGAATATTTGCGCAGTCACCTCGACACCCAATCGATAGATGCCGCGGTTAAAGCCATGAGCGGTGCGCGGCAAATTATTATTGCAGGCATGGGCGGAGCCGCCGCCATCGCCAAAGATGCGCAACATAAACTATTTCGTCTTGGGATTCCCACCGTAGCCTACGACGACCATCTAATGATGCGAATGGCCGCCGCTGGCGCTTCGTCAAAAGACTGTTTTTTAATATTCTCAGTAACCGGCCGCACCAACGCTATGATTGAAATAGCCGAATTGGCGAAACAAAGCCAAGTGACCCTGATCACGATTACTAATCCCGATTCGCCATTAGCCAAACTGGCCGATATCACCATTACCTCTGGTGACGAGCTGGAAGACACTACCATTTACGTACCGATGACCACTCGAATTATTATCTTAACCATCATCGATATAATAGCAACGGCCTTAGCCCTCGCTCAGGGTCCCGCCGCCGAAGCCCAACTAACAAAAGTGAAACACAGCCTCGATACTACCAAGCGTAAGGCAAGCGCTGAGCGCAAAACCTCAAAAAACAGTAAGCCCTAAATCCATTACGCCGCCAGTCCCGCAGCCATGCGTGACAGGCGTTCTATTTCTGCCCAATCGCCCGCCGCTATCGCCGCTTTATCCAGCATCCAGGTACCGCCAACACAGGCAACATTGGCCAAGCTAAGATATTCCATCGCGTTATCGGGATTTATGCCGCCCGTTGGACAAAAGCGCAATTGTGGCAATGGCCCTAATATCGACTTCAACATGGGCACCCCGCCCGCAGCCTCAGCCGGGAAAAATTTTAGGTGGCGCTGGCCCTGTTCGAGCAATAACATTGCCTCGCTCGGACTATTCACCCCTGGCAACAAGGGAATACCTTCGGCGCGAGCGGCTGCAAGCAGCGTCAATGTACAGCCCGGACTTACTAAAAATTCCGCACCTGCCGCCTTGGCATTGCGCACGTCTTCAGCGGTAACTACCGTACCGGCACCAACCACTGCCTCAGGTAATGCCTTGCGAATAGCACTAATGGCCGCCAAACCAAACTCTGTTCGCAAAGTAATCTCAAGTACTTTAAGGCCGCCGTTGTAAAGCGCAGTTGCCAGTGGCACTGCGTCCTCTGCACGATCAATAACAATAACCGGAATGACTGGGCACAGATCCATAATTTCATCTAAGTTGCGCATTTTTAAATTCCACTATTCAAAATAAAAAAAGATAATTACGGGGCCCAATACACATCCACATCGGTATTTAACACTGCGCTGACCGGTGTCGACATAAAGTCGCTGCTGGCCTTTGCTGCGCAATACACCTCATATTTTTCACTGCCCGTAATAAGCAAAATTCGCTGCCGAGCCGCCGACAAATAGGGCAACGTTAAGCTCATACGCTCAGTGTGGGCGCCAGTCACTTCACTCTGCTGCGCGTGTATTACCGCGCAACGCGCATCGCCTGACGACATTGCATGAGCCAGCCCTGCGCCGTAGGGAAATAGCGATGCGGTGTGACCGTCACTGCCCATTCCTAACAGGCACACATCAGCCTTAGGCGGTAGCGCAGCAAACCGCGTTTCGCAGTCTTGTAAGCCTGCTTCAGCTGAGTGAGCCGCCGTTTTCATACCAATAAACCTCGCTGCGGCAGCGCGGCTCTGCAACAAGGACCGGCGGATAAACGCCTCATTGCTCGCAGCGTGCTCTTGCGTCACCCAACGCTCATCGACAAGCGCCACTACGACCTTAGACCAATCGAGCTGACGCTCCGCAAGTGCTTCATAAACCGCTTGTGGACTACTTCCACCCGACACCAAAAAACTTGCTGAGCCTCGCTCGGTAATCGCCTTATTAAGCAGCTCACTTATGTGATCCACCAGGGCTGTCACTAAGGACTGTCGCTCGTCAAAGCAATACTCGACCGCCGCCATTAATGCTGCTCTCCAGCGTTAAACCATTTAAAACCATCTTCGGCGAGCAGCTCGTCAGATTCCTCTGGCCCCCACGTTCCAGCCCTATACAAATGAGGATCCTGAGCATCCGATTGCCAGGCATCAATAATTGGATCTATCCAAGCCCAGGCATGGGCCACTTCATCGCGATGAATAAACAAGCTCGGATTGGCCGACACCGCATCGAGAATCAAGCGCTTATAGGCGTCGCTTTTAAACTTTTTGTAGGTGTCGGAAAAATTAAGATTGAGGGTGGCGGGCTGCAGACGCATATCCAAGGTGTCGAGATCTTTGGCCATCATAGTGAGCTGAATACTTTCTTCTGGCTGCAATCTAATGACTAAGCGGTTGGGCGCCAAGGCACCCGCATCACGATCGTAAACGCGATGAGAAACCTCTTTGTATTGAATAACAATCTCGGCACAACGCTGCTTCATGCGTTTGCCGGTACGCAGGTAAAATGGCACCCGCGCCCAGCGCCAATTGTCGACATAGGCGCGCAGGGCCACAAAGGTTTCGGTATTGCTCTGCGCCTCGGCCAACTCTTCAAGATAGCCGGGCACCAATTTGCCTTTATGGTTGCCGGCAACGTATTGGCCCCGCACGGTATGCCGTTTTACGTCGTCACCGCGCATTGGTCGCAAAGACTCTAATACTTTTACTTTTTCAGCGCGGATACTGCTGGCTTTCATCTTGTGGGGCGATTCCATAGCCACCAAACACAATAACTGAAGCAGATGGTTTTGCACCATATCGCGCAGCGCACCGGCTTCATTGTAAAAGCCGGCGCGCCCTTCCAAGCCAACGGTTTCAGAGATACTAATTTGAACGTGGTCAATGGATTTGGCATCCCACAATTGTTCAAAAATAACATTGGTAAAGCGCAACGCCATTAAGTTTTGAACGGTTTCTTTGCCTAGGTAATGATCGATGCGGTAGATAGCCGATTCATCAAAATAACGGGCAATCTCCTCATTTATCGCATTGGCTGTATCCGCGTTATAGCCCAGAGGCTTCTCCACCACCACACGGCTACGCTCATCGACTAAGTCATACTTAGCAAGGTTCTGGCAGCAAACGCCAAAAATAGCGGGCGGAATGGCTAAGTAATACACCCGCACCCGCTGGCGATATTCGTTTAATAGCTCGGCCATTGTCTGCCAAAAAGCACCCGACTCAGTAATATCAAGCTCTACCGGATACACATGTTCAATAAACGCTTGCGCCGCCTCTGTTCTGTACTCGCCTTCAGCTAAGTACTCCTGCAGGGCCTCATCAGCGTTCTGCAGGTATGCCGACTGTTCTTGCGCATTTCGGCAACAGGCAATCACCCTTGAGCTAGCGGGCAATTTGTCCTCGCAATAACTGCGATACAGCGCGGGAATAAGCTTACGAAACGAGAGATCGCCAGCACCACCAAAAATGACAATATCAAAGGGCTCTGTCATACCATTTCCTAATTATTTACGAGGTCAGTCACCAACAAGGGCGCATAGCCGAAGGCTTCCTAGCAACCGTGGGCAACTACATATCCATTACCGACGCACCGTGTTCGGCATCACTCACTAACTTTCTAAAACAAGAGAATAACTCGCGCCCCATGCCCTCTTGATGGCCACCGGCGTAAATCGCTACTGGCCGCTCGAACACAGATTCGTCAAGTACCCGCAAGACACTGCGCTCGGCGTCGAACTCGATCATATCGCCGTCACGCAACCGCGCTATTGGGCCACCATCAAGGGCCTCTGGGCTTAAATGAATTGCCGCAGGCACCTTGCCCGACGCCCCAGACATACGACCGTCCGTTACTAGAGCAACTTTGTAGCCACGGTCCTGCAACACACCAAGCAATGGCGTT
Organism: Zhongshania aliphaticivorans; assembly: GCF_001586255.1. Taxonomy (NCBI): domain Bacteria; kingdom Pseudomonadati; phylum Pseudomonadota; class Gammaproteobacteria; order Cellvibrionales; family Spongiibacteraceae; genus Zhongshania; species Zhongshania aliphaticivorans. The sequence continues at coordinate 2,948,275 of NZ_CP014544.1, forward strand.
AATTTGTGAAGTTCAGGCATACCATTCGCCTTGGGTCCTTGAAAACGCACCACGGCAATAAAATCGCGATTAAGATCACCAGAATCAAAGCGGGCCTTCATTTCATCTTGGTCATTAAAAATAACCGCAGGCGCCGTTAACACGCGATACTCAGGCTTGACTGCCGAGGTTTTAATCACCGAGCGTCCAAGGTTGCCCTGCAACAAGCGCAAGCCCCCTTCTTTGCTAAAGGGCTTTTTGACTGTGGCGATAATCTCTGCGTCCAAACTGACTGTCGGCCCATCGCGCCACACTAAACTGCCATCCTGATCTAAAAAGGGCTCTTTGCAATAACGCCGCATGCCACCTGCACCAGCGACCGTGCTCACATCGTTATGAAGCAGCCCGTTATCCAGCAATTCTTTAATTAATAGCGGCATGCCGCCGGCAGCCTGAAAATGATTTACATCGGCTAAGCCATTAGGGTAAATCCGGCACAACAAGGGCACCACTTCCGACAGCTCGGCCATGTCTTGCCAATTAATAATTACCCCAGCTGCGCGGGCAATGGCGACGAGGTGGATGGTGTGATTCGTAGAACCACCGGTTGCCAACAAGCCAATAATGCCGTTGATAATGCTCTTTTCATTAATCATCTCACCGAGCGGCAAAAACTCCGGCGATAGCGGCGACAATGTATTCAGCGTAGCAACCGCGGCTTTGGTCATTGCTTCGCGCATCGGCGTGCCCGGATTAATAAACGAACTGCCGGGCAACTGCATACCCATAATTTCCATCAGCATTTGGTTGCTATTTGCAGTGCCGTAAAAAGTGCAGGTACCGGCGCTGTGATAAGACTCACTTTCCGCCTTGAGCAATTCCGCTCGCCCTACCTTGCCTTCGGCGTAAAGCTGGCGAATACGGCTTTTCTCGGCGTTGGGCAGCCCCGACTCCATCGGCCCTGCGGGTACAAACAAACAGGGCAAATGCCCAAAGGCCAGCGCACCAATTGCCAAGCCCGGTACAATCTTGTCGCACACACCAAGACATAAAACGCCATCAAACATATCGTGAGAAAGCGCAACGCCAGCCGCCATCGCAATATTGTCGCGACTAAAGAGCGACAGTTCCATGCCCTCACGCCCCTGGGTCACGCCGTCGCACATCGCCGGCACACCACCAGCGAACTGAGCTACGGCGCCCAACTCGCGAGCCGCCGCTTTAATTTGCGCGGGGTAATCCTGAAACGGCTGGTGGGCCGACAACATATCGTTATAAGAAGAGACAATGGCAAAGTTCGCCGCGCGATCTATCGCCAGTGCAGACTTGTCGTGAGCATCTGAAGCGGCAAAACCGTGCGCTAAATTACCGCAGGATAAATGCCCTCGCGACACCCCAGGGCGATGGGCGCGACGAATTTTTTCAAGATACGCTTGCCGACTTGCTGCACTGCGCTCGATTACCGCTTGGGTGACCTTGTTGATAACTTCGTTAAGCACGCTATTTATCCTCACTGGGTCAGCCTTCCATCGTCATATGGCAAGGCTACACTGGATCAAATTTTAATTAACTAAATTAACCAATATACACAAAAAACCACTAAATAATATTTAAATGTAATTTTATTACACAAAAGCTTGTGTAACTAGCATACTGAATTAACACACCTCCGCAGACAGGCGCGCCAAGAGGGCTTCAGTAGAGGGGTCATGCCGCGCGCCAACTGAATCCTCACCGCACATCTCCCTACATATCCGCGATGCCAACTGTTTGCCTAACTCTACACCCCATTGATCAAAGGAGTTAAGGCCCCAAATAACACCTTGGCAAAATACCTTATGCTCATAAAGCGCGATTAGGCTGCCAAGTACTTTTGGACTCAGCTCAGGTATTAACAAGCAATTGCTAGGCCGGTTACCCGGCATTGTCTTATGCGCTACAAGTAAATCGAGCTTATCTGGCGCCAGCGAGCACTCGGCAAGTTCCGCTCGAAGCTGCTCCGCTGATTTACCGCACATCAAAGCCTCGGCTTGTGCCACTGCATTAGCGACAAGTATTTGGTGTTGCTCGGCATGTTCTGGCGCCTCGTGCGAAGTCGGAACAAGAAAATCACAGGGAATGAGATCTTGGCCTTGATGGATTAATTGGTAGAAAGCGTGCTGCCCATTCGTGCCCGGCTCACCCCAGATCACCGATCCCGTTGCCCAGCTCGCCGGAGCACCATCTTTTTGAATCGACTTACCGTTACTCTCCATATCCAATTGCTGCAAATAGGCAGGTAAGCGCGCTAAACGCTGGCTATACGGCAGCACAGCATAGCTTTGCGAGTTAAAAAATTGACGGTACCAAATACCCAGTACGGCCAGAACGAGCGGCATATTCTCTTTCAGTGGTGCCGACCGGAAGTGCTCATCCATTTCCTCAGCACCTGCCAACAACTCGTCAAACCCCTCAGGGCCAATTGCGATTGCGATTGGCAGCCCCACTGCAGACCACAGTGAATAGCGCCCGCCCACCCAATCCCAAAAACAGAATATGTTCGCGTCCAGATAGCCAAGCGCTATAGCGGCGCTCGGGCGTGCAGTAACGGCAAGCATATGCTGCTGTAAACTATTATCGTCCACAGCCAAATCTAACCCCGCAGCCAACCACCGTTTTGCCAGTCCCGCATTAGCCAAGGTCTCTTGGGTTGTGAAGGTCTTCGACGCGACAATGAACAAAGTAGTGGCAGGGTTTAAATCAGACAAAATATCGCAAATCAGCACCGGATCAACATTAGATACAAAGTGCATTTTAGGGCCACTGCGACCATAAGGCGCTAGCGCTTGCGTCACCATCGCAGGGCCAAGGTCCGAGCCACCGATGCCGATATTAACAACGTCACGAATCACCTCGCCGGTGGCACCCAGCCACTGGCCATTGCGCACCGCGGCAGCGCAATCAGCAAGGCGCTGCCGCTGCTCGCGTATCGCTGGCATAACATTGACGCCCTCTGCCACAATCGAATCCGGACCGTTATAACGCAAAGCTGTGTGCAAAACCGCTCGGTCTTCAGTGTTGTTAATAGCCTGACCCGTAAACATCGCCTCTCGCGCCGCACCCAGCTCCGAAGCCGCCGCCAGTTCAAAAAGATGATCTAAGGCCTCGTCATCAATGCGATTTTTTGAATAGTCAAGAAAGAGATTTGCCGCAGCAAGGGAATAGCGCTCAACCCGCCGCGGATCTTGCGCGAATAAATCGCGCATATGTATCGATTCCAGCCGCGAGAAATCCTGCTGGAGCACCGGTAAAAACGCCCTATTAACTAACGAAACCGACATATGGGTAATTTCCTATAATATTAAATCTAGATACGGATGCTTATTATTAGTTAGCGTTCTCAGCATCTCTATCTATGCAGGATTCATAAATTTCTGAATTTCGTGAATTGAAATTTTGGGCGTTGCTCCATGATTCTGCGCTACCAACGCACCAACCGCACATGCAAAATCAACAGCATATTGCGCATCTTTGCTAACACTTAACTGATAAATCAACGAGGCTAGAAAAGAATCTCCCGCGCCAACGGTATCCGCTACATTAATCAAAAAACCGGAGTTGTAGTAGGTTTTGTCACCTACTTTAAGCAGGGCGCCGTGTCGGCCCTTAGTGACGCATATATTAGAGGTATTAGTTTTATTCCCTATAAATTCAATATTCTGTTCCAAGGAATTAAATTTCGATCCCATTGCACCCGCAATTTCAAATAACTCATCATCATTAAGTTTTATAAAATCGGCTACGTTCATCAGCTCTACTAGAGTATCAAGCGCATAGTGTGGTTTTCGCAGGTTAACGTCAAAAACTTTGTAAACAGAACATTTGACTAACTGCCGCAAGGTATTGAGGGAAACCTCGCTGCGCGCGACCAAACTTCCAAAAACAAATATATCTGACGACTCAACACGCTCAGCAATCTTAGGTGTTAGTTCAATATTATCCCAAGCAGTATCTGTAGCAATCTCGTACGTTGCCGACCCACCCTTATCGAGAATAACCTCAACAGTACTTGTTTTTTTATTCGGATTAACTACTACTAAGTCAGAATCTAAGCCGCGTTCTTTTATATCGCTTAACAACTCATTGCCCAACGCATCGCTACCAACTGCGCTTAATATATGTGCCTCTACTCCCAACGATTGTAAGCGCAGGCAAACATTGAGAGGCGCACCACCTAAGCGTTTGCCACTATCAAAATAGTCCCAAAGCACCTCACCAAAACAACTTACTACAAGCGCTTCAGATGATTTTCTGTCAACAATTAAACCTGCCATCAGCTCACCTCTTCAGCTACAATTCTGTGTTTTTCCGAGAGAACACGATTCATAATTTCTCGTATGTCACTCGAGGGGGAATACAAGGAATCAATTGCTTTCGTATAATTAAGAGTAAACTCGCTATTCTCAACTAGATTTCCAAAAAAATGACGATTTCTCAAAAATGAAAGCTTATCTTCAGCGGTTTTTTGCGCGTACGCAGCCAGCTCTACAGCCATTGCATCTTGAATAGTAATCGCTAGCTGGGCTTGATTAAGCGCTTTATCGCTGTAAAAACACCAAGCCGCTATGACTAAAATCGCGAGAGATGAATCTCGCCCCTTGTCTATATTTTCGAAAATAGAAGACAGCAAAAACTTGGGTAGCTTAGCGGAGCTCTCAGAGCAAATACGAACCAGACTATCTTTAATATTTGGGTTCGCAAAGCGCTCAATAAGAGTGTCTTTGTAACCATCTAAATCGATTCCATCTAGATCATCCAGCAAAGGCGTTACTTCTAGATCCATAAACGCACGTAAGTACTGAGCGAAACACACATCAGACACCGTTTCGTCTATCGTTTCATAGCCATAAATAGAGCCAAGCAAACCAAGGACAGAATGCCCAGCATTCAGTAGCCGGATTTTCATTTTCTCAAATGGCGTAACATCACTTACAAACTGAGCCCCGACTAGGTCCCAATTCGGACGGCCGCAGCAAAAATCATCCTCAATGACCCATTGCGAAAATGATTCGCAGGTAATTGGCCATTGATCAATTACCTGAAAGGTGTTTTCTACGTAAGCAATATCTAACTTGCTTGTTACTGGTGTAATGCGATCCACCATCGCATTCGGAAAAGAGACGTTTTCTTCTATCCATTGACTTAAGCTAGGATCTAGCCGCTCAGCCAACGCCGTTATCATTTTCCGCGTGATCGCCCCATTATGTTGAATATTGTCACACGACTGTACCGTGAATGGGCCTAGGCCACTGACCATGCGTTTTTTCAAGGCGGCAATGATATAAGCAAATGCTGTTCTTGGGTCATTTGGATTCTGAATATCATGGCGAACATCGTCATTATCAAAATCAAACTCACCGGTCTCGGGATGGATATGATAACCACCTTCAGTGATGCTTAAAGAGACAATTTTGGTATCACTATGCGCTAATTTATCAATTACTTTTTGCTTATCTTCCGGTGCAAAAATAAAATCGATCATTGACCCTATAATCTTATTGTCAATTGTCCCGTTTGGATGACGAACCACCAAAGAATAGAGGTAATCTTGTTTGACGAGGATATCTCGCAAGTCACTATTACAATCCAGCAAACCGACGCCACATATTCCCCACTGCTCTGAACCCGGTGACTTCAATAGCTCGTTAAGATATGCAGCTTGGTGCGAGCGATGAAAACCACCCACACCAATATGAACAATTCCCGCCTTAAGCTGGCTGCGATCATATGTTGGAACATCAATATGGCTAGGCAATCTCGCCAATATCGACGAATTCAAGAATCCTTTATTCACTTGTTCGTGCGGTGCAGTATTCATATTCTACGCTCTACAAATAAGTTGATAACTAAAAAATATTTTGTCTTTGGCACATTGAAAAATCGCTGCAAGCATTAAGCATTAAGCTTTTTTTGACGGCGCAATGAAGTGTAGGCGCTGCCAAAATAGGCAATAGTGAAAATAAAGCAATAAGTCTCAAACTGGGATTTGTTAATTCTGTAAATTTCCATACTGGAACTAAAGAACATAACCTGGCAGGCGAATCCAGCAATAATAAGCAATGAAATTACGGATACCGCATTGAGAACTCTACTTACGACACTGGTGTCAACCACAAAAGCTTGATCATGAATAGCTTGTGCATCTTGAAACTCAACTATTTGCTGTTGCTCAAGTGCTTCTGCTGCTATCTCTTCACTGTAATTCCTGTCCGCACCATATTTTTTAGCCAACAAGGTGTAAGTAACAATCGTGAACATCCACGTTGGGATAAACAAATAGTAGAAAGACATAACGTCGAGAGCATTCAATCCAAAACCAAACATTAGCGCCAAAGCCCAAGAGCCTATGGCGGGTACACTTCGAGAAATATTCTGGTATTTCGCCCAATATCTGGTTAAGCCAATTTTTGGGAACAAAACGTGTTCAGCAAACACAATCCCACCAACAGGAACAACCAAGAGCCCTGCATACGTCAACAGCGGTAACATCTGCGAGAATACAAAGGGAAAGCAGGCGATAATAACGGTTACAACACCAACAACTGCGGTAGTTTTTTCTCTGGAATGATTAACAAAAATGGATTGCGCTGCCAAACCAGCGCGATACAAGTTGGCATTAGCGGTAGTCCAGCCCGCGATAATGATAATGACAAATCCTGTTAAGCCCAGCGCGTGATAAGCAACATCGCCAGGATCCAAACTGGTAATCGTAGTTTTCAGAAGAACAGCGGCGCCAGCGCCCATAATTCCTGCCGAAATCCACGCAATATAATGCCCGAAAAACATCCCAACACCAGACAATAAGCCGTAGCGCTTCCGCTTAGCAAAGCGAAATATCGCCATATCGATCAAACCAAAATGGGTAATCGAGTTCGCCGCCCAGGCAAAACCAATGACTTCTAACAGCCCAATCCCTTTCTCGCCACTACCGGTAAAGCCGGTCCATATAGAACTGTCACCTATCGCAATAAAATCAGACCAATTAGTAATCGCTGTATCGCCCAGCACATGAAAAGACAAGCCTGGGAACAAATTGAATGAGCCCGCGATAAAAATAACAAATAGCCATGGCGCACAAACCTTAGAAAAATCAGCCACAGTCGAGAATCCGTACATAGCAACCAGCACAACAATTGAACCCATGGCAATAACAATAAGAACAAACCAAAAGCTACTAGGATACCAATTGAGCTGTGCAGGTATATTAAATAAAAACCTAACAGCAGTGGACGACACCGTGATCATTGCCGCAGATATCACCGAGAAAATAGCGACGTTCGCCCAGTTATAAAGCTTGGTCATCGAGTTTCCGGCAATTTTGTTCAAGTAATTGTATAAACTCAATCGAGTTTCTACTGCAATTGGGGCGGTCAACAACCACCACGAACACATCGCCAGCAAATTACCAATTAACAAACCGAGTAAAATATCTTTAGTTGCGGCACCTAAGGCAACGAAGGTCGCGCCAATCACAAATTCCGTCGCAGCAACATGTTCGCCAGCATATAAACCAGCGAAATGTTTCCAACCATGTAATTTGTTGTTTGCAACGGGTAATTGCTCTTCATTAACGTCGGAAAATAAAATATTAATTTTATTACTAGGCATTTTACGACTTCCTATTTACTAGGTATCACCCTCGCTATACGGGTATGTGATATAAATTTTAAGATAAAGATCGAAAGTGCTAGATCGCCAGCTCTGTTGTTAACCAAGCTTAGTTAAGTCACTTAAAGGCACAGCAGTTCGATCTCCCGAAACGACTATTGCGATGATAAATTAAGCAGGGCTTTGGCCGTATATTCATTAGTAATTAGAGAATTAAGCAGTTTTCCTTTCAGCGCCGCATGGATAGCAACAATTTTATCCTCTCCGGCGGCAATTCCATATACCGGCTTTTTCGCGTTTATTATTAAAGGGGCACTCACCACTCTTTTATTTATTTCGTTTTTAAGAAGCTTGCCATTGTCGTCATACAGCCAACTGATGACCTCACCTTTTGCACCATCAGTCATGACGGCATCCAGTTCGTCATCGTCGATAAAGCCATCTACAAACAACGGGGAACTGTCCGTAATCTGGCCCACACCGACGAAAGTTGCGTCTGCTTGTTCAATTAAACGAAAGATACTCTTTACCGGCTGCAGGCTATGGAGCATTTTCTTCTCTTGCACAGACGATGCAATAACAGGAAGAGGCATGGGGTAATGCTTGGCGTTAACTCGATTAGCCATGGACACAACAATATCAAATGCCGAGGCGGCGCCGTCTGACATCATATTACCGAGCATGGAAACTAACTTATGGTGGTGGCATTGCATCGCAGGAAGCTCATCGATACATGCTTTTAAAGCTCTGCCTGTACCAAATGCTAGGACTTTTGGTGTTTCGGATTTTAGATAGCGCTCTAGTATTGCGGCACCGCACTGGGCAAGCCCGTGATTATCATTAGGTGAGGACGGGTCGCTTGGAACAACTTCGCAATCGAGCATACCAAACCTTTCTTTAAGTTGTTGAGCTAACTCCATGCATTGTGTTATTGGATGCTCCAAGCGCACTTTCACCAAGCCTTCACTGACAGCAAGTGCGACCAAGCGCTGAGCTGATTGCCTAGAAACGTCCAGTTTTTGAGCAATTTCATCCTGGGTATTCTTAGCAACGTAATAGAGCCATGCTGCGCGGGCAGCATCGTCTAATCGTTTCAACTCGGAGTTCGATTTATTATCCATAGTGATACCCTAATAATTATTATTTAATGACAATTATCTTATGTAAGTTGACTATTCAGCTGCTGGCAGCAGTTCTACTAGATCTTTCCAATGCGGTATCACTGGAACGTGGGGAAATGCATCTATAACCTTTGATACTGTACCGGCAAGATGGCGCCCACCAGTGTAATGAGCTACCTGCATCCCGGCCGAAATCGCTGCGGTCACCCCTGCATGACTATCCTCAATAACTAAGCACTCGCTGGGTGCGACCCCCATCTTTGTCGCGGCATACAGAAACAAATCTGGCGCCGGTTTACCCTGCGATACATCCTCAGCGGTAAATATCTTGGCTGTAAAAAAATCCTCTAAACCGCTAATTCGAAGTGCTTCGGCCGTGCGTTCTGGGCTACTACTGGTCGCCAAACAGAACTGCAGCTGCAGTCCAGATAAAAGTGCTTGAACGCCGTCTGTCGGTTGTAGCTCACACCTAAACTGTTCAAGCAGAACGGTGCGATACTCTGCTTCAAAAGACTTAGGCAAATTCACGTGAAAATTATCAAACACCTTTTCGCGAACGGATTTAAAGCTATACCCGAGAAAATGACGTTGAACATACTGAAAATCAATATCGACTCTTAGCTCGCGTAATTTCTCAATTAAAACTGTGGCGCTGATAATTTCGCTATCAATTAGCACGCCATCGCAGTCAAAAATAATCAGCTTAATATTATTATTCATTGCCATACCTATCACGTTTTGCATCGAGGACACCACAAGCTAGCTGTTGCTCCGATGAATATAGCTCGCCATACGAAAGCTATCGGTAATCGCGATAACTACGGTCTTCTCACTGCCCGAAGAGGCGTGAGCAAAAGCTCAGCTATCGAGCAGATTCCCACACACTAACCCCAATGTCAATCATGAATTCACCACCAAACACCAATATTAGCCTCACAGAAAGACCAAGGAGTTATTGTTACCTGCCCCTACAAAGAAGCCTCCAACACAATAAATCCTACTTAAGCAATTGATTAATAATACATTTAATATATTACCCTGAAAAAATCTAAGCGTGTACACCCAACAAAACTTGACGCCGAAATAACATACTGGGAATATGCTCATACTGTGAGCCATTGCCCACATAAGTTAATTTAATAAAAATATGACGATTTTGGCGCACCACACCAGTACCACATGACAATAATCAGACCTGCAAAGCCAGGCAAAACAACAAGGTAATAACCATGATAAAAAAACGCGTAACCCAATTAATCTGTGCTCGCTTGACCCTAGTTATTTCCTGCATAGCACTGTCAAACCCGACATTTTCCGCTGAATTTCTCGATAATAAAATTCAAGCCAAATTAATGCTTATGCAGGGTTTCCAAGCAATAGAGGCAAAGCCAGGTGCGTTTGAAATACCCAATACCGATATGGCACCGGGCTTCCAACGGCTTCGCTTTAATATTGAGCTAGCTGTTAAAGTTCACGATCACGTTACCGTCTATGTTGACCTCGGCGAAGAACCCAATGATTTCGGCACTGATGACCAGTTTGAAATTTCCCAAGATTTAGGCTACATCGACCTAGATATTTTCGGCCTAGCTGGAAGCGCTCAACAAGACCAAAGCTGGCTATTTCGTGCTGGGAACATTGTTTCCACGGTATTTGAGTTCCGGGGCTATTCGGACGGCGCCGCTGTACAAAGCAACCCACTTATTGGCAATTCCCCTATTGACTTTGTTACTGCAGAATCCGGCATTCAGAGCTTGTGGTCACACAAGGTGTCTGATTCGGTAATCACACAAGTGAATGCCGACATTGGCTTTACAGTACCGACGTTCTTTGAAGACTACAGTGGAGATCGAGGTTTCAACACCTTCGGTCGGCTGTCGCTTAACACGGGTTTCGGTTTAAATTTAGGCCTAGGCTGGTTTATCAGCAGTTTAGGTGACCAAGTCACTAACCGACCCTTTGCCGACGTGCAAACCGCTGGGCTAATTCAAGGCGATGGTGACAACTATAATTTCGCTGCGTCCGGTGCAAGTTCACGCGACACCCACGCTGGCCTACTGCCGGGCTTAGACGCGAATATTTTTCAAATCAACGCTCACTACCAAGCCCGCCCAGGCACCGAATTCCGTGGCTGGGCGGGTATCGCTAAAGATGAATTCAGCTTCGTTGATAGTAATGGCGATCAAACTGTAGCCAGTCAAGCCGTTGCTTATCAAGAGATCGCTAGCGAAATTAACTACTACGCAATCGAGGCCACACAATACCTCACACTCAACCGCTTATACATTGCATCGCGCTTTAGTTCGGCCACCAACAAGAGTGATAATATTTCTGGCGACAAGGACCTTAATCGCATCCAGCTCGGCCTAGGCTGGTGGCTAACGGACAACACCCTGTTCAAAGCGGAGTACGTCAAACAATCGGAAGGAAATACCTCCGCTGGGCAAATCGGCGCTGATTGGGATGGACTAACGGCAGAATTATCGGTTGTTTTCGACTAATTACTCTTCGCGCCAACCTCATTGAGGTAGAGCCGCGTATGGCCGTATGGTTTTAGAAACTGAGCCTGGGGTAGAACCTGGCCCATTGTGGATGGGACGGTGTGATTAACAGGGTTTGATGAGTGCCATCCCCCCTTAATGGGGTAGAGCCGCTTGACCGCTTGGCATTGGCGGCGCGGCGCATACTAAGAGGTCAACGACCACTTTCTCCCGGTGACAACGGGTGCGGCTAGATGGTCAAATTCGACACCCTTTGAAACGAGTTTTGTCACAGATTTGTCACTGGGGCGTCACAGAGGAATTTCAGGCATAAAAAAACCCAGACCGGAGGTCTAGGTTTCTTCATATAAGTCAAAGACTTATGTTTGGTGCGCCCGGCACGATTCGAACGTGCGACCGCCTGGTTCGTAGCCAGGTACTCTATCCAGCTGAGCTACGGGCGCTTCAGGCTGCGTACTATATGGATGTCGCCTCCCGCTGTCAACGACTTCGTGAAATAAATTCGTAATTAGTGATTTCTGCTCAAAAAATCGCCAAGATATTGATATATAACAGCATTCGGGTAATTCACTAACACAAATCAACCCTTAAAATACAGCGTTCAAAGCACTTTTTAATCATCTTCATTAATCAGCTAACTGCCCCGGCGTTAAAAGGTAGTGACCCACAAACCACTCCTGACCACCTCGGTAAGCAAACAACTCAGAGCAAGCGAGCATAAACATCCGCCAACGCTGGAACTGAATTTTGGGATTGGGTGCATCTTTTAGAATACTTAAGGCTTGGGCTTTGTTGGCATCTAGCTTAACTAACCACGCTTCAAGGGTTTTGGAGTAGTGCTCGCCATTGACTCGCCAACTGTCAACCATGCGCATATGTTCAGAGAAGTGCATTAAGGTGTCAAAGGCAGGCATTTGACCACCACTGAAGAAGTTGTCGGTCATCCAGCCACCATCAAAGGGGTAATGTAAGTAGGCGTGACAGAAGATGTGCACGAACATTAGCCCGTTCGGTTCTAGCCAGCCAGAGACATTAGCGAGTAATTCTCGGTAATTGCGCACATGCTCGAGCATTTCTATGGTCACGACTCTGTCGAAGCGCTCGGTTAATGTTAATTCACCCACATTGCAGGTTATAACCTTTACATTATTCAATCCACGCAACGCAGCTTGTGCCTCGATAAATGCCCGCTGAGCACTAGAGTTAGACACTGCCGTAATTTGCGACTGGGGGTAGCGAGCCGCAGCCCAGAGGGTAAAGCTCCCCCAGCCGCAACCCAAGTCCAATATCTTTTGGCCATTTTCGAGTTGTGCCCTTTCGGCATAAATCGCCAGCATGGCTTGCTCGGCATCCGCGAGGCTTTGGCAGTTTTCGCCCCACCAGCAACTGCTGTATTTCAAACACGGCCCGAGCATAAGTTGGAATAAAGCCGCGGGTACTTCGTAGTGCTGTTCATTTGCTTCACCGGTTTTAATGGCAATGGCGGAGACACTAAGTTCGTGACGAAATTGGCGACGGCGCGCCTCATTGCGATGTAAGTCGCCACTGCATTCTTGCACTAGACGATCCGCTAACTCTCGCCGTATACCTCGACGCAGCAAAGGATCAGGCACAAGACCACGCTCGGCAAGCATAATAGGACTAATCATAATTCACTCCGTACTGGCACATAGATAAGGCTTTGTTTTGCGCTTATTACGATGCCCTTCTCAATACGGATTTTGCGTATCTACATTTGAGTCAATAAAAAAGGGCCCCTAAGGCCCTTTAAAATAGATATAACCAAACCTGACGTTTAACTTAAAACACCTTCAGCGCGAAGACTGGCCAAGCTTGCGGCATCGTAGCCCGCTAGCTCAGCTAGCACCGACTCAGTGTCACTACCGGGCCGCGGTGCACCCTTAAGCACCTCAGGCGCGGTGCGACTAAATTTAGGCGCCGGCCCCGGCTGTATTTGGCCCTCCACTTCAATAAAGGATTTTCTGGCGACATTGTGCGGGTGTTTTGGCGCTTCGCTCATCGACAGGATTGGCGCAAAGCAGGCATCTGAGCCTTCAAATATTTCACACCACTGATCGCGAGTTTTGGTCAAAAATATTTCAGTGAGTTTCTGCTTCAGCTCGGGCCAGCGTGAAGTATCCATTTGCGCGCCAAAGCTGTCTTCGTCTAGACCGAGTTTTTCTTTAAGAATGTGGTAAAACTGGGGCTCGATAGGACCGATAGACACGTGCTTAGCATCACTGGTTTCGTAGGTTTCATAAAAATGCGCGCCGGTATCCAGCATATTTACACCGCGCTCGTCTTTCCAAAGATTTTGGTTATAAAAGCAGTACATCATATGCATCAGCGCCGCAGAGCCCTCTACCATTGAGGTATCGACCACCTGACCTTTACCACTGCGGCTCGCTTCTAAAATTGCGGAAACCACGCCGAACGCTAAAAACATACCGCCACCGCCAAAGTCGCCCACCAAATTAGCCGGAGGTACCGGTTTGTCCCCAGCGCGACCCATGGCATGCAGTGCGCCCGACAGGGAGATGTAATTGATGTCGTGACCAGCGGCTTGCGCCATTGGACCAGTCTGTCCCCAACCCGTCATGCGGCCAAATACCAGTTTAGGGTTACGGGCTAAGCATTGCTCGGGACCAATTCCCAAGCGCTCGGCCACACCTGGGCGAAAACCTTCAATTAACGCATCAGCTGACTCACACAGTTTCAATACCGCTTCGACTCCACGGGGGTCTTTCAAGTTCAGCGCGATGGATTTCTTGCCCCGTTCACTAATAATATTCGCTACTGGCGCGTCGGCAGCTGCCGACTTACGGGTAATGGAAATTACCTCGGCGCCCATGTCTGCGAACATCATGCCCGCAAAGGGCGCGGGCCCTAGCCCTTCTAGTTCAATAATCCGTATTCCGCTAAGTGGTCCCATAATTCTGTCCTGTCTGTACATTTAGTAGTGAGTGCGCCCGCAGCGGGCTTTATTTCGGATCAATCCGATTATTATCCGGCGCCCGCGTTTGCCTAATAAGCGCCAAGCCCGCTATTTTGCACCGCCAAACCAATTTAGGCAAAACGCAATGCCACGCCTTGGTAAAAAATGGCATGATGACGCTGTTGATGAATACTGAAAATTAGAGGTAAGAATGAAGCCCGCTGACCTGATTCAAATCGACCGCCGTCCTCCCCTTCTCTGGGTCACCATTAACCGCCCTCTCGCTCGCAACGCCGTCAACGGCGCAACAGCCCACGCCCTGGCCGACGCATTTCTAGAGTTCGATTCTGACCCCGAGCTATCGGTAGCCATTTTGTGTGGGGCTGAAGACAATTTTTGCGCGGGGGCTGATCTAAAGGCCGTCGCCAGCGACGACCCCGCGCTGCGCAACCCCCTTAATGCAGGCGGTATTGGCCCGATGGGGCCCAGCCGCATGCAATTAAGCAAACCGGTGATTGCTGCCATTGACGGCTATTGCGTGGCTGGCGGCCTAGAGCTGGCTTTATGGTGTGATATGCGCATTGCCACTGAACGCGCTATTTTGGGGGTGTTTTGCCGCCGCTTTGGCGTGCCACTTATTGATGGCGGAACCGTGCGCTTACCCCGCTTAATTGGCATGAGCCGTGCCATGGACATGATATTAACCGGTCGCGCCGTTGATGCCAGCGAAGCCCAAGCCATTGGCCTCGTTAATCGCGTAGTGAGTGTTCACAATCTTCGCGATAGTGCCGAGCAGCTCGCGCTGCAAATTGCCGGATTTCCTCAGGAATGCCTGCGCAATGATCGCCGCAGCGCCTACCAGCAGTGGGGCATGAATGAAGAGCACGCCATGCACAATGAATTCACCTTAGGCTTAAAAACCTTATCCTCAGGCGAAACCTTGGCGGGCGCCCAGCGCTTTGAACAAGGCCGAGGCCGCCATGGTGAGCCTGAAAGTTAAGTCGCCTTCAACGGCGATGAAACCGCTTCTGGCTCAAATTCTGGGCCAAAGGGTTTGGTAATTAATAGCAGCGCCGGCATAAACAACATGTCCGCTAATAAGGCCACCGTAATTGCGACACTCAGCAAAATGCCAAAGCTGGAAACAATCGCCAAGTTCGACAATAAATAACAGGAGAATGCACCCAACAATATTACCGTGGTAATTAACAGCGCAGGCCCCACATCCCGCATGGCGTCTTCTAGCGCGCGGCGGTAGTTGCCGGTTTGTAAAAAGCAGCGTCGAAAACGAATGACTAAATGCAGGGTATCGTCTACCGCAATGCCTATGGCGATGGTCGCCAGTAGCAACTTCATATAGTCGAGATGGATACCCAGCCAACCCATAAGTCCTAACACCACAATCACTGGCGCCAAGTTTGGAATCATCGCCAGCATGCCGACCTTTACCGAACCAAAGGCGAGGCAGAGAAACCCCGCAACGATAATGAAAATCAGGCTATAGCCGTAAAGCTGGGTATCAGCAATATATTCGCCCATTTTCACCCACATTAAGCCAATTCCCGTTTTACGAATCTCGGCATTGGGAATGGGGTTAGCCGCTATATAGTCATCAATCGTTTTTAGTAGCTCGGTAATCGCCGCTGATCCCGTCATCTCCACACGTAATTCCATCACCGTGCGACTGTAATCCTGAGACACAAATTCCTGCAGTTCTTCACCGCCAGACATTTCATAAACCAAGAAGTACTGAGCAATTAAATTCCGTTCCTCTGGCAGTCGATACCACGCTGGGTCATCGCCATGAAAACTGCGGTTGAGGTCTTTTTGTATATCCACAACCGAATAGGCTTTTTTGACCAAGGACTGGGATTCTGCAAATTGCTGGATGCCCTCAATGGCCTTTAGTACGTCCGGACGCTTAACGCCTTCACTGTCATCGGTGTCGATAATATAGGTGACATTAAGAATGCCGCCCATGACACTTTCGGCGAGTTCGGTATGCTGGCGCCACTCAACATGGGGCTTAAAGTCTTCTAGAAAATTAAAATCCACCTTGACCTGGGTCACACCAATTAAGGACACCAGCAGTACTGTGCCCCCCATCACTAACAACAGCATTGGACGCTTGAGGTTTATCGCAATACAAACTTCCACTGCGCGTAAAATTATCGGCAATACCGTGGTTTTTACTTGGTTGGGCTTTGTTGTAGTCTTAGTGCTCTTGCCAAACGACAGAACCACAACGAGTAAAGTCATCGATAATACAAAGGTAAAAATCACCCCTGAGGCCGCGTATAAGGCCATCTCACTCAGGACCTTGAGCTGTGACACTGTCATCACCAAAAAGCCAACGGCGGTCGTAATCGATGCCAATAAACACGCACCACCAACCTTGGCGATAGCCGCTTTTACCGAAGCTTGGCGGTCGCCGGTTTCTGCGTGGGCCCGTTGAAATTCGAGGAGAATATGCACCGACTGAGCTACGCCAACCGCGCAGATCAAGGTCGGTACAATACCGAAGAACAGGCCAAGTACCCAGCCAAAGGCCCCCATCATGCCCATGACCATAACAATGCTAAGCACTACGACGGCTAGCGGGCCAATCAAAGCGATGACACTTGCCCTAAATAGAATGGCCGACAGAATAGCCAGTACCACTAAGGTCACCGCCGTACCGATGGCCGCGTCTTCCATAAACACTTGGTTATACGCCGAGTTCATCGGCACATCACCAGTCAAGTAAAAATCAATACCCGCATACTCAGGACGCGCAAGAATCTCTCGAATCTTTATATCACTTACCTGAGGATAGAGATTGTCGAGTTGATTTCCTTTGGCCTCGTCGTAAATGATTTTCTCTAGGGGGTCTACGCTGCTGCGTTCCATTTCCAGAATAATCGCGGCGTAATCAGCCTTGGCATTAATAATGTAGTTCACATACAGCGGCCGCCCTAAAACCTCTTTGCGCAAATCCAATAGTTCCGCTTGGGTCTCAGGGAAGTCGAGCATGAGCTCATCAACGGTAATCGAGTCACCATCAGCGCGAATAAACTCAACCGTTGGCAAGCTGATCACGTCTCGCACATAGGGCACTTCGTCGGCAAACGCCTGGCTAAGCTGAGCCACTTGGCGCATAGCATCAATATTAAAGGGGCCGTGTTCTCGGTCGGGCACCCGATACACAATATAGGTCACTTCATCAGACAGAAACTCATCGAGATATTCGCTATAGGCAATATACGCTGGGTCGCTTTTATCAAAGTAGGCGTCGAGGCTATTATCGCTCTTCACCATACCCGCAAAATATAGGCCCAAGGCCAACATGACTACGGACAACAATAGGACCAATTTGCGGTGGTGCACCGCCCAATCCGCTAAATAGCCAAATGACCGATCGACTCGATCAACAAATTTATTGTTTTGAATGGCCATAGCCAATGGTAACTCCCCTGTTTGTTATTATGATTTCGCTGTATACGAGCACTATTAAGCGCGCGCATAAAATCTAAGCAAATTTGATTTATGACCCGATTATGCTTTAAGTTCACAGCCACATTCAAATGTATAATCGGCAATAATAAACCGCCGTCTGCCTGGAGCTCCCAACGTGCCTATAAGAACTCAATTCATCGCACCTTTTGTCAGCGCGCTATGCTTATGTACCGCGCTATTAGCCAATGGCCAAGAACAAAACAACACCGCGAACGGCCCTGAAGCAATAGGCCTAAGCATTGCCAAGGAAATGAAAGCCCGTGACCGCGGCTGGGTAGATAATAGCGCCGAAATGGAAATGGTGCTGCACAACGGCAAGCGCGAAAGCCGGCGAGAAATGCGGGTGTTGTCGCTTGAAGTGGCCGACGACGGCGACAAGTCCATGACCATCTTCGACAGCCCCAACGACGTTAAAGGTACCGCATTTCTCAGCTTCACCCATACCAATGCCATGGACGATCAATGGCTTTACCTGCCCGCGCTTAAACGGGTAAAGCGCATCGCGTCCAAAAACAAATCTGGCCCCTTTATGGGCAGCGAATTCGCTTACGAAGACTTAAATTCCTTTGAAGTTGAACAATACGACTACCGCTGGTTGCGCGACGAGACTCTCGATGGCCAAGATTGCTTTGTTATTGAATCCATACCAAGAGATGAATATTCAGGCTATAGCAAGCAAATTTCGTGGATAGACAAGACTCACTATCGCGCACTGAAGATCGATTTTTACGACCGCAAAGACACCCTGCTTAAAACGCTCACATTATCAGACTACCAACTACACCTGGACAAATTCTGGCGCCCAACCAAGCAGTCTATGCTCAATCACAAAAATCAGCGCCGCACTGAAGTGTATTTACGCAACTACCAATTTGGCACTGGCTTAGATGAAAGTGACTTCACCGAAAACAGCTTGAAGCGCGCACGTTAAAGGCATCGTTATGAAAAAATTGTCTTTGCCTTTACTGCGGCTAAGCGTCGCTGCAATCGCGCTAAACCCCTTGTTCGTTCATAGCGAATTGCTCGGCTATATTGGCCTACAGGGACGTGTCTACCCAACATCCGCCGCCGAAGCAGAGCAGGGATCAGAGACGGTGTCGGCGGTCATTGCGCCAGAGTGGTTTACACAATGGAACGACGGCGATGACAGCTTTAATATTAAGGCGTTTTACCGCTACGACTCGCTAGACAGTGAGCGCAGCCATGGCGATCTGCGGGAATTCTATTGGCAGCATGTTGGCCCTAGCTGGGAACTAAGCATAGGCATTAACACGGTATTCTGGGGCGTGACTGAATCTCAGCATTTGGTCGACATTATCAATCAAACTGATTTTGTTGAATCTGCCGACGGCGAAGACAAACTCGGCCAGCCAATGATTCACTTTGCCAGCATTCAAAGCTGGGGGGTGATAGACGCGTTTATCCTGCCACATTTTCGGCCAAGGGAATTTGCAGGGCAAGACGGACGACTGCGCTCCACCCCCGCCACGCTCAACAACCAAGAGCGATATCAAAGTGATAAGGAAGACGAGCATATCGACTACGCCCTGCGTTGGAGTCATTATTTAGGCGACTGGAATCTAGGCCTGTCGTGGTTTCAAGGCACATCTCGCGAACCACTCTATGAAGTTATTATCAATGGCAGTGATTTTGCGCTTGCGCCCTATTACCCGCTAATTGAACAGAGTGGCATCGACGCTCAATATATTAGCGGCGACTGGCTGTGGAAACTCGAAGCCATTCACCGCCGCGGATTAGGGCATTCACTAACGGAAGATATGAATGCCAGTACCGCTGGCTTTGAATACACCTTCACGGGCATCAATACCCGGTTCTGGGATTTAGGGGTGCTGCTAGAATACTCTTACGACAGCCGCAGTAAGGCGCAGGCAGGGGCGTTCCAAAATGATATTTTTAGTGGTGGGCGGATAAGCCTAAACGATATTGCCTCGACGGAAATTTTATTTGGCATAAGCCAAGACCTCGACGATAGCGATAGTCGCTCAGCGGTTATTGAAGCGAGTACCCGTCTTGGCGACACAATGCGCCTGATTGCTGAGTTATATCATTTTCGCAGTAAACAAACTGCTGACCCGCTTTACTCGATTCGCAGAGACAGCTACGTGGAATTAGGGCTGGAGTATTATTTCTAGCTCGCGTAGGCCAAGGCAATTCGCGCTATAATCGGCCCCGAACCACGAAAATGACACTTGAAGGCACCAATGCTAAAGCAAAAGATAATCCGGCTCAGTGTATTATTCGCGACCGCAGCGGGAATAATTAGCCTGATTTATTACGGTTACGCGCCATCGGTGGCGCCACCAACAAACCACGCACTAGAAGAAATCACCATTCAAGTAGGCGAGCGGCAGCGCAATTACAGCTTATATATCCCCCAAAAACTTGCTGAGCACTCCCCTGTTGTTTTTATGCTTCATGGCTCGATGCAGTCGGTTGCCGATATCAGGGAGTTCAGCGGCTACCAATTTGAACAATTGGCCGAGCAACACGGCTTTGTTCTTGTTTACCCCAGCGGCTACGAAAACCACTGGAACGACTGTCGAAAAGTCGCAAACTATACTGCCCGCACAAAAAATATAGATGACCTAAGTTTTATTGACGCTATACGTCAACAATTGCATAACCGCCTCGGTAGCGATCTCAATAAAACCTTTGTTGCCGGATATTCCAATGGCGGCCAACTGGCGTTTCGCTTTGCTCTGGAGCGCCCAAACAGCGTTGCCGCAATTGCCGCGATTGCCGCTAACCTGCCCAGCGCCGACAACCTCGACTGTATTGAATCTGGGATAGCTGTGCCGGTATTAATAATGAATGGCAGCGAAGATCCAGTAAATCCTTACTACGGTGGCCACGTTAAGCTATTTGGATTCGGCGCACGCGGTGATGTTAAATCGGCGGTCACGAGCGCTGAATACTTTGCTAATTTAGCGGGTTACAGAGGCAGCCCAAGTGAAATCAAGCACTTCAAAAACACCCAAGCAAACGACCCCACTAGCAGTAAATATTACGCATGGCGCGATCGAGGTCGGCCGGAAATTATTCTGTACACCATTACCGATGGCGGTCACGTGATTCCGCAGCCGATATACCGACCCCTGCGTTTACTTGGGCTTACCAGCTTAGAAATAAACGGCCCGGAAGAGATATGGGCATTTTTCGCGCGGCAACTGGCCAAGCAGCAGTAATCTAAATAACAATCAAAATGCCCTCAACACAGGATCATTTGGCGATCTTGATATGTTCCGGGGGGCAAATACAGCACTGTGTCGCCGCATTGAATTTTTCCGGATTCAATAATGTTGGCGCACATACCACCATAGCCCAACATCGCCGCCAAGCCGCCTTCACCTAATGTCGAGTCCATACGCGAACAGGGATGACACGTGGCCGTGAGCTGAAACACCGCATCACCAATTTGAATATACTGATAATGCAAGGCATTGAGCTTAAGCCCAGACACCACAAGATTGCGGCGCAGCAAATCTGGCGAAATAAACTCGCGCCCTAGGTTTTCGGCAATCGACTGAATAAACTCGTCGCTAATAATGGTGATCTGTCGCGCCGCCCCCTTACTCCCCACCGCACGCCGATCTCCCTGTAGCCCGCGATCAGCAATCGCCAGGGCTTGCTCAACAACCCGCATTGGCGCTTGACGCTCAGGCCGCAGACCTATCCACTCTAGCCGCCCAGCTTGAATATTACTGAGAAAACGGGACATTAGTGGCCTTCACCAATCATCTGGGCTCACATCCAATAGCGCGGGCATTCATAACCAGCCCTCAGGTAAATACAACAAATCAGCGGCCTCATCAATATCATGGACTTTGTCCTGCTCCGCTAAACTCATGCCACATTCTGCTATACGCTGCCGAGTCACGCTTGCCACCGTATCTGTACTCCACGCAATATCCGCAAACAAGTGCGGCGAAAAGCGGCATAGGCCGAGTAAAGCATAACCACCATCAAAGGTCGGAATCATGCAGCTATCGTGGCTAAGCAAAGCCTTGGCCGCCCAATGCAAACTTTCTGCAGTAATCGCAGGGCAATCACTACCAAGTAAAATAATACCCTCAGCGCGTTGTAAGCCTTGCTCCGCAGCAGTGGCCATGCGTTTACCCAGGTCACCAACAGGCTGATTTAACGCTTCAATTGAACTCGGCAGTTCAATAGCAGCCCACGCTGGCGCACCGACGCCTGGCGTCGCCCACAATTCGGCGGCAAGCCGATAATCATCGTTCACCTGAGTCAATGCTCGCTGACATTCTGCCAAGGTATTTTCCAGCATGCGCTTAGCGACTGCCGCAGCACCCGACTCGCCCAAAGTAGGAATCAAACGGGTTTTGGCAAACCCTGCCCGCGGCGCTTTAGCAAATAATTGGAGTATTATTCGAGGTTTTGTTGCGGTCATAGTGACAAAAAACTATTCATATCGACTGGCCAACTGCTCAGCAGGTACGCCCCGCCAGTAGAGGTAACGCAGCCGCCACATCAATAAAATAGTGCGCCACACACCGCGCTCCTGCCAGCGCCGTCCCGAGGTTTCTACTTTGTTACGCAAACACACCGGCGCCTCACGCTCGCGCAACAAGCTCGACAGCGCAATATCTTCCATTAGCGGCTGATCAGGAAAACCACCCACTTCAATGAACGCGGCTTCTCTTACAAAAATGGCTTGATCGCCGGTAGCGATACCACTGAGCCTAGACCGCCAGTTCATAAACCAGGAAATCACTTTAAACATCTGCGCCTTACCGCGAATACGAACGTCAAAGCGCCCCCACAGCCCAGACTCCAACACAGAAATAACACGGTCAAAAGCGTGTTTTGGTAGCAGGGTGTCGGCATGTAGAAACAAAAGATAGCCCCCAGATGCCAGCGACGCGCCGACATTCATTTGCCGCGCGCGCCCTCGCGGCCCCGCCACCAGCCGAAATCCACTTGCCGCAATCAAAGCCGCAGAGGCATCGCTGCTGCCACCATCAACAAAAATCACCTCGACCGCGTTTTGGCATTGACCACATTGCTCGATCAACTCGGTCAATAAGGCGGGTAACCCCGCCGCCTCATTGAGTACCGGAATAATGACCGACAGCACGGCATCCGAGTCGCACACACTCATGGCTAGTTACCTTATTTATTACCAAGGTCATTCAGGGCCCAATTGTAATCACTGTACTCTATGGCAAGCTTTCCGGAAATAAGTTGCGCCTTTTCGGCGTCACTTAAACCTAGCGCCTTGGCATACATGGCAAGGTATTCACGCAGAGAGTTTGCGCCTTGCCAGCCTTTGCTGAAATCTTGTACATACCACTTAAAAATCGGTGATACGCGCAACACGCCCTTCGTCACACCATTGCGCTGCCTGTCGCTCAAAAAATTGCGGGTGACAGCGTCTAACTGAGTTTCTAAGGTCTCGGCTTTATACGCCCTGTTTAATAAAGCCGGGCAACCTATACTGGCGCAATTCACCGCAAAATGAATACGGGGTTCCCCGTAACGGCCTGTCCCACGAATTAATTTGTGCTCTATATCGTCTAGACTCCGGGTTTCACCCAGCAAAGGAATAAAGCGTTTTTGCCACGGCGACGACCAGAAAAACCCAATATCTTTTATGGAATCGAGCTTGGGGTAGCGCGACAAAATTAATTTCACCGTCCAGGCATTGTAGGCATTGATTAAAAAAGCGAGCTGACTGTCATCAGACCAACTATCAAACACCTTTTTTTCCACCTTGGCTAACCGCGCCAAATACCCATCTAATATCACTTCATTGCGCTGTATCGCCGCGTAATCGACCTGACTATGCTGACCATTTGGCGCCATTTGCACATGATCTTGCAGCAATTGATGCCATTGACTGTGGGAAACGTCGGCGGCATAAAGCGGCGAGCACCACAGCAATAAGATTAAGCCGAGCTGCGTTAGTCTATGCATATTAATCTCCCCAATTAACCCCTGCGCCAACGATGAAACGCCACTAAATATTTATACGCCCATTCCGGCGCATGGGATTTCTGCCACTCCCCCGCCACATATTTATTGGCTTCAGCCATGCTGGGGTAGCTGTGAATGGTGCCCAAGATTTTTTTCAGACCTAAGCCGTGCTTCATTGCCAACACATACTCAGCAAGTAATTCACCTGCCTGGGCACCCATAATACATACACCCAAGATCGTATCTTTGCCCGGCACCGTCAGCACTTTAATGAAACCCACGGCGTGACTGTCACAAATTGCGCGGTCCAAATCGTCTATTCCGTAACGACTCACTTCATAAGCAATACCCTGCTCGGTCGCCTCGGCCTCGCTCAAACCCACCCGCGCAACTTCGGGGTCGACATAAGTCACCCAGGGGATCACCGAGTAATCTGCCTTAAACTTTTTAAAACCGCCAAATAAGCCATTCACCGCCGCGTACCAGGCTTGATGCGCGGCAACATGGGTAAACTGGTAGGGCCCAGCAACATCTCCTGCAGCGAGAATATTGGGGTAAATCGTTTCTAAATAGTCATTGGTTTTAACCGTGCGCGCGGTATCAATACCGAGGGTCTCGAGACCATAGCCAGTTAGTCGCGCACTGCGACCGACCGCGCATATCAAGGTATCAAAAACGATTGCCTCTTCTTCACCGTGGGCGTTGAGAACAATCAGTTGCTTAAGCCCGCCGGATTGCTCGCAGCGCAGCGCCTTTGTATTCGTCAGCACTATAACGCCATCGGCGCTAAGTGACTCAGTGACTGCCGATGCAACCTCTTCATCCTCGCGCATCATCACTCTAGGCAACATTTCAACCTGGGTCACCGCAGAACCCAGCCGCGCGAAGGCCTGGGCCAATTCACAGCCAATTGGCCCACCGCCCAACACCACAAGGCGTCTTGGGGCTTCTGGCTGGTCAGCCAACGCATCCCAAAGGGTATCGCTGGTTAAATAATCAACATCGTCCAAACCCGGTAATGGCGGCACGGCAGGCTGAGCGCCAGCGGCAATAATGATTGCCCGCGCGGTAAGGCGCTGGGTGCCACCACTGTTCAAGGTGATTTCTACCGTCCACGGGTCTAGCAGTTTGGCATAGCCCTCAATAACCTCGACACCTAAATCGGTGTAGCGAGCAATACTGTCATGGGGTTCGATCTGGGCAATGACCGCTTTTATACGCGCCATGACCTTCCTAAAGTCAAAGGTCGCCGCACTGCCGTCCAGACCGTAGGCTTCGCCATGACGCTGTTGATTAAGCACCTTGGCTGTCTTAATTAGCGCTTTGCTGGGCACGCAGCCATAATTGAGGCAATCGCCCCCCATTTTATGGGCTTCAATCAGGGTGACCTTGGCTTTCACTGCCGCGCCAATATAGGCGCTCACCAATCCCGCCGCGCCACCACCGATAACAATCAAATTACGGTCAAATTTGGCAGGTCGCTGCCAACCTGCGTAGACCCTGCGCGCCTTTATGACCGCTAATAGCCACTTGGCAATAAAGGGAAATATCCCAAGCAGTACAAAAGAGGCCAGTAGCGCGGGCGACAATATGCCCGACAAGCTATTTAACTCGCTGAGCTGACTGCCAGCGTTCACGAATATCACCGTGCCGGGCAACATGCCCAGCTGGCTTACCCAATAAAATTGACGGGTTTTTAAGGGCGTTAAGCCCATTAGCATATTAATGAGAAAGAACGGGAACACCGGCACCAAGCGTAAACTAAACAAATAGAACATACCGTCGCGCTCGACCCCAGCGTTAATGGTCTGCAAGCGCTCGCCAAAGCGGGCCTGAACACTGTCGCGCAAAATATAGCGCGTCATTAAAAACGCCAAGGTCGCGCCGACACTGGAGGCAAACGAGACAATCAGCAGCCCCCACCCCAAGCCAAAGCTGGCCCCCACCAGCAGCGTCATCACTGCCGCGCCGGGCAGCGACAATGCGGCGATCGCGACATAGACAACGAACATGATCGCCGCCAGCAGTATTGGCTGCTCAGTGCGCCAGACCAACACCTCCCCCTGAAGTGCACGCGCGCCCGCCAAGGAAAAATAGTGGTCGAGATCAGCGATGAAAAAGCCGGCAACGGCGATTATAAGCAAGGCGAGTAGTGCTATTCTTGTTTTCATTGTATTGCTGTCCCATAATTTTGCGTTTGGGCTCTCCACTAAGAGATGACCCAGTTCAGCTTTAATACTAGTCGGCTATTCTGATCGAGGGACTGCCAACGCCTCGCCAGTCATCTTACGCTGAAATGACTAAATCATCCGTATACGCAGTACCTAGCTGCTAGATCAGCACGGCGTACGAGTAAATAAAGCTTATTCAATTCGCAAAATGCCTTAATTGGCGGTCTAGATGGCTAAAGCGCGATTCGATATACGCCGCCAAAGGATTTAGGGTCTTTTTTCAAAAAACACCACCCCAATGACGTAGGCCCACAGACTATGATCTGCCAACACAAAGCGATATTATTGAGTTCATTAGACCCAAATGTACGCCGCAGACACATAATAATATCAGCGCGCCGGCACAATCATCGTCGATCACAACGGATTGTAATACATGGACGTAATAGCACGGCTAACAAAACCTATTATTCAATCGTGGCTACCAAATACACCTAATCAGTCGGATTACCAGAAATCCTCGAATCGATTTGTTATTAGCGTATTATTAAGTACCTTTACATACACCTGCGTACTCATTGTCATTAGCCACTTATTCTTGCCGTTGCAGCCGCAGGGAAAAGTACTGATTATCCGCTTCTCGAGTATTCTCATTAGCGGTATATTACTCGCATTATTCACCATTCGCTTTGGCGGCCAACGAATTGCGGCGCTCAATATCTTCATTGCCACCCTCAGCGCAGGGTTAATTTTAGTTAGCTTGCAAACTGGCGGAATCCACTCGCCAGTCAACCCCTGCGTTGTTGCCATACCCGCCCTGGCAAGCCTTAGCATTGGTGCTTTAGCCGGTGCTATTTGGGGCCTTATTGTAATCATCGCAGGCACACTCCTATTCGTTACAGCAAATTACGGCTATGCTTTTACCAATATTATTTCCCCAGAAAATATGGCAGTAGCCGAATTTTCAAGTTTATTAACCGCGGCTTCATTAACCCTATTTCATTGCTGTCCCATAAATCTGACATAAAAAGGGCTTGAATCCCAACAAGTTGTTACAATGGATGTGCGACCAAACACTGTAAAAACAGGGAGATTCAAGCCTTGGCACATCATAACACGGTATTTTCTCAATTGTTAAAACTCGTATCGAGACATGAATTTGAGAATCTCGCCAAACAGCATCACGAGGGTCAAAAACTGCGCAAAATGTCGCGCTGGTCTCAGTTCGTCGCGCTGAGTTTGGCGCAATTTTCTGGCCGATCCAGCTTACGCGATATCGTCAGCAATCTGTCTGCCCAAGCGGCCAGGCTTTACCACCTCGGTACCGGTAATGTGTCGAGAAGCACTCTTTCCCGCGTGAATGAAAGTCAGCCCTATACGCTTTACGAAGCGCTGTTTCATAAACTGCTTTCTCGCTGCCAAGGCGTCGCGCCCAAACATGGATTTCGCTTTGGGAACAAACTGTATTCTCTCGATTCCACAACTATTGACCTGTGTCTTTCCGTGTTCCCTTGGGCAAAATTCCGTCGTGCCAAAGGAGCAGTAAAAGTGCATATTGGCCTAGATCATGACGGACTACTTCCCAGCTTTGTCAGCATTAGCGATGGCAAAAAGCACGATGTCACTGTCGGTCGCGTCCTTGAATTCCCTGCTGATAGCATTGTGGTAATGGATCGTGCCTATACCGATTACACATGGTTTAAGGCCCTGAATGACAAAGGAATATTTTTCGTTACTCGACAAAAACGTAATGCCACGTACCGTATTATCGAACGCCGCGAGGTCATTAAATCCAAAGGCCTGACATGTGATCAGACCATACTGATCACCGGGGCAAAGGCAAAGACTTGCCCAATTCCTTTGCGCCGGATCGGCTTCCGTGATGCTGAAACCGGCAAGCACTATGTGTTTCTGACCAACAACTTCCATCTTGCCGCCAAGACCATTGCTGATATCTACAAATCCCGCTGGAAAATTGAATTGTTCTTCAAATGCATCAAGCAAAACCTGAAAATCAAATCCTTTGTCGGCACGTCCAAGAACGCGGTCATGACCCAGATTTGGATTGCTATGTGCGCCTATCTACTGCTGGCTTGGATTAAGTTCAGTAGCCAAATTGATCGCAGCCTGCAGCAAATGATTCGCCTTTTGCAGCTCAATTTATTTGAGCGCAGAGAGTTGCTGCCTTTGCTAAGAGGTGATCCACCGGAGCCAATCGACAACAACATTCATCCGCAACTATGCTTGATGTGAATATTTATGGGACAGCAATGACCCTATTTATTATCATTTATTTTGAAGTTTCATCTAGAAAACTTAACGAACTATTTAACGCCGAACACCATAAATTTATTAAACTAGCTCACCGAGACAGCCTTACTGGCCTGGCTAATCGCCGTTATTTCATAAATGAAATCGAGACCGCAATCGCCAACGCTAGAATCAATAAAGGCACATTCTGTGTCTTGTATTTTGATTTGAACAACTTCAAAAAAATTAACGACAATCTCGGCCATCACAGCGGCGATCAAGTGTTGTTGGAATTCGCTTTGCGACTGCGCAAACTCAATCGCAGCAGCGATCTTATTGCCCGTCTCGGCGGCGATGAATTCTGCATTATTCTACCCGGCCTCAATGACGCGGAAGCAATTAAGCAAAAAATACATCACTACTCGCAAATGCTCGACACTCCGCTGCTCATAGACAACACCCCATACAAGATATCCGCGAGTATTGGCTATGCATGCTATCCTGAGCATGGCACTGACTATGAAACGTTGCTTCAGGTCGCGGACCAAAAAATGTATCAGGTCAAGCGCGGTCAAAATACCGACATTAGGGATACATTGCGCTCTAAAGCCTAATAGTCGCGTAGCAAACCCGGCTACAGGCCCAAGGTAGCGACAACCCTCATTTTTGATTATGATGGCCGCTCGCTACGTAACACCTAAGATTTTTTGGTGTAGTGATCAATGGAATGTCCACTATGCGTATCTACCTTGAGAAAACTCGAGATGCAAAAAATCCCTAACCTTTTCCGTAGCTACCTTATTGAACCCTGGCTGCCGCAGACGCCTGACACAAGCAATTACCAACGGCACCGCAACCGCTTTGTCGTTAGTGTGCTGTGGGGAACGCTTCTATATATTACTGCCGTCGTTCTAATAAGCCAGTTAGGCTTTGACATAGAAATTGAAAGCCGGCAGCTACTCACCGTGTTTTCACTAACAGCCATATTAGGTATCGTGAGCGCGCTATTCACGCTTCGCTTTACTGGCCGCCAAATTTTGGCCCTAAACCTTTTTATTACCACCCTAAGCTTTGGCTTATTGTATATAGTGCTAAATACCGGCGGCATCTATTCACCAATGGTTCCCTGCGCCATCATTATGCCCGCACTCGCCACTCTCAGTATTGGCGCACGTGCAGGTATAATCTGGAGCTTTATCATCTTTGTATTTAGCACTGCTTTTTATATTGCAGCTAAGGCTGGGATAGTTTTTGCAAATGCAATTGCCCCGGAAACTGAAGTTTTAGCGGAATTTGTCGGCATTTTTACCGCTAGCACGTTTATCATTTTCATTACCGTATACTACGATATATCAACTCGTCGCTTGCGCGCGCTCTTTGAGAGTGAACACAGTAAATTCATACACTTAGCGCACCATGACAGTCTTACAGGGCTCGCTAATCGGCGTCATTTCATCAATGAAATAGAACGAGCTATTTTCGACGCAAGCATAAATAACACATCGTTCTGCGTGCTGTATTTTGACTTAAACGAATTTAAAAATATTAATGACACCCTGGGCCATCACTACGGCGACATGATCTTAATGGAGTTTGCCAAACGTTTGCGTGCACAGAGCAGAGCTAGCGATATTATTGCCCGCCTCGGTGGTGACGAATTCAGCATGTTATTGCCAGGACTCGGCGATAGCGAGGTGATTAAAACAAAGATTTTATCTTACTCAGAAGCCTTAGCTAAACCACTCACACTGGAAGACATCACCTACCAAATATCGGCCAGTATCGGTTACGCAATCTACCCAAAGCATGGCAAAGATTGCGAGAGTTTACTTAAGGTTGCCGATCACAAAATGTACAGCGTAAAGCGCAGCAATAACAGTAGCGCTGCCTACTCAAAACAGCCATCCTAGCAGCGCAGCGCTCTAGACCAATCGAATCCGACCGCGCACGCCAAACGATGTGGCGCGCGCAATATTGACATCACTTATTGATGGCGCGCAGCATCCACGCTGTTTTCTCGTGTATGCGCATACGATCAGAAACCAATGCGGCCGTCGACTCGTCATCGCCCTGCTGAGCCACTTTTAGCGCTGCTCTACAGGTTTTTACCACCTGTTCATGGCCACGGGTAAGCGTATCTACCATATCCTCTGCAGACGGTACGCCATCAACCTCTTCTATTGAACTTAAACGCGCAAACTCCTTATAAGTGCCCGGCGCCGCCACATCTAAGGTGCGAATACGTTCAGCAATATCATCCACTGCCACGGCCAATTCGGTGTAATGTTCTTCAAACATGAGGTGGAGATCACGGAAGCGCGGCCCCGTCACATTCCAATGAAAATTGTGGGTTTGCAGGTATAAGGTGTAGGAATCAGCCAATAGCGCTTTAAGGCTCCCGGCAATTTCTTCACGATTCGCTTCGCTAATTCCAATATCAATATTTTTCATGATATGTGCTCCTGTTAATTTGTGAGTCTTGGTGTCAGACTAGCAAATGCGTATGCATATCTAAAATTTTAAATTACCATAGATACGATAGCTGCTTACTATGATAGCTTTTGATGGGCAAGGTTCCCTTGATGCAGCTAATACTTTTTAACCATGCAAACCAACAGGTCAAGCAATGCCGTCACAGCCATTTTTACGCGCCGCCAAACTGAACCTTTTATTCATATTAGCAATGGGTGTCCTCAGCGCTTGCACTAGCTCCCAAGCCAAACCTGAAGCGCCTGTGGTTGAGGGTTTTAAGAGTTGCGAAACGCCTCGTCCGCAAATGTGCACCCGCGAATACAGACCTGTGTGCGGCCACGTCGACACGGGCATTCGCTGTATTACCACGCCCTGCCCATCGCAGCGCCACCAAACTTATGGCAATGCCTGTAGTGCCTGCGCAGATGACAAGGTCATGGGCTACGAGCAAGGTGATTGTGCGAGTTACGGAAAATAAAAAAAGGCCCGCTAATGCATTAGCGGGCCGTCTCGTAACAGCAGTTCGATTTAGCCGAAAAATTAACGCTCTATGATCGCCGTCACGCCCTGACCGCCAGCCGCACAGATCGAAATCAAGCCACGACCACTGCCCTTTTCTTCAAGCATTTTTGCTAAGGTAGCAACAATACGACCACCGGTTGCCGCAAAGGGGTGTCCCGCCGCCAGTGAGCTACCGTTCACATTCAGTTTACTGCGGTCAATACTGCCAAGCGCGCGATCCAGCCCAAGCTTGTCTTTACAGAAAGACTCGTCTTCCCAAGCCTTCATGGTGGCCAGTACCTGTGCGGCAAAGGCTTCATGAATTTCGTAGTAATCAAAATCCTGCAAGCTCAATCCCGCTTTGGCCAACATCCGCGGCACTGCGTAAGCGGGCGCTAACAACAAACCTTCTTTCTCACTGGCGCCGTCTTTGCCAAAGAAATCCACCGCAGCGGTCTCGACAAAGCTCAAGTAAGCACGCACAGGTAAATTATGTGCTTTGGCCCATTCTTCACTAGCCAATAACACCACTGAAGCGCCATCGGTTAAGGTAGACGAATTACCTGCCGTTAACGTGCCCTGACCACTTTCTTTATCAAAGGCCGGTTTTAAGCCCGCAAGTTTTTCTGCGGTGGTGTCTGGGCGCAGAATATTGTCCTTGTTCACGCCATTGAAGGGCGTAATAAGGTCATTAAAGAAACCACGATCATAGGCAGCCGCTAAATTCTGGTGACTCAATGCCGCCAATTCATCTTGTTGATCGCGGGGAATCTGCCAAGCTTTGGCGGTAATTTCAGTGTGACCACCCATCGATAAGCGCGTGCGCGGCTCCGCATTAGCAGGAATCAATACACCCACGTCTTTAGGGCGCAACTGCAAAAAGGGCTTAACACGATCGCCAAAGGAGCGGGCTTTATTTACTTGTAGCAAAATTTTGCGCAGCCCCTCGCTAACGCCAATGGGCGCGTCAGAAGTAGTATCAACACCACCGGCAATGCCTGCGTCAATCTGTCCAAGGGCGATTTTATTAGCGACCAAATTAATAGCCTGCAAGCCAGTACCACAGGCCTGCTGAATATCAAAACACGGTGTATTGGCGTGCAGCGACGTGCCCAACACCGATTCCCGAGTTAAGTTGAAGTCTCTGCTGTGTTTCATTACTGCGCCGGCGGCCACTTCGCCCAAGCATTCGCCCTGCAAATTATAGCGCTGCACCAAACCTTCAATCGCCGCAGTGAGCATTGCCTGATTGCTGACGCCAAAATAAGCGGTATTGGAGCGGGTAAAAGGAATTCGGTTACCACCGATAATAGCAACGCGCTTAATAGCCTGTGTCATATCTGGACCTCAGTGTTTTATGTAGCAATATTGGATATACCCTAAACTGCGCGCAGTGTAACAAGCTTGATTCCCGCGGCATTGGCTGAAGCGACGGCTCCCGAGCGCGCCGCTGTCAATCCTGTTGCCTTGATGAGCCGTTACAATGCCCCCCAACAGCATTAATCTGCTTGCGATCGCCGAGCCTGCATCACTAAAAAATAGCCCTCAGCCTCGGCAAAGTAAACCGAATTTAGACTATCGCCCTCCGGGGCAGCGGAGCACACGGTATGAGCGACAAAATCGAAAACCTGATCAATTCCAGCGCTGGCAAAAAAATCATGGGCGCCCTCGGCGTAACCGTGCCCACCGACTTATTACGCTACCACGCTGAGCAGCGCAGCTTTTTCTCTGGCGCCCTACTCTTTGGCGCGGGCAACAACGCCCAGTTGGTCGATGCCACCCTGCGCAATCTGCGAGACAGCGACGCAAGTCTTGCCCTCACTACCGAGTGCGCAGCCCAAGCCAGCGCCGCCGTTGAAACCACCGTCGCTGAACGCTATCAAGCGCTGGTTTTTGACGGCAGCGGCCTCACCGATAGCCTGCAACTGATACAAGCCTACCGCTTTTTCAACGCCAATATTCGCAAATTACGGCCCAGCGGTCGCATTGTTATTCTTGGTCGCCCGCATATGGATTGCGCCACCCCTGAGGCGGCTGCCACTCAGCGCGCCTTAGAAGGTTTGAGTCGCTCACTGGCCAAAGAAGTGGGCAGCAAGGGTGCAACCGCCCAGCTAATTACTGTTGCTGAGGGCGCTGAAGCCAATCTCGACAGCAGCCTGCGTTTTATCCTTTCACCCAAATCTGCTTACATCAGTGGCCAGGTCATCAAAGTACGCAGCGCAGCAGTCAATGAAACCGCCGATTGGCACAAGCCATTGGCAGGAAAAATCGCCTTGGTTACCGGCGCATCGCGGGGCATAGGTGCAGCCATTGCCGAAACCCTAGCGCGCGACGGCGCCACTGTTGTCGGCGTAGACGTGGTACAAATGGAAAGCGAATTGGCGAAAGTGATGAGTCGCCTCAATGGTCAGCCCGTGATTGCCGACATTACCAGCAGTGACGCGCCCGCAAAAATCGCCGCTGCCCTCATAAAGGCAGGCGGTGCCGACATTGTCGTGCACAATGCCGGTGTTACCCGCGACAAAACTATTGCCAATATGTCGGAACAGTTCTGGCAAATGACCTTAGACATTAACCTCGCGGCCGCCCAGCGCATCACCAACGAGCTGCTAAGCAGTGGCGCATTAAATGACGGCGGCAGCATCGTCGGTGTTTCCTCAATGAACGGCATTGGTGGCCAGCGTGGCCAAACCAACTACGCCGCATCGAAAGCCGGTGTTATTGGCTATGTCGATTTTATGGCCAAATCAGACGAGCTCGCGGCCCGCAACATTACAGTAAACGCCGTGGCACCGGGCTTCATCGAAACCGCGATGACTGCGGCTATACCCCTATTTACCCGTATGTTTGGCCGCCGCCTGAACTCACTTTCCCAAGGCGGCTTACCGGTCGACGTCGCTGAAACCATCGCCTTCTTTGGCAATCCAGCTTCGCGTGGTGTTAGTGGCAATACCGTGCGAGTTTGCGGCCAATCTTGGTTTGGTGCATAACACCGTCGCCCCACAAACTAAAAAGCCCCGCAGCTGAAAATAGCTGCGGGGCTTTTTTATGCTCAAAATTAGTAACAGCCATTGCGATGCGCTCCCTCAAACCCGTCTAACTCGGGATTGTAAGTACTATAATCGTCCAGCTTTAGGGCGCTCACCACCATGGGCATCGCCGCCATGACGCCGCATCATGTCCGCTTTGGCAAAGTGCAGACGCTGCTCAACGGGCATCTGCGGCAAGACTTCCGCCAGCACCTGATGGCTGACTTTTTTCAAGTTCATCTCAGCTTCGCGGATTCGCGCTAGCGCTTGATTTAACTCGTCGGTAGTGACCTCTGGCATTTTTAATATTTTAAACATATCCCGCCGCGCACTGCGTATTTGCCGGAACGCATTGCGCATTTCACTGCGGTGGGCCTCCATCGCATTGCGCATTGGCTCGGCAAATTCGCTGGGTTCATCGCGCAGCAGTTGCCGAGTCATGCCGTGCATGGCGCGGCGATCTTCCCCCGCCATGCGATGGCCAACAAACAAACCAATCAGTGCGCCGTTCACAATCAGTGATGTTAACAAGGCAAATAAAATTCCTCGCTTAGATGTCATTGGATATCTCCCGCAAGCCAGTCACTCACTTCATATGTCATTGAGGTCTCCAGGTAGGCGGCATCAAAATCGCTTAACTCAGCCACGTAACCACCCGCGCCCAGTGCTACCCCTAATACGGCAGATGCCATCGCCGAGGCAAAGCCGATTTGCCAAAAAGGCATCTTTGTCTTCATTACACCCGGCTCGGATGCTAATTCGGCACGGCACTGGGGCTGCGCAGTAATTTTGTGCAGGCGCCGCGCCATTGCACTGCTGACAGCCAGCTCCGCTACGCCATCAATATACGTCTGGGCCAGCGCGGTGTCTGCGGCATTCACTTTACTCTGCGCGGCCTGCCAATCTTGTCGGCAAGCATCGCTAAGCGCGGTGCATATACTAAGCAAAAATTGTCGCCAGCGAGGCCATGTATTGCGGTTACTGCCAAAATTCCGCAGCGTATTGGCCAAGAACTTTTGCATTATATTCACTCGCCACCTCCCAAATTTTGCTTTAACTGCGCTTTGGCCCGCCCCAACTGCGATTCGACGGCCTTGGCGGATATCCCCATAATTTCAGCGATGTCTTTTACCGCTAAATCGCGATAAAACCGAAATGCCAGCACCGCCCGGTAATTGGCAGGCAGGCTAGCTAAGGCGCGCAATAAAGTATCATCGCCCATCCCCAGCAGAGGCGCACTGACTTCGGCATCGAGGCTCGCGGCATCACACTCAGCCATAAGTAAATCTTCGTTAAGCACGTAGCGCTGTTGCACCCGCTGCCGAAAATTAATCGCCAAATTATTTGCCACGCGATACAGCCACGTTGTTAATTTAGCTTCGTCACGCCACTGAGGGGCATGCCGCCACAACCGTTCAAAGACCTCTTGGCAGAGATCTTCGGCGTCGTCACGAGACAATACAATCCGATACAAAACATTAAGCACCAGCTTGCTGTGTCGACTAAGCAAGCTAGCAAATGCTTGCTGATCGCCACCGGCAAGCCGGCGCATTAACTCACTGTCGTCGATCAGCATTCAGCGAGAATCTGTGACAGCACAATGATTGAGCAACTTAACTCTCCCGCTTTTCGCGCATAGCCGACCGCATTTCACGGCGACTGACCTCGCCATCACCGTTAGCATCCAGCAGTTCAATTTTTTGCCCTGCCTCGCGAGAAAACTCGTCGGCAGAGATCATACCGTCGCCATTGCTATCGGTCTTGGTAAAACGCGCCTTGGCCTTCTCCTCGTGCATTTTTTGTCGCTTTGCCTCCATCTGCGCTCGCATCTCCGCCGCTTCGGCCTCGGTCACAAAACCATCACCATTTAAGTCCATTTTTTTAAACATGCCTTGGCGATGTTCCAGCATTTCAGCTGTAGTAACAACACCGTCGCGATTCAGGTCAGGATTGTGATGACGACCAGGACCGTCACCAGCCTGAACAGCCGCGCTAGAGACGCCCAGCAATGCGGCACACAAGATTAATTTCGTATTCATAAAAGGTACTCCAACAAAGAAATAGTAGATTGCTACGGCCGTATTGATTAAACACCTGAGGCCAAAAAATCCCTCGCAGTTAATTTTGGCCGCGCGCCTAATGCAGACCGCTAGTTCTCATAAAGCTCAAAATGAGTTAAGCTGAAGCGTAAACCTAATTTAATTCAATGACTTGAAGCCCCTGTTAGCGGGGCAAGCGCATACATGGGCCACCATCAGCCCAGAGCTACATAATATAAATGCGAACAGGATGTTCCTAGCCTAGGATTTTTATGCCTGTTCGCCTCACCGCCAAAATCGCAGTTTTACTTTCTTGTTTATGGGTTTCTCAATATTCCTTTGCCGAAAGCAGTTATTCACTGCGCGGCCCAATTGAAGCCAGCCTCGCCTACGAGACCGTAATAAGAACACCGTCTTTCAACGATCACAATGATGGCCATATGTGGATAGCCGAGATGTCTAAAATGACTAGACACTATGTGCGCGATCCCGCGCAACGCCTCCGTATCTTGGCATTGGCGCACAAACACGCCCTAGGCAATCAGCTCCCGCCGGGGCTGGTACTCGCGATCATTGAGACCGAGAGCAGTTTCAATAGCCGTGCCACATCAAGAGTTGGCGCCCGGGGTTTAATGCAGGTAATGCCGTTCTGGCGAGATGTACTGGGTCATTCAAGTGACAATCTATATCAGACTGAAACCAATATTCGTTACGGCTGTAAGATCTTCAAGCGCTATCTGGATCGCGAAGATGGCAATGTTAGCCGCGCCCTCGCCCGCTACAACGGTTCGGTAGGCACATTAAAATATGCCAATAAAGTAATCAAAAAATGGCGACGTTTTGATGCCACACTCCCGCTCGATTCGGATCTAGTACTCGCCCAGCGCTAGGCCTCACAAAAGTCGTAACGCCAAGCCCCGGATTCTAAGTAACAACGGTTTTTAGCACCCTGCGCAGAAGGATCAATCGCATCGTAGCCGGCATCCCCTCCGTAAAGCATACATATAACGTCGTTGTGCTTCGACATCCGCGGGGCAATAAAGGGCACTGGCCGCTCACCATAAAACCGTTGCGCCTCAGCTGCGCTAGCGCAGCGATGCAATTCGTCGAGGGTCACTACCGTCGGTGGCAATAAGGCGAGCTCACCGCGCCGATGCTGCGCTAAAAATTCGCCTGGGCTTGCCCAGCAATAAGCGTCCATTTCCTCGCCATCAACAAGTACCTCAGGTAAGTCGTGATTCACCACCGCAAGATAAAACCACGTC
The DNA here is from genome assembly GCF_001586255.1 of Zhongshania aliphaticivorans. NCBI lineage: Bacteria > Pseudomonadati > Pseudomonadota > Gammaproteobacteria > Cellvibrionales > Spongiibacteraceae > Zhongshania > Zhongshania aliphaticivorans. Next base: position 2,985,635 of record NZ_CP014544.1, read on the forward strand.
GCAAACCGTCGCCCCATGGTTGGCGGGGTAGTCCAATGAGACAAGAATACGAGGGAATCTGGATTGAGCACCAAGCCCGATTCTTCTTGTGTTTCACGAAGCGCCGCAACACGAGCAGCCTGCTCATCGTCATTGCCTCCCCGGTAGTCTTCGGGATCTATTCGGCCACCGGGAAACACCCAGTGCCCTCCACTCACTTTCAATTGACTGTGGCGACGCAGCAGTAAGGTCTCAATACCCGCCTCGCCATCTCGAACGATTACGGCAGTTGCCGCCGCACTTATTTCTGAACTCATACTGAATTACCACACGCCGTCGAGGGCGTTTATCAATGTTTGTACTCTTGGTCTGACCCTAAAATTGTCGGTTAAATCGGCGTATACAATGCTGCCATTTTCATCAACAATCAAAGTAGTCGGCAACACCGTATCACCACCGTAACCCCATACCCCAAGTGGCACGCCATATTGGTGAACGATGCCCAAACGTTTTGCGGCGCGATTATCTTTATCAACGCAAACCTGCATTGCGATATTTAGCTGCTCAGCCAACTCAGCGCTCTTTTTCGGTGATTGTGGGCTAATTAAGACCACCGCAACCCCACGACGCTGAATTTCTTGATATTCCTCAGCCAGGGCCTGAATTTGCGCGTGGCAAACCGGACACCAATTGCCGCGATAAAAGATGTAGAGTGTTTTACGTCCGAGAAATGCAGATGAATGAAGCTCTTCACCCGCGATGGATTGAACCGTAAATTCAGGTAGTTTTGCGCCAATTTTAAGGGCCGGATTATCTCGTCGGTCTAAGTCAGAGTACCAAAAAATATAGATCAGCACGCCACCAAGACCAAAAAATAAAGTATAAAACGTCGGCAGCAGGCGCATTTCAATAATCGCCAAAACCGCACCAAGCAAGGCCGCTACGATAGGAACCGCAATATAGTTACTGATACCAGACCAGGGCAAAAAGTAGACAATTGCCATAAACAGCACCAAGGGCGCTATGGCGACACTCACCCCCAGCCACGACCAGCTAAAGGCATTGGCACTGAGGTGATACGATGCGCTTTGTAAGGTCACTATTATGCACATGAATAAATACGGAATAGCATACCAGCGCTTAATTTGGCCTAGCAGGGCCTTTATCATTTTTTATTATCCCCACTATTCACCCAAACACCTCACCCACGCTGTTAAATAGCCCTATTGTGAGTTAGCTTTAGAAAATCATGTCCGCCGCGAATTGACCTAAAATATTTTGCCCGCGAAAAAGCGGCAATAGCTAAGAAAAACATTAGGACATAGACTAGTAGCGTATTCAAATTAAATAGCGGGCAGCGCAATAAGTTAAGGCTATAATTTAAAGCATATAACTATATAATTTTTGTAAACACAGGGTGTGAATACCGTATGGCAAAACTTTCAGTGATGGATCTAGCTTTTTTCCTAACCGAAACCGACGCAAGCCCGAAGCATGTGGGCGGCTTATTAATGTTTCGCAAACCAGCCAAAGCGGCCGCCAATTACGTTGAGCAAGTTGTTGCCGAGTATGCGGGTAATATTAACGAAATTCGCGCCCCCTTTAACCAGATCATAAAATTTAGCCGTTTTAGCGCGCCGCAGTGGCAAGTCGATAATCAGTTCAATATTGAAAACCACGTTTTTTTCCACACTCTTAGTGGCAACGATTTCCGCGACAGCCTGTATGCCGAGGTGAGCGAGCTACACAGTATTCGTCTCGACAAAAGCCGCCCAATGTGGGAAATGCATGTATTTCAAGGCATCGATGACCAACGCTTTGCGATCTACACCAAACTCCACCACGCCTACGCGGACGGCGTTACCATGTCCTCATGGCTGGTCAATAGCCTGAGCAAATCGGCGCGCACCAAGTCAGTTACGCCGATCTGGTCCGTATTACCCCAAAAACGCCTGCAGCACACCGCCGACAGCATCTCGATCATGAAGGTCTTAAGCCAGCTCGGCGGCCGCTCAGGAGACTATATCAAAGCCATTGCCGGCCTCTCTAAGCTCAGCGCCCAGCTAGCTCTAGAAACCCTAAACCTCACCAAAAACGCGGTTGCTGTTCCCTATAAAGCGAATCCCCACACCCCGCTTACCGGCCAAGTAAGCGCTGGTCGCCAAATTGCCACTGCAGCAGTCGACATGACTCGGGTTACCAAACTGCGCAAGCAAACTCGGTCGACCCTAAACCATATTGCGCTGACGTGTATCGACGGCGCACTGCATCGCTATTTACAAGATTGCGATGCCGATATCGATGAGCCCATCACCATTCAAATGCCCGTCAATTTGCGCAAGAGCGGCGATGACAGCCTTGGCAATAAAATTGGCATAGTCTTGGTTGAGCTGGCGAGCAAAACAACCGACCCCTATGAGCGCTTGCGCGAGATTGGCTTTACCCTTCGCAATGTCCGCTACCAGATCGACGGCGTGCCACCCGCCTCGGTGATGGCCTATACCGTTTTATTAGGCGGACTTTCGCTGGTGGGCGAAGCACTCAAATTAGGCGACGTGCTGCCGCCACTGGGCAATACCTTAGTGTCTAACGTGCCTGGGCCACCAAAGCCTTTGTACCTAAAAGGCGCCAAACTCGAAGAAATGTACCCTCTTAGCGCCCTAACACCCAGCAACCACTTGAATATTACGCTATACAGTTATGATGGCCGTTTACAATTTGGTCTAGTTGCCAGCCAAGCGATGCCAAACCTTGATATTCTCAGTGATTACATTCACGATGCATTTGACGACTTGGAAGAGGCGGTATCCCCTCACCAAGGCAAATTAGACTAAAAATAATAGATTTACTGCAGTACTGATTTCAAAAGACCTGGAGATTCACCTATGAGTTATTTTGTTACCGGCGGAACCGGCTTTATCGGTCGCTTTCTTATTGAACGGCTCGCCAAGCGCAAGGGTACTATCTATATTTTAGTGCGCCGAAGCTCCAAGCAAAAATACAAAGATCTGCTGCAAAAAACCGGACTAAGTAGCGACCGATTGGTCGCCGTGTACGGCGATTTATCCAAAGCCAAGCTCGGTATTAGCGCCAAAGACATGGCCACCCTTAAAGGCTCGGTTAAGCAGTTCTACCATCTTGCCGCCATCTATGACCTCAAGGCCGATGCCGAAAGCCAAGAAATTGCCAATATTCAAGGTACCAAAAATGCAATAGCGGCTGCCGAAGCCATGGACGCCAAATGCTTCCACCTTGCCAGCTCGATCGCCGCGGCAGGCATGTATCGGGGTGTATTCCGCGAAGATATGTTCGAGGAAGCCAGGGGCTTGGACCACGCTTACTTCCGTACCAAGCACGTTTCTGAGGGGCTCGTGCGCAGCGAGTGCAAAATCCCCTACCGCATCTACCGTCCGGCAATGGTCGTCGGCGACTCTAAAACCGGTGAAATCGACAAAATCGACGGACCTTATTACTTTTTCAAGCTGTTACAAAAGCTCCGCAATCGCCTACCCCAGTGGCTACCGCTGATCGGTATTGAAGGCGGCCAAATGAACATTGTACCGGTCGACTACGTCGCCGATGCAATGGACTTTTTGTCACACAAGGCCGGCATGGACGGACGCTGCTTTCATTTAGTGAACCCAGAGTCTCAGCAAGTTGGCGAAGTGCTCAACATCTTCTCTAAAGCAGCCCACGCGCCACGCTTTGCGCTGCGCATCGACATGCGGATGTTTGCCTTTATTCCCGCGTCAATCCTCAACTTAGTAAAAGGCCTACCGCCAGTGCGCCGCATTATCAATGCGGTATTGGCCGACTACGGCATTCCCCGCGATGCGGTTAGTTTTATGAATATGCCCACCCGCTTCGAGACCCGCGACACTCTCAAAGCACTTAAGGGCAGCGGCATTGAGCCGCCGGCGCTTGAAGACTACGCGGCGAAGATTTGGGACTACTGGGAGCGTAATCTCGATCCTGATCTATTTAAAGATCGCTCGTTGCGCGGCAACGTCAAAGACAAAGTCATTGTTATTACTGGCGCGTCGTCTGGTATTGGTAAAGCAGCGTCACTGAAATTGGCCGCCGCTGGCGCCAAGGTTATTTTGGTTGCCCGCTCAGTAGACAAACTGGACGAAACCCAAAAGGAAATTGCTGAAAAAGGCGGTACCAGCTTTGCATATAGCTGCGACGTCTCTGATTTAGCCTCCTGCGACAAGCTGGTTGCCACCCTGATCGAAAACCACGGCCAAGTCGATGTACTGGTCAACAACGCCGGACGCTCGATTCGCCGCTCGCTAGAGCTAACCTTTGACCGCTTCCATGACTTTGAGCGCACCATGCAGCTCAATTACTTTGGCGCTATTCGCCTGATTATGGGCTTGGCACCATCGATGCTGGAACGCAAAGCCGGTCACGTGATCAATATTTCATCGATTGCGGTTATTGTCGGCACCTCTCCGCGGTTCTCGGCTTATGCGGCATCGAAGTCAGCGCTGGATGCGTTCTCGCGCAGTGCAGCTGCAGAGTTTTCGGATCGCAATATTGCCTTTACTACCATCAATATGCCGCTGGTAAGAACCCCGATGATTGGGCCAACCTCAATCTACAACTCGGTACCAACCTTGTCGCCAGAAGAAGCCGCCGACATGATTTGTGACGCCATTATCCGTCGACCCAAGCGTATCGCTACCGGCTTGGGGATTACCGCGCAAGTGCTCAATGCGATCATGCCGAAAGCGGTAGAGATCACCATGAATACCGTGTTCCGCACCTTCCCTGACTCGTCTGCGGCGAAGGGTGAAGGCGACGCGGCCTCGCCTGAAGTGTCTACCGAACAAATGGCATTGGCGGCGGTATTGAAGGGTATCCACGTCTAAGGCCATGAGCGTTTTATAGCTTACGACTTAAAGGAGGGCTTTTGCCCTCCTTTTTTTATGTCTAGTCGACCAAGCCGCCCAGCAACCCAGAAGGGAAATAGGCAACAAAACGCACCGCCCCATAAGCAGAAAAAATCGCTATTATCCAAATAATCGGCATTTTTTTGCTGCGCAGTACAAATAAACCGCCAATCGCGAGGAGTATCGACACTGGGTCTCTAGGTGCATTACTCAACACCGGATTCACCCACGCGGCCACTAACATTCCCACTGCAACAGCGTTAACCCCAGCAATAGCTGCCACAACGCGGCCATGCAGAGCCAATTGTCGCCACACGCCACTTACCCCAGTCAGTAATAGAAACCCCGGCAGAAACACCGCCAATGTCGCTATGAGCGCACCGCCCAAGGCCATATCAGGCCGGAGCGTGGCCCCGAGGTAGCTCGCAAAAGAAAACATTGGTCCGGGCACCGCTTGCGCGGCCGCATAGCCAAGTAGAAAGCTGTCCTTGCTGACATTGTCGCCAATGAACGACTCCAACAGCGGTAACACAACATGACCACCCCCAAACACAAAGCTGCCAGCCTGATAAAAGATACCAAACACGCTCTGCGGGAATAGCAAGCCAAGTAGCAATAAACCGCCAAAGCTCAAAAGACAGGTCAATGCCGAAGGTGTAAAGGTGACTTTTGCCAGCGTAACGCTGGGCTGTCCTCGCGCCGCCATCCAAAGTGCCGCGCTTAACAATAAGGCAAACTGACACAAGGGGTTCATCGCAAACAATAAAACCAGAGCGCTTATAAGCGTAATCACAATTGTTGTTAGCTGCCGACAAAATTGCCCAGCCATACTCCAAATAGCGTCGGCCACCACGACCACGGCCAAGAGCTTTAAGCCGCTAATAATGCCATGCGCCCAACTGTCTTCAGGCAGATCCGTTTGCCATATAGCAAGACCGAGCATGAGCAAGAAAGAAGGTAGGGTAAAACCAAGGAACGCGGCAATACCCCCAGCAATGCCGCCGCGCTGGCAGCCAATAGCGAAGCCAAGCTGACTAGAAGCGGGGCCGGGAAGAAACTGACTTAATGCGAGATGAGCGGCAAAATCTTGTTCACTGAGCCACGCTTTTTGCTCAACAAACACCCGCCGAAAATAGCTAATGTGTGCCGCAGGGCCACCAAAGCTAATACAACCGAGATAAAGGAAGTTGAAAAAAACCTGAAGAATCACGCTTAAACTCTCTGGCTGGGCTCTGGGTTAGAGTAGCCAAAGAGTCTAAGGTATTACGCGTAAAGCTTAAACCTTGCCGCGCTTTTCTCTAGTGCCGGTCAGCGTTGGTTTAGCTGAGCTTGGCTTTGCATTTGCTGGTTTTGCCGCCGCATTTGACACTCTGGGCTTGGCTTTAACCGGCTTGCGCCCCGCCTTGTCACCGCTGGGCTTACCACGCGGCTTGCGCGGGCGCTCACGGTCGTCAATAGGCATATCACCGCCTTCGTGCACGGAGATATTCAGCGGTTGACCTGCGACCCGAGTAGTACGTAAACACTGCACCACGTCATCAGGCATTTCTTTCGGAAGATCTACCGTAGTGAACTCAGGGTAAATCGAGATACGGCCGATGTTCGCACTGTCGATATTGGCTTCGTTAGCGATGGCGCCAACAATATTACCGGCACTCACACCGTGCTGACGACCGACTTCAATGCGGTAGCGCTGCATGCCAGTATCTGGCCCGCGCGAGATGCCGCCGGGCTTGTCACGGCTTTGCGGACGATCTGTCATCATTTTCGGCGCGTCTTTTACCAGTAAAGGCTTATCACCTTGCAACTGGCTAGCGAGCGCAGCGGCAACGTCAATTTCAGACACATCATGCTTGGCAACGTATTCCTGCAGCATTTTACGGAAAAAGCTCAAATCGGTACCGGCAAGGGTATCGGTGATCTTCTGCATAAAGCGATCAACACGCAGGGCATTGATATTCTCAGCACTGGGCAAGCCCATTTCTTCAATAGACTGGCGGGTGGCGCGCTCAATGGCTTGCAGCATACGTTTTTCGCGCGGTGCCACAAATAAAATTGCATCACCGCTACGACCCGCGCGGCCAGTACGACCAATACGGTGCACATAAGCCTCAGTGTCATGGGGAATATCGTAGTTAATAACGTGGCTAATACGCTCAACGTCAAGGCCACGAGCCGCCACATCAGTCGCAATAACAATGTCCAAGCGGCCATTTTTAAGCTGCTCTACCGTGCGCTCACGCTGGGCCTGAGCAATATCGCCGTTCAAGGCAGCCGCGGCGTAGCCACGAGCCTGAAGCTTTTCAGCCAACTCAGTGGTAACCAATTTGGTTCGCACAAAGATAATCATGCCGTCAAACGGTTCGGCTTCCAGAATACGGGTCAATGCATCCAGTTTATTCAGGCCCCGCGCCATCCAATAGCGCTGGCGAATAGTAATCGCCGTCGAGGTTTTCGTCTGAATAGTAACCTGCTCAGGATTAGTCAAATACGTTGTTGCAATACGGCGAATCGCCGACGGCATGGTTGCCGAAAACAGGGCGATTTGGCGCTTAGCAGGCATTTGCGACATAACCCATTCAACATCGTCGATAAAGCCCATGCGCAGCATTTCGTCGGCTTCGTCGAGAACCAGATGCGTCAAATCATCCAATTTCAAGGTGCCGCGACGCATATGGTCCATTACCCGGCCAGGCGTACCAACAACCACTTGTACGCCGCGTTTTAGCGCCGCCAGCTGACCTCGGTAATCCTGACCGCCGTAGATAGGCAGTACATTGAAGCCGGGCAATTGCGACGCGTAGCTTTGCAGTGCTTCTGCCACCTGAATGGCTAGCTCGCGGGTCGGTGCCAATATCAACGCCTGGGTACGACGGCTGTTCACATCAAGACGCGACAGCAAAGGCAGGGCAAATGCGGCGGTTTTACCCGTGCCAGTTTGCGCCTGACCGACAACATCTCTGCCGGCAAGAATAAGGGGGATTGTCGCCGCCTGAATTGGCGAGGGAATTTCGTAACCAACTGCCTTTACTGCAGCCAAAATAAGGGGCGCAAGGCCTAAATCATCAAAAGTAATTGTATCCGCTGCCGCGGGTGTATCTGAGGGCATAATCGCTACCGTAGGAATCAAGAGTCGCCGCAACATTTGACCCCATTCGGCCGAACGCAGCCAATGGCGTTGAGGCGGCATTATACCGGCATGAGGCGACAATTACCGCGAAACCTTTGGCCTTTTTTGGCATTAAGCGGCGGACCCCACCACTCTAAAGCGCAAATATCAGCTCAGTTTTTGTAATTCAGCGCGTATATCAGCCGGAATGTCTAACTTCTGCTGGGTATTATAATCAAAAAATATCATCACTGCCGAGCCTGTGGCCGTCTTTTGATCACGCTGCCATAACTCATGCTCAACCACAAACGAAGACTGACCAATATGACCAATGCGTGTACGAACCTGTGCGGGGTATTCATAATAGGTCTGCGCTAAAAAATCGACATCGATTTTACGCAGAATTAAATTCCATTTGGCGAGATCTAAGCCGGGGTTAAAAATCTCAAATACCCCGCTGCGCGCAGCCTCAAACCACATTGGCAACACCGTATTATTAATGTGCCCCATGGCATCAGTTTCACAAAATCTTGGGCTTACTTCATACAACAACATTCAAAACACTCACTTTAAATTATGTACCTGCCACACACTTACAGACTCAACCAGCGCCACATCATACACAACCAAAGCACATAGGCTACTAGCACTGCCGGATATGCCTTATCAGCAATATCGGCCCCCGCAAATTTTTGCCTCGCCGCATACAGCATTGCCAAGGCAACCAGGCCTTGAATTAAGATTAATACCGCCGCTTGAGGCCAAGCGTAGTCGCGGCCAGCGAAACTAATTGGCGCAAGCAGCGCGCTCATGATGAATAGTAGATTTATACAACCAAATAGCGCTAGGACCTTAAATCGAAACATTAGACTCCCGATAAACAGCAAAACTAGGCAACATAATAATAAATACTACAAAAGTGCAGCACACTGCCAGCCAAGACAAAGAGATGCCAAATACCATGAAAATGCACAATTTTTTTATCTAAAACATAGAACACAATACCGCCGGTGTAGGCGAGTCCACCGGCAAGCAATAAGTTAAATCCGGCGGGTGCGAGCACCGCGCCAAGGGGCTTTATCAAAAACAAGGCCAGCCACCCCATGAGCAGGTATACCGCAATTGACCAAAAGCGTCGGCTCGCCTTAGGCACACACTCTAGGATCATGCCGAGGGCTGCCAGCGACCAAATTACGCCAAACATCCACCAGCCAACACTCTCGCGCAAACTGACCAGTAAAAACGGCGTATAGGTGCCCGCAATTAATAAGTATATTGCCAAATGGTCGAGCTGGCGGAACAGGGCTTTTCGCGGGCCACGGCAACTGTGGTACAAGGTAGAAAAGCCATAGAGCGCAAGCAAGGAAATGCCATAAATGGCATAAGCCAGCACCGCCCACCCGTCGCCTGCCACAACCGCAGGCCACAATAGCAACAGACTGCCAATTAGCGCGGCAACCACCCCTGCTAAATGTGTAAAACTATTAAAGCGCTCACCTTGGTACACGATGCAAAACCACTCATATTCGCCTGAATGACGCGCACTATCGCCTAATTAAGCGCATAGCGCGAGTCTTAATAGCAACTGATTTTACCGGCGAAAAGGCACTAAACCCAAGTGAAAAAACACGGGCCGGGTAAAGGGAAAGCGGGAGATAAAAGGGTCATAAATACCGACGGACTTAGAAGCGGCCAAACACTATCTGCTCTGCTGCCTATCTGACGATTTTTGCGCAAGCTCGCCCACGCCTTCAAATAGGATTTCAACGTGAAGTGCGCCATTGGTATTCACCACTTTGCGAATACGGATATCACCTAGCCGACCATCGCGCAGACGAATACTGTAGTCACTGCCGTTAAGCAGTTCGCTAATTTGCTTATTTAGGTGTAGACAGCCGCCCCAGCGTACAAAATTACCGCCAGCGTTTATATACATGGGCACGTCCGCCAATAGCTCGCGATCCCCCAAAAGTACACTGCCATGAGTCAAATCCATTGACTACCTCCGCATTTACCGCGAAAAATCCGATAAGTATTTTACCGGATTGTAATATAACCGCTAATTGAGGTAGTTATAACACATAAACCGCTGAATCGGGCTAAAAACCCTAGACTAAACAAGGTTATTCCGTTCTCGTTTCATAACCAAATAATCTTAGCCTAAGGCTTAATCCGCCAACCCCAATAAAGCCGCGGCATTACCACGCATTACCTGTCTAATTTGCGCATCATTAAAGCCTTCCATTTCATCCACCATCTCGACAGGCCACTGCAAACCCTCAGGGTGCGGATAGTCGGAGCCATTCACAATCGCCTCAATACCTGCCGCCGCTGCAATTCGTGAAAAGTCATCTTCATGGAAGGGCACAATTTTGAAATGACGCTTAAATACCGCACTCGGCAAGTCCGGCTTACCAAAGGCAAAGCGGGTTTTGTGGTCGCCCAAGCGGTAAATTTTATCGAGGGTTTTCAGCAAGTGTGGTAACCACGCCGCACCGAACTCCACAATGAGGAACTGCAATTTGGGAAAACGGCCGAATAAGTTTTGAAATATCGTCGCCGCAATCTGATCGACCACGGTGCGCTCGCCCATGCCCACATAGGTGTTAAAGGCACTAAAGCGATGAGATGGCGGATTCGCAGGCTCACCCCACGGCGCAGCGTACATCTCAGTAAACGGCCCACTCCCAATATGATAGGCCATCACCACCCCCGCCTCCTGTACTCGCGCCCAAAAAGGGTCAAAATAGGGATCGGCCGGCGAGCGCCCATCAATAGGACCGGTATTGAGGTGGATCAGACGGCAACCCTCTTGAATCACCCGCTCAAGCTCTATTAGCGCAAGATCCAAGTCAATCAAACTTATCATTGCCGTCGCAAATACCCGACCGTCGCCACCCCAGCCCCAGTCGGCTGCGACCCAGCGGTTAAATGCGCGAATACTTGGGTACGCTACCGCGCGGTGTTCAGGCTTGCGCAGCTGATACTCAACCCCAGTACCAAGGGTCGGAATCATTACACAGGCCTCGACACCCTGCTCATCCATGCGGGCCAAACGGGCCGTCTTATCAATAAATTCAGGGCAGTCTATCGCTCGTATTGCATTGGCGTTTACGGCGCCACCGGTATCAACGTCGCCTTTAAAAAAGGCTTTCATCGCCCCCGGCGGGCCAACAAAGTCGCCCACCCCGACGCTGAAGAAATTCAAGCGCTCGGCGCCCAGCATCATGGTGCCGAAGCCATCCTCACGGCGGCGATCTACCCACACCGTGGACTCGCGAAAGCGCGCCTCTATAAAGCGACTAAAGCAATCATCAGGCTCGTAATAGTGGTTGTCACAGTCGATCAAGGCATAAGGTAGGGTATTCATGGCTCGCTCCAGCAATCGCGTTTAATTACCTTACTTTACGGCCAGCCACCCCAAAACACATTAACCACAGACATCAACAAACACTGACATAAATGATCACCTCAGCGACACCCCAGCTCGACAACTTCAGGCGGGGAAATAACGACTTATGGTATCGACCACACAGGCGGGCCGATCATTGCCTTCAATTTCAACCGTAACCCGCACCACAGACTGTACGCCACCTTTGACTTCTTCTACTGACACCAACTCACCCCGCCCCCGCAACTTCGAGCCAACAGGCACTGGCGCTGGGAAGCGAATGCGCTCACACCCTACATTCACACCCATTGAAATGCCTTGCACATCGATAATTTGCGGGAGGAATAAATTCACTAGCGACAGCGTTAAGTAACCATGAGCAATACATTTACCAAAAGGACCGTCTTTTGCTTTTATCGGATCCACATGTATCCATTGGTGATCACCGGTTGCGTCAGCAAACAAATTAATGCGCGCCTGGTCAATTTCCAGCCAGTCACTGCAGGCTAATTCCTGACCTACGCAAGCATGTAAATCTTTTGGATGTTTAAAGATCTTTGTCATTGCCGCTCCATCATTGCCGCTCGGCCCTATTTTGGCCGATATTACTGTCAAAAGCCTACTTTAGCATTCCTTCTGCCACGCCCTGCATCGTCTATCGAGACGACACCGGCGCATGGCAAGTTGGCGCACTTTTATGCGTTCAGTGGGTCTATCCATACAAGCTGAAACCGTCGTCGACAGAAACCGCTACACTCAATACGCTAAACTCAGCAATACTAAGCGACAACACAGGAGACAATAATAAGGTGATGCCCGCCGATATCCTCGCAACGTTTTGGCACTGGTTAAGCGGTAATAGCACCAGCATTGCTGCACTATTTGCCGCCACATTCATGGTTCTAGGTGTACTCTCTGCCCTTGAGGCTATTCTTAAATCCCGAACGGCCCAGGGCGCAGTAGCGTGGGCTATTGTCTTACTTGGCTTACCTTGGGTGTTTGTGCCCCTATACTGGATTTTTGGCCGTCGAAAATTTCGCGGTTACGCCCTAGCCAAAAACAGCGACCACAGTGAGATAGATAAAATAGCCGCCAAGCTGGCAGCGGAGCTGACTCACTTCCCCACCAACAGCAGCCATGATCCACGGTTCATTGCCCTAGAAAAACTCGCTACCCTGCCCTTTAGTTGCGGTAATGAGGCCCATTTGCTTATTAATGGTGAGCAAGCGTTTGCGGAAATACTAAGCCGGATTGCCGCCGCAAAACATTATGTACTCCTTGAGTTCTACACTATTCGCGACGACAACATTGGCGGCAAATTAGCCGATTTACTGCTCGCCAAAGTGCAGGAGGGGGTTGCGGTCTACTGTATCTACGACGAAATTGGCAGCCTACAATTGCCGGGCAGCTACTTACGCAAACTTCGCAATGGCGGTGTCGATATTCGCCCTTTCAATACCACCAAGGGCTTGGGAAATCGGCTGCAGCTGAATTTTCGAAATCACCGAAAAATTGTGGTTTGCGACGGCAACTACTGCTTGATTGGCGGCATGAATATCGGCGATGAATACCAGCACATGCACCCAGTGTTAACACCTTGGCGAGACACTGGCCTAGCACTGACCGGCCCCGCCGTTCAAGCTGTGCAACTCGCGTTTGCAGAAGACTGGCTTTGGGCCACGGAATCACTTCCCGAACTCAACTGGCAGCTGCGCGCCAGCACCACTACTGAGCCCCAGATCAACACATTGATTCTTTCTACCGGCCCCGCCGATAACACGGAAAGCTGTGCGCTCTACTTTCTTAATATGATTAATCACGCCACGAGCAGGTTGTGGATTGTCAGCCCCTATTTTGTACCCGACGCCCCGGTCATCCAAGCACTGCAACTCGCGGCCATGCGCGGCGTGGATGTCCGCATTATGTTGCCAGCCAAACCAGATAAAATCATGATACAACTATCGTCTTATACCGCGATCAAAGAAACCTTGGCCAGAGGCGTGCAGTTCTATTACTACCAAGACGGCTTCTTGCATGAGAAAGTAATGTTAGTAGATGATGATATCAGCGTGGTGGGTACCGCCAACCTCGACAACCGCTCATTTCGTCTTAATTTTGAAATCGGCGTTATTAACCACGATCGCCAATTTGCCAAAAAAATGGAAGCTATGCTCATTACGGACCTACAGCACTGCGTGCAATTACTGCCCAGAGAAGTCGCAAAATGGTCTCTGCGCCGCCGCCTGTTAAGTCGCTGTGCCTATCTTTTCGCACCACTGCAATAGCGCCGCAATGACCAGTGCCAGCCAAATTCCAAAAGGCCTAACCGCCTGTCCAGACTGCGATATTTTGTTGCACACCAGCGACAGCGATCATCGCCAGCAGGGTCATTGCCCACGTTGCGCGGCAACTTTATGGCATGCGTCAAGCCCCAGCGCCGACATCGACTTAGCGGCCGCCGTGAGCGGACTAATACTGTTTATACCTGCTATGAGCCTACCAATACTAAAACTCGACATGGTTGGCCAGCTGGGCAGCAACTCACTGCTCGGCGGCGTTGGCCGACTCTGGCTAGAAAACGAACATCTACTCGCGGTGCTCATTTTGCTTTGCTCCCTGCTCGCCCCGCTTATGCATCTGCTGCTAACAGCCATGATTGCTGTATCCATTCGCCTCAGGCGCTACCCCAGTCACTTTCCTGCGTGGCTTAAATGTAAAGTGTGGATGCAAAGTTGGAGCATGCTTGAAGTCTACGCCATGGGCATTATCGTCGCTTATGTCAAGATGATGGACCCCGGTGAAGTCAGCGTTGCCAGTGGTACCTATTGCTTGGTGGGTTTGTTGCTGTGCATTATTCTGTGCAGCCAATATTTCCACGAAGAGCAAGCTTGGCAATATTGGGAGCAACGCAGCTAAATGACAGTGACAGCGCAACAGCGCGGTATTGCCCGCTGCACTACTTGCGGCAAACTCAGCCGCATTACCACAGCGAGCCAAGCGCAATCCTGGTATTGCACCCGCTGCGCTGCACCGCTGAGCTTTCGCCAACCACACAGCCTGCAACGCAGCTGGGCCTATACGCTGGCCGCCGCATTTCTAATGATTCCGGCCAATATTTTACCCATACTAACCGTTATCAGCTTTGGCAAGGGTGACCCAGACACCATCATGTCTGGGGTTGTAAAATTGTGGCAAGCCGATTTGCAAGCAATTGCCGCCATTGTCTTTATTGCCAGTATTGCGGTGCCGGTCATTAAACTGATGATTATTATAATTCTTATCTTGGCTGTGCAGCTTCACCTCCCGCTAAGCAAACAGCAGTGCACAGTGCTATATCGTTTTATACACTTTATTGGCCGCTGGTCGATGCTCGATTTATTTATGATCTCTATTTTGGTGACCTTGGTTCACCTCGGCAATATTGCCACCGTGGAGAGTGGCCCCGCCGCCACCGCCTTTGCTGCGGTGGTGGTTCTTACCTTGTTCGCCGCCAATAGTTTTGACCCGCGCTTGTTATGGGATTTGGACAATGACTGAAGACAATATTAGATCGGCACACTCCGCGCCAAAACGTGGCCTGTCAGCGATTTGGCTACTCCCACTCATCGCGCTTGCCGTCGCCGCTTGGCTACTCTACCAAAACATCAACAATACCGGCTTGCGCGTTACCGTTGCTTTCGATAATGGCAGTGGCATAAGTGTTGGTAAAACCCCGGTCATGTATCAGGGTATCAATGTTGGCCAAGTCACCAGCCTGCAACTCGATGACGACCTCGAAGGGGTCACGGCGACCATTGAACTGAGCGAGCAAATTGCCCCGCTAATCCGGGAAAACACCGCATTTTGGCTAGTAAAACCACAAATATCACTTTCTGGGGTTTCCGGCTTAGACACCTTGGTTGCCGGCAATTACATCAGTTTCAAACCCGGTGATGGTGACCCAGCTGAGCGTTTTACTGCACTTATTGAGCCGCCGCCAATGGCCAGTAATTTACCTGGCCTGCGACTGGTTCTGGAGGCCGAGAGCCTCGGCTCGCTATCGGTGGGTGCGCCCATTCTCTACCAGCAAATCGACGTCGGTGACATTGAAAGCTACCAACTTAGCAAAAATGGTATCGAGGCCAATATTCGTATCGATCCCCAATATCAACACCTGGTAAACAGCAGTTCGCGCTTTTGGCAGCAGAGTGGCTTAAAGGTAAACGCGGGACTGCAAGGCATCGACATTGACGCCGGCTCAATCGCCAGTATTCTCGCCGGCGGCATCGCCTTTGAAACGCCCACGGCTAATGCTGATGCCGTCGACAATGACACGCATTTCCAGCTGTTCACCTCCAAGGAGCGAGCCAAGGGCAGCAAGGAAATCGTGGTGTATTTCCGCAATCCAGATGGTCTCACCGTCGGCAGTAATGTTCGCTTATTGGGTATGGACATCGGTAAAGTCGAGTCCTTGAGTTTTGTCGACAACAACCCCAATCTTGGCGCTAATATTACGTTGACCATCAGTGCACCTCACCATCAATACTTAAACACTGACAGCCAGTTTTGGCTGGTAAAACCAGAGGTTTCCAGCACGGGAGTGAGCGGACTAGACGCGCTACTTGGCGGGCCGTACATTGCCATGCGTGTTAGTGGCAAGGGCGGCGCCATTGCCGAACGCTATACGGCACTTTTCAAAGCCCCTAACAGCGGTATTCAGCAACCCGGCTTACGGCTAAACCTACGTAGCGACGAACTGAACTCAGTTGGGATCGGCACCAAGATTTACTACCGAAAAATAGCCGTTGGCCAAGTCGAATCTGTCGACCTCGACGCCGATGGCGTTAATATCGGCGCGTTTATTCATCAGCGCTACGCCCATTTGGTACATCGCGAATCTCAGTTCTGGAATGCCAGTGGTATCAGCATCAGTGGCGGCCTCAGCGGCCTAGACATACGCGCTGACTCCCTCGCGACCATCGTCGCTGGCGGCATTGCGTTCCACACGCCAGAAGTCAAAAAGCCCCAATTGGCCTGGGAAGGACTACGCTATTCACTGCACCCCGACTACCAAAGCACCTTTGCCGACAAGGGCCGCGACATCTTTTTGTACTTTGATACCGGCAGCAATATTAATAAAGGCACCGAGATCAAATACCAGGGCATTAAAGTGGGCGAAGTTATTGCCGTTGAGCTTGATACGAATATGGAAGGCGTTAAAGTCAGCGCTCGCTTAGCGCCATCAGCCAAAGCACTGGCGCGCAGTGGCAGTCAATTTTGGGTGGTAAAACCACAACTCGGCCTGATCGGCACCCGCAATTTAGAAACCTTAGTCACCGGTAGCTATATCAGTGTTCGTCCAGGCTACGGTACACCGCAGACCAGCTTCGCGGCTTTGGATAAGCCGCCACCACTGAGCAAACCCAGTTCAGGGCTTAATTTAATTGTGGCGGCACCTCAACGCGGCTCAATTAAAGAAGGTGTAAAAGTCTTCTACCGAGATATTCCGGTAGGAGAGGTATTTGGCTACGAATTAGCCGACGACGCCACTCAAACCCTGATGCATATTAATATTGAGTCACGCTATGCGGGCTTGGTGAGAGAAAACAGTGTGTTCTGGAATTCCAGTGGCATTGCGGTGAAATTTGGTTTATTTAGCGGCGCAACCATCCGCAGCAAGTCAATTGAGTCCCTGCTTGAGGGCGGCATTGCCTTTGCGACGCCAGATTCAAGCCCCCTAGCGCCTCAGGTCACCTCAGGCATGGTCTTCCCTCTTCGCCAAAACGTCGAGCAGAGCTGGTTAGATTGGACACCGAGTATTCCTCTACCCCGCGAAGCGGATACCGGTGAGAACTGGATCCGCACGGATTAACAAGATGTCACACCACGGAGTCCACTATAACGATACAATGACGGCGTCTTAGCTATTTGCGGGTCTGAGACGCTCGCCAACCAAGCGGTATGAGGCATTCGCTGCAAATGCGATGACGAATATCATAAAGCCCCACAGAGACCCTCAGTGTGTTGAAACAGTCTAACCAAGCCATCATCGCAGCAATTATTCTTCTCATTGCCACTGTTATTGCTGGCGTTTTTTACGCGCTAAGGCCACCAGCCGAGACAATTACTATTGTCCCGCCGGAGTTGATCGTCGATGTTGCCGTCGCAGAGAAGCAAACGCTGTCTATTCCCGTCAACTCCCAAGGCAGTGTACAACCGCGCACGCAAACCAACCTGGTATCTGAGGTCTCAGGTAAAGTTGTCGCGGTTGCTCCGCAATTTGAAAGTGGCGGTATTGTTGACGCAAACACCCTCTTACTCACTATTGATGACCGCAATTACCAGGTTGAGTTAAAGCGCGCCGAAGCCAACCTAGCTGCCGCCGAGAGCAATCTTAGTCATGAAAAAGGCATGGCCGCCGTTGCCAAAGAAGACCTGAGAAAATATCCTCGCAAACACGCCAGTAACGACGCCTTAAGCTTAGCCCTGCGGGAACCCCAATTAAAAGAAGCTGAAGCGCGCTTGCAAGCCGCTTTAGCCGACCTCAGCTACGCCCAAAACAACCTTAGCCGCACAAAAATTCGCGCGCCTTACCGCGGCATTATTAAAAGCCGTAATGTCGATCTTGGCCAATATGTCACCACTGGCAGCCAACTTGGTGATATTTTTGCCGTTGACCGCGCCGAAGTTCGCCTGCCAATACCGGCAGACCGTCTTCGCTACCTAGATTTACCCAGTGCCCGTCAACCAAACGCAGCGCCCAAGGTAAGTTTTGAAAATGACCTGGGCCAACATTGGCAAGGTACTGTAGTGCGTACCGAAGGCGTACTCGATGAGCGCAGCCGCGTATTATTTGTTGTTGCCGAAATTAATGATCCCTACCGTCTCGATAACCCAGGCGAAACATTAATGATGGGCAGCTTTGTTAAAGCCGAAATCAGCGGCAAGCAAATCGATGAATTAATAGCCATACCACGCTATATATTGCGCGCTGGCAATAAAGTGTGGGTGCTCGACAAAGAGCAAAAATTAGTAAATCGGGATGTCAAAACACTGCGCACCGAGGGCAAACTGGTCTATGTTTACGAGGGTCTCGACAACGGCGACTTAATTTGCCTGTCGACCATCCCCAATGCCGTTGCTGGCACCAAGGTCAAAATCAATCACCAAAGCAACACCAGCACCCTGATTGAATCAATTAACCAGCACAATACTATTGCCACCCTCAACGTTCGGTCCATACCGCAATGAGCTTAACTCCCGAATTCGACACCCACAAAGGCATTATCCCTTGGTTTGCCCGAAACTCCGTGGCGGCAAACTTATTGATGGTTATTATCATCGGTATTGGTATCGGCTCTGCACTGAGTATCCAGCGTACTGTGCAGCCTGAATTCGAATTAAATATGGTCAGTATCACCGTCCCCTACCCTGGCGCCACTCCCGACGAGGTAGAGAAAGGCGTTGTCCTTAAAATTGAGGAAGCCCTTAAAGACATTGAGTCCATCGAAAGTGTCGAATCCACATCCGACGAATCCGCCGCCTCACTCATCATAGAAATATTCGATGGTTACGATACCTTGGCGGTAATGGACGAAATTAAAAGTGCCGTCGACGGTATTGTCAGTTTTCCCGAACAAGCCGAACGGCCAATTGTTAAACGTGTCGACTTTAATAATCACGCCTTGAATATTCAGCTCTACGGCAATCTTGATGAACGCGGGCTAAAGAATCTCGCTGAAGAAGTTAAGCAAGAGCTTATGCTGGACGACAACATCGCCTACGTGCAAATAAATGGCGCGCGCGAATTTGAAATCAGTATAGAAATACCCGAGCATACACTGCTGCAATACGGCTTAAGTCTCAACGAGGTTGCCGAGGCTATTCGCCGCTCATCCCTTGACTTGCCCGGCGGATCCATAAAAACCAGTAATGGCGATATTATGCTGCGCACCCGCGGCCAGGCGCGCCATCAGCACGAATTTGAGCGTTTAGTACTAATCACCCACCCCGATGGCACGCGACTGACGCTAGGTGATATAGCCACCATCCGCGATGGCTTTGTAGAACAAGACGGCTTTTCTTTTTTCGACAGCGAAGCCAGTATCGGCTTGCAGGTATTTGCCGTTGGGAACCAAGACTTAATTGCTGTTGCTAATGCCGCCAAAAATTACGTTGCACAAAAGCGTGGCGCCCTGCCCGACGGGGTTAATATCGACACCTGGGCCGACATCACCTTCTATCTTCAAGGCCGCATGGACATGATGCTAAAGAACCTCGGCATGGGTGCCCTGCTGGTGTTTATTGTGCTCGGCTTATTTCTCAATGTTAAGCTTGCCTTTTGGGTTATGGTTGGTCTGCCGATATGTTTCCTAGGCACCTTTGCCATAATGCCATTAATAGGCATCAGCCTAAATATGCTGAGCCTATTTGGCTTTATTTTGGTATTAGGTATTGTCGTCGACGACGCTATCATTATCGGCGAAAGTGCCTATGCCGAGGCGGAGAATAAAGGCCATTCCATAGACACCGTTATTACCGGCGCACTGCGGGTAGCAACCCCGGCCACGTTTGGTGTGCTTACCACCATCATGGCCTTTTCACCCACCCTGTTTACCGACGGTGCATTTGCACCGTTTCCTGAGTCGGTGGGCTGGGTTGTGATCCTTTGCCTGTGTTTTTCATTAATAGAATCCAAGTGGATACTGCCGGCTCACCTCGCTCACAGTAAGCCGGGCACCAGTAGATTCTGGCTCCAACTAGACCGTATTCCCCGCTACTCAAACCGGGTACTTACTAATTTTGTGGATAATTATTATCGCCCCTTTATCCACAAAGCCATCGCCAAACGCTATGTGACAGGTGCGATTTTTCTCGCCTTACTTATTGTCACCACTGGCCTAATTATGGGTGGAATCGTTCGTTTTGTCCTGATACCGGAGGTACCTAGCGATTTTATCAAGGCCAATTTGGAAATGACCGAGGGTACGCCTGAGACCCAGACCCGACTGGCCTTTGAACAAATGGACAAAGCACTGCGCGAAGTAGATGCCGACTACCAAAGCCAGCACCCCGCCAGTGATAACAAGCGTCTTATTAGCCATGTTATGGCCTTCGGCTCATCTGGCCGCATCGTGAGCTTTATGGTGGAACTCACCAAAAATGAGCAGCGTGACATTGACGGCAATGAAGTTGCACGTCGCTGGCGCCAACAAATCGGCGACATCCCCGGTGCCAAAATCATGTCGGTGAGCAGCGCCGATCAAAGCTCTGGGCCAGCCATTTCATTTAAATTGAGCAGCAACTCCGACAGCCAACTCGAAGCTGCCGCCAAAGATTTAGAAGGCGTCCTCAGCCACTACAAGGGTGTCTTTGATATTCGCAATGGTGCCAGCGCCATTCAGGATGAAATTGTTTTAGAAATAAAACCGAGCGCCGAAGTTTTGGGAATCAACTCGGCGTCCTTAGGTCGCCAGTTACGTGACACCTTTTATGGCGCCGAAGCCCAACGAATCCAACGCGGTAACGACGAAGTAAAAGTGATGGTGCGCTACCCAAGAGAGGAGCGCGAAGCGGTTTCAGACCTACAAAACATGTATATTCGTTCTGCCGACCAAGCTTATATCCCGCTGAGCAGTGTTGCCGACATTAAATTTGAGCCCGGCTTTAGCCAACGCAAACGTATTGACGGCGAGCGTTCAATTAATGTTACCGCGCAAGTGGACAAGGAATTCACCAGCCCCAGCACGGTAACCTCAGACATCATGGCCAATGTAATTAAAACCCATTTTGGCAGTCGCTACCCGGGGGTGAAAGTTCAGTTCAGCGGTGAAAGCGAAGAAATGGGCACGCTGTTACAAAGCCTCGCAATAGGCTTTGTGGTCGCGCTCTTTGGCATATACGCCCTGCTCGCTATACCACTGCGCTCGTACTTACAGCCATTTATTATTATGGGGGTAATTCCTTTCGGTATCATTGGCGCGGTTGTCGGTCATATTGTGCTCGACATTTCGTTTAGCATGATGTCATTTTTTGGCGTCATTGCGCTTTCCGGCGTCGTCGTCAACGACAGCTTGATCATGGTCGACTTTATTAACTCCGCGCTGGCGAGGGGCGAACGCCTCTTAGATGCGGTAATCGATTCTGGCTGCATGCGTTTCCGGGCCATTTTACTGACCTCGCTAACCACCTTCTTTGGCTTACTACCGATGCTGATGGAAGACAGTGTTCAGGCCCAGTTTGTTATTCCGATGGCGGTATCGCTCGGCTTTGGCATCATATTCGCTACGGTAATAACCTTGATTCTCATTCCCTGTATGTATATGGCATTAGAAGATATGCGCGGGCTTGCGGGTTCTAAGTCCCGCCGCGAAATGGCGGCGGACTTCTGAGCAGTGTACACAAAGGCATCGCTGCGCCCCGTGGTGATGTCTTAACGTATCAAGCCCGGAATAAACACCCAAAGCCCGACTAGAACCGCAAACCCGGCACTAACCAGCACCCCAGCGGCAGCCACATCCTTCGCCTTGCCAATAAGCGCATGGGTTTCTGGCACCGCCGCATCAGCCAAATACTCTAGGGCGGTATTGAAGGCCTCAGCCATCCAAACTAGCGCAATAGCAGCAAACACCATAATCCACTCGACACCACTCAAGCCCGTTAAGAGGCCCAGTGCCACTACGCAAATAGCGACTACAAAGTGAATGCGCGCGTTGTGCTGCTCCACCAACAAAATACCTAAGCCATTTAAGGCATCACGCAGACTGGCGAAACGATCTAACAAAGAAAATTTCCTGCCGCGCTGGCGGCGTTCAGTTTTTGCTCTCATCGCGGTACTATGGCCCCCTATTTTTTACAATTCAGATAAAGCTCATGCCTAACTTCAAACATATATCCCCTCAAGATGCACACGCAATGGCGGCAGCAGGTAATTGCCAACTTGCGGACATTCGTGACGAGCAGTCCTTTGCCACCGCCCACATCCCGGCGGCCACGCACCTCGACAACCAAAGCCTTCAGCAGTTTGTCGAGGCTGCGGATCCCGATAAAGCCCTTATCATCTACTGTTACCATGGCAACAGTAGCCAGAGCGCAGCCCAGTATTTTGTTGAAAAGGATTTCACCGAGGTCTACAGCATGGATGGCGGCTTTGAAATGTGGCGACAACTCTATCCTCAAGATACTGTTACCGGTTAACACCCCATCAGCTAGCCGCTGCAATATTAACCGTGGTGCCTGTAAACGCCTGCCGACACCAACAGGTGGCCGCCGTTGATATTCAAGGACGTGCTAAGGCGCCACACACATAATACAGAAGGCATACACACCGCGACTGTCTCGCAATTGCAGCATCGACGACCACGCTGGCAGTACGCTATTTAAGGTACTCAGCAACGGCGAGGAGCTTTGCAATACCTGTTTCACCATACCGGAGCCGAGCAGCAGCTGTATTAGCTCTTCTTCGGGCGTGAGCGGCAAGCGCAAGACGCGACTGCTGGTATCCGACAAGCCCGCCAAGGCCGCCGCCGATGCCACCGCTTGTTTTAAACCGCCAAGCTGATCGACCAAACCAAGCTGCTGAGCATCCACCCCACTCCACACCCGCCCTTCGGCAATCGGTTCCACCTGTTCAACGAGCTTATTTCGGCCGTCTGCCACAATACCAATAAAGCGGCGGTAGCCATGCTCTATACCTGACTGAATTGCGCGCTCGAGAATTGGATCTAGCGGAATATCTGGCCGCAACTTCCCGGCCACTGCGCTGGTTCCAATACCATCGGTACTAATGCCAAGGCCGCTCAACATTTCGTCTACTGTGGGGAAGGCGCCAAAAATGCCAATTGAACCAGTAAGTGTGGCTGGGGTTGCCCATATTTCATCGGCACCAGCAGCAATCCAATAACCGCCCGAAGCCGCCATGCTACCCATAGAAACGACTAAAGGCTTACCAGCCTCCTGCAACTGCGCTAGCTCGGCACGAATGACTTCAGACGCAAAAGCCGAACCACCGCCGCTGTCGATACGCAGCACCACCGCTTTAACGTCGTTATCGCGACGGGCTTGACGAATTAAGCTCGCCAGACTGTCACCGCCAATAGTGCCCGCGGGCTGGGTACCATCAACGATATTGCCACTTGCCACAATAACACCAACACCGGCGGGCTTGGCGGGTCTTAGATTTTGATTTAAGGCGAGGTAGTCTCGGTAGAAAATATGCTTATAGGCGCCGTCTTCGTCTTCACCTACTCGTTCAATCAGCATTGATCGCAATGCTGGGCGACTAACAATACCGTCGACCAAACCGTAATCGAGTGCGGCTTGCGCCGAATCACCGTTGACCTTGGCCATGACGTCATCAATATGATTCACATAAAAATCTAACTTCTCGGCCGATATTCCCCGCCGCGCGATAAGGGTATCGCTATACACCGCCCACAGCTGATCTAACCAGGCCTTATTTGATTCCTTCGCCGCATCCGACATATCGTTGCGGAGCAAGGGTTCAATGGCCGACTTAAAACTGCCCACTTTAAAAACATGAAAGCGGATTTTCAGTTTATTAATCGCATCTAAAAAGTAATTGCGAATAACCGCAAAACCTTCAATGCCGACCCCACCCATATTGTGAACAAAGATCTGGTCGGCAAAACTGGCCAGCAAATACTGGTCCTGATTATAGTGACTCGCGGTCGCGACCACAGTTTTACCGCTGTCGCGAAAGCGATTAATGGATTCAGACAGCTCTAAGGTTTTGCTCAAACCAATGTGTTTAAGCTCATCAAGTTGCAGCAGTATCACCTCTATACGTGGGTCCTCTGTTGCCAAATCCACGGTTTCAATCAAATCACTGAGCAAGGTTTCGGTCGGCAAACCGCTTGAACTTAGCTGAGTTAAGGCATCAACAGCAGTGATTTGGTCAACCACAACGCCTTCTGGCGTAACAATAAGCACGGCACCATCGGGCACACTCACCGTCACGGAAGTAAACAAGGCGGTGAGGACAACACCGACAAAAATAACAAATAATATATTGAACACCCAGCGCCGAGTGCCCTCAATAATCGCGACTATGCGCGAGAAAAAGCCGCGTTTTTTAGTCACTGTCATTCGCTTGCCGTCCCCTCTGCCTGCTTGGCCTTAAGCATTTGTGCCTGCCAGCGGATAAACGCCGTCGCGCTACAAAACAACACAACGACTACCGCTAACTCAATATAATTAAACCAGATAACATAGGGCGACATCGCCTCGGTTACCGCCATCGCAAAATACATTAAAATCGCAAAACACAGCCAAGCAATACTGCGCAGCTGGTGTTTAAATACTCCGTAGGCAAACAGCAGTATCGGCACTGTACGAATTAACCAAATACTGATACTCGGCTGCCGCCCTTCTTGAACCCATACCCATGTACCAAGGGTCAGACTCAATAAAAAAGCGATATAGCTTATTTTCATTGCCCATGCAGCGAACAGCGCGCGCTTTTCTATTACCGTCATATTTACCTCAGGATTGCAGCTTTTTACTTAATACTGCGATACGCCGACCCAATGCCGCCGCTAATTCAAGTTCGGTACTGTCTACCGCCCGGCCATCTTGTCCAGCCACATGTGAAGCCCCGTAGGGGGTTCCACCACTTTGGGTGGTCGTTAACGCAGCTTCGCTGTACGGCAAGCCCGCAATCACCATACCGTGATGAAGCAACGGCATCATCATTGTTAACAACGTACTCTCTTGGCCACCGTGCATACTCGCGCTAGAGGTGAACACCCCCGCAGGCTTACCAATTAGCGCCCCGCTCATCCACAAACTCGATGTACCATCGAGAAAATACTTTAACGGTGCGGCCATATTGCCAAAACGCGTGGGGCTCCCCAACAGTAAGC
This sequence comes from Zhongshania aliphaticivorans, assembly GCF_001586255.1. Taxonomy (NCBI): domain Bacteria; kingdom Pseudomonadati; phylum Pseudomonadota; class Gammaproteobacteria; order Cellvibrionales; family Spongiibacteraceae; genus Zhongshania; species Zhongshania aliphaticivorans. Next base: position 3,010,871 of record NZ_CP014544.1, read on the forward strand.
CCGCACAATCACGCAAGTCGTCTTCGCTAGCATACAGGTGACCGCACTCGGGTATCTCATCGGCAGTTGCTTCACAGACCGCAGACACCGCTGGCACAGTACGAATTCTTGCCTCAACGCCCGCTTGTTCTACCCCTCTGGCAATCTGCTGCGCCAAGCGTTCAGTGGCGCCGTGGCGACTGTAATACAAAACCAATACAAAGGAATCACTACTCAAGAAATACGCCCTCTTAAATCTTTGCGCCCATCCACTTTAATCAATTAGCGCCAAGACATTTTCAGGTGGTCGACCCAACACCGCGCGCGAGGCCTTCACCACAATCGGTCGTTCAATCAACTTAGGTTCGGCCGCCATGGCCGCGATTAACTGGGCATCACTTTTACTTGTATCCGCCAAGCCCAATGCCTTATAGGCATCTTCGCCTTTACGCAGCAATTGCCGAGGGCTAATCCCGAGCTTTACAATAAGCTGCTTTAGCTCCGTCGCCGACGGCGGCGTTTCGAGATACGCTATAATTTCAGGTTCAATACCCTTGTCAGTGAGTATCTGCAAGGTTTGCCGAGATTTTGAGCACCGTGGATTGTGGTAAATGGTATAATCAGCCATACGTTCCCCGCGTCATATTTCAGTAATTTTATCGCGGCATTATACACCCCCCAGCCCGTCGGCAGGACCAGCATCGAGTATTTACATGGACACAAAGCCAATTAGGTCACTATTTTTTTTACTCTTATTGGGCATCAGCGCCTGCAGCAAACCCGATTTCACCACAGTAGACGGCAAGGCTGGACAATTTAGCCAAGGAAAGTGGCAGCTCATCAACTATTGGGCAACATGGTGTGGCCCTTGTCGCGAGGAAATTCCAGACCTGAATGAATTTGCCAAGGCCAACACTGACATTAAAATATACGGTGTTAATTACGACGGATTAGAGGGTGAGGCCTTAACGGCGGCCATTGCGGAAATGGGTATTACGTTTCCCTCGCTGAATGCTGACCCAGCCCCCCAGCTCGGCGTACCTCGACCGCAAGTATTGCCGACCACCTTATTGCTCGACGCGAACGGCAAGGTACAAGCCACACTCACCGGCCCCCAAACCCGCGAAAGCCTCGCTAGCGCTATTGAGAAGGCCGCAAAGCAATACTAGGGTTCACCCCCGCTGCCGCACATGCGGCAGCCCAATGTGCTGCCATTTGGCGACTAAACGCAACTAAATAGATGTTTTGCAAGGCGCTATCTGGAGCCCAGCGTCGCAGTGTCGCGACCGCAATTTCAGTCGCCTCGCGATGAGGGTAGGCGTAAACCCCGCAACTGATCGCGGGAAACGCAATGGACTTAAAACCTTCGGCCTCGGCAAGCTGAATACAGCAGCGATAACACGACGCCAGCAACTCCGCCTCACCCTGCTGCCCGCCGCGCCATATTGGGCCAACAGTATGAATAACGGCTCGGGAAGGGAGTAAAAAACCGGGACTAAGCTTAGCATCCCCGGTGTCACAGCCCTGCAACTGGCGGCAATAGGCCAACAGCGCCGGCCCTGCCGCCCGATGAATTGCACCGTCCACACCACCACCGCCGAGCAAGGTCGAATTGGCGGCATTCACAATGGCGTCGACGGCCATTGTACAGATATCGCCTTCGATTATATGAAAGCGTGGCATCGACATCGCAAACCCTCACTCAATTGCACAGGGCTTTTATTGACTAACACCTGACGAAGACGCCAGAAATGACTTAAGCACTTCATACACCTCCGGCCGATTGAGCAGCGCCATATGATTTACGCCTTGGCCCAGCCACTGATGATCGTCGTCAAATCCAAGATGGCGCAAGGGATCCCGGTGACGACCCAGTGCGCTGCTGACGGAGACCAAGCCGTCACCAATCACACTATTTATCACAGGGTGCGCATCAACCGACGTCGTCGCAGCAATGGCATAACACGCTACGCCCTGTGGCAGAGGGATCGGCATTCGGGTATCGCCAGCCATATCAAAACGATCACAGCCATTCCAATCTTCGTCCACAACATTGCCGTACCGCAAATCGGTAATTCCGCTGCTACGAATCTTAGCCAAGCGCGCAAACGGCGAGCTGTAGGGATTTGTATCCAGTAGCACGTCGATCCAGTTTCCACCGCGTTCAAGAACAGCGCCATGGTGTGGCGTCCCCAGAAACACCAATTTCCGCAACTGCTGTGGCCAGCGCTGAGCTTCTTGCACGCCGTAATGACAGGCACTTCGCGACACCAGACCGCCCATACTGTGGGCGACAATATAGAACTCGGTGTCCGCCTGCACACAATCACTAAGCTGTTCTAGCAAATGCGCAAAAGCGCGACCATTCTCAGAGGTGTGCAAGCCGGAGTTATAACGAAGATACAGGGCAGTAAAGCCCTGCTCATCCGCCAAGGCATCGCCGTGATTGTGACCCTTGCGAGTCCACTGCTGATCGTTCATGCACAAACCGTGAACAAAGATGGCAATCCGCTGCTGGCCTGCCAGCAGGGCTCTCAATTCATTATTGTCAAGGGCTTTGCCATCGCGACAGAAGGCCATGGCGATTGCCAGTGGGTTGCCTTTTCGCTCGAGGTGATCCCCAAGCACGCCGTTCAGTGCTGATACGACGGCGGCCCGGCCCGGTGCACTTTGGTTGTCGGTGATTTTGCTCGTCAAACGCGGAATCAAGACATCCAGTCCAAACCCCAGCAAACCATTCACCTGACGGATACTGCGATACACCAAGCCACTAATACCACCCGTGCGTTTATTCACTGGGGTAGTTTTGCGATCCAAGGCAGGGGCATTCGCACTTAGCACGCCACCTACTGTAATAATCGCATGGTGCAAGCCCTCCGCAATGTCGCTTACGCCAGCAATTGCATCGACCGTCAAGCGTCCTGCAGCCAGGACATCGCCAAGTAATTTTTGCTCTTCAGTCGTCATGACACTCCTTTCAATTTTTGCACACGCAGGCGTCATCCAATACGCTAACTCACTCAATTTGCTTATTTAATTTTATCATTTTGGCGCCACGCGCTCGGCGAGTTCGCATGTTTAAAACCTCAACAAGTACCGAAAATGCCATCGCGAAATACACATAGCCTTTCGGCACATGCACATCAAAGCCCTCAGCTATTAAGGTAAGGCCGATCATAATCAAAAAGGACAAGGCCAACATTTTAAAGGTCGGGTTTTCGTCGACAAAATCACCTATTGGTTTGGCGGCGAATAGCATCACCAGCACAGAGACAACAACTGCAATTACCATAATAGATAAGTGATCTACCAAGCCAACGGCGGTAATTACCGAGTCCAGAGAAAACACGATATCCAAAATGGCTATTTGCACCAGCACCATCCCAAAGCTACTCACAGCTACTGCAACACCAGACTCCTCGGTAACTTCAAAACTACTGTGAATTTCATGGGTCGACTTACCAAGTAAGAATAGACCGCCTAAAATCAAGATTACATCGCGCCCGGAAATCTCGTTACCGAAGGCCGTGAACCAAGGTTCAACCAAGCCCATTACCCAAACCAAGCTAAAAAGTAGCGCTAAGCGTGACAACATCGCCAAGCCCAAGCCCAGTTTCCGCGCGAGGTCACGCTGCTCTGGTGGTAAGCGACCAACCAGTATTGAGATGAAAATAATATTGTCGATACCCAATACAATTTCTAAAGCCATCAGCGTGAAAAGCGCAATCCAAGCATCGGCATTCACTATCCATTCAAACATTTTAAAACAACCTCAGTAGCAGCAACATCGTAATCGAACCCGAAGCGACATTACTACGAAGCCGACAAGGAAAACATTGGCCGAACGGGAAATATTCACATTACTTTAGCGCCGAACGGAGGTTTGAAAAATGGCCTTTAAATAAGCGTCCTAGCTTAGGCAAACCAGTGACCCACTAACGCCGTTAACAGCATAGCGAGAGCACCCCAAAAGCAAACTCGAATAGCGGCTTTGAGCACTGGCGCGCCACCGGCGCTCGCCCCAAGAGCACCAAGTAGTGCGAGAAAAAGTAAAGCGCTAAACGACACCGCCCAAATCACTGCACTTAGGGGCACCCACAGTGCCACTAGCAAAGGCAGGCCCGCGCCAAGCACAAAGCTGCCAGCCGAAGTAACCGCGGCCTGCAGGGGCCGCGCAGAAAATGCCTCAACAATACCTAGCTCATCCCGAGCATGTGCGCCAAGAGCATCGTGATCCATTAGCTGAGTAGCGACCTTGGCCGCGAGCTGCTCATCCAAACCCCGCTCGATATATATTGAGGTCATTTCGGCATGCTCATGCTCTGGCTGCTCAGCGAGTTCGCGTCGTTCCTTATCTAAATCTGCCTGCTCGGCATCAGCTTGGGAACTTACCGACACGTACTCACCTGCGGCCATCGACATAGCACCAGCCACTAAGCCCGCCACCCCGACCATAATAATATTACTCTGAGTGCTATTCGCGGCTGCCACACCAACAATCAAACTTGCCGTTGATACAATGCCGTCATTGGCGCCCAAAACCGCAGCGCGCAACCAGTTTGCGCGGTGTACTCGATGCCCTTCAATATGATTCATTAGCCACCATTGTCACGCAATTAGGTCATTCATGCTGCCGACGATAATCGTCGATAAATTGCTTTGCCGCAGCATACTCCGCAGTCATTTTTTCTGCCATGCTATCAAGCGTCAACCAAACTTCTTCGCTCAATACACCCTCGGCAGGCTCATCGCCGCCTGCGGAAAAATGCGTCTGTGCCTCTAATGCAGCACAGGTATCTGCCAAACTATAGGCGCCCATAGAACGCGCTGAGGATTTAAATTTATGAGCTTGCATATACACATTTTCAGGATCTCGCGCGCTTAGCGCGTCGAGAATAGCCTGAATGTTTTCGGGGCTAGAATCGGTAAAGCTTTTAAAGATCATGCAGTGCATAGATACATCGTCGCCAATCATCGACACCAGCTGACTTATATCAATAGCAAGCGCTTCTGGCTCTGGCTCCAGCTCATCCCTTAGATCGTGCGTATCAGTATATTTTTCGGCAGGAGAATTCCCCAGACCCAAATTAGCATCAACACGCGCTAAAATTTCTTTCAAGGCATTAATCTCAACTGGCTTAGGAATAAAATCATCTGCGCCGCTGGCAAGGCAGTCGGCCACATCCCTTTCCATAACATTGGCCGTAATCGCCACAATCGGCAAATGGACTCCAGAGACCAGCTCTGCCTCGCGGATTCGCTTGGTCAATTCATAGCCATTCATTTTAGGCATCTGAATATCGGTCAGCAGCACATCGTACTCCTCTGTCTGCAAACACTGCCATGCGGCCAAGCCGTCATTGGCAAATGTGGCAGAATATCCCAACAATGCCAGCTGCTGACGAATCACATCTTGATTCACCGTATTATCTTCAGCAACCAATATTCGCAGCGCGGTGTTAACGTCCTCACTTGCCGTCGTTACTGCCATTTTCTCCGGCGGCAACAATGCTCTCATGGGAACATGCTCATCGGTAGCCAAGGGCATTTCAATCCAAAACGTTGATCCCCGACCCAAAACGCTCTCTGCCCCCATCACCCCGCCCATTAACTCAAGCAGTTGCTTGGTAATCACCAAGCCTATACCCGTTCCTTGAGTTGCACCCAACTCTGCACCCAGACGATCGAAAGGTGTAAAGAGCTTATTTAGCTGCTCCTGCGCTAAGCCCTTACCCGTATCGTCAATACAAATTCTGACCGAACTTTCGCGTCGCAAGTAGCTAACGGTGACGATTCCCGCTGCGCAGTTATACTTAACCGCATTGGACAATAAATTTAAAATGGCTTGCTTTAGTCTAGTGTAGTCACCAGCAACTAAAATATCATCGGGCACTGGTCGGGTGAAATAAATGCTAATTCCCTGGCCGCTGGCGGTTGATGACACTAAATCCACGCATTCGCCTACCACATCAGCCGCGCTAAAACGCTCAATATTGAGGCTAATATTTCTAGACTCAATTAAGGTTAAATCAAGCACATCATTAATCAGTGAGAGCAAATATTCACCGGCGTTATAAATATTCTTACCGTGACTTTTATAGACGTCGCTGGCGGCATCGTCGTATTCAAACAACTGCGCCAACCCCAAGATCGCATTGAGCGGCGTGCGGAGTTCATGACTCATGCTAGACAAAAAATCAGATTTTGCGCGATTAGCCAGTTCAGCCTCCTGCCTTAAGATCTCAAGCTTAGCTTGGTGGCGCTCAATATTGCTGCGCATTTCAGCAAAACCGGCAACCACATTAGCAACTTCATTATTAAATACCCTTGGCAAGGGAGAGTGGTAATCGCCATCAGCGAGCTGTTGAAATGACGTCATCAATCCTCTGAGCGGGGTTATAACGGTCTTGTTAATTAAATAATAAACTACGCTAAACACAAGCATTAGCGCTAAAAACAGAACAGAAGCTAAGGTAAATTGTAGACGGTAGCCTTCACGTAATTCGGCACTAAAATTGGCTACGAGTACGATTCGCCCAAGATTTTTTCCCAAAAAATTAATATCGTGAGAAATAATAATATCGTCTTCTTCAAGCCCTAGCGTCCAGCTACTCAACGGGTAAAGCTGTTTGCCCTCCGCATCCGACACTTTTATTCTCAGCCAATTTCGATGTTCGCTAAGTTGCGCATCAAGGCTTTCATAGAGTTCTGCATATTGATGACTTAATAATGGCGTCACGATAGAAGCCGACAACTGTCGCAAGGAGCGCTCAGTAGCGTTGGTAAGCTCCTTTTTAACCCAGCGATCCTGACTCGGCAAGGTATAAAAAACGAGTAAACAGCAGACCACAAAGCCCAAAAATCCCGCCACCAACAGGCTTTGGGTTTTTAGGCCATAAAGCCATTTACTTCGGTACGTAGAAGTCATGCAGTCCCCAATCCGTCAAGGGTAAATATTCATCAATATTTGTCGCTACCGCTCGTCGCATGGGGATTTCAGCAAGTAATTTTTGGGAATCAACATTCGAGGCCATCGCCAGCAAGCTCTCGCTAATTCTTTGGGCCGCGTCCCTCGGCACCCGGGGATGAACAACGATAGGATGGGGATTCACCGCCCGCGTTTCGTAAAGCACCATCAGCATATCTTGTAACGCTGGCGCCTGCTCTTTCAATGTTCGTTTTACCCCACCACCCGCCATTGTTGATTGCAGCGCAACATTCAAATAAACCGAAGAATGGGTATCAACATACTTAGGAACAATATCAATGCCGTGAATCATTTTTAAATCTGCACGCATTAATAATGACGCGCCAAGCGCGTTCGGTGCCGGAAAGGCAATTTCAGCGCCTTCTAATTGCTTTACACTCGTAATGCCGCTGTCCTTGCGAACAACCAATATGCCTTTCAACTTGCGATCACCGTCCCTAACTATAGGCAGGTACTGCTGAGTTTCATAAGCCACAATCGCGTGCCAGGGATTCATATAAGCGATATCAAAATCGCCACGCTGAAAGCTCGCTTCAAACTCCGGAATCGATTTACTGGTAAGCAAAACAAAGCTATCGCCGGTGCGCTTGGCCAGTTCGTCGAGTATCGGCAGCCAAACTTCATTAAGACGTCGCGCCTCAAATTGTGGTACTACGCCAACACGATATTCAGCAGCACTCACGCAAAGACTTTGCAACAATACAAACGCTAGAATGATGTTTTTCATTTACAGCACCCACTCTGCGCGCAACTGGAATAGCTCTGGCTCCGCCGTCTGCGGATTTGAAGTCGCTAAAACTTTAATGTATTCGGCGCTAAAACGAATTTGTGGGCTTGCATAAACATTCAAGCCCAAGGTTAAATCTTGCTGCTCTCCGCCTAGAACATCCCCGTCACTTAGATCCACCTCACTCACGCGCAATGCCAGTTCCCAGGCCCCGATGCCGTTTCGCCCCAATATACTGCGAGGTTTAACCGTTGCGTAACGACCTTTTTTGTAAGACCGACGATCTCCCGTGAGAAAATAACTCGACTGTATATACCAGCCATCAAAATTTAGATCACCCTCACCGCGCGTCAAGGTGGCCGCCATATACTCCGCCTGCAAGTTAAAGCGATTTAAGGTCAATGCCGCCTCTAAGCCGGTCTGCGAGTAACTATCTACACCCGCTATTTTTTTAGTATCAACTAAATTAACCTTGGTCACCTTGCTTTCAGGGCCAGATTTATACGTCATATCCAAGTGGTCGCCACGGTCACCAAAGAGCCCCGCTAAACCAAGGTGCACAAACGAGGAGTTGGCCTGATAGGGCAACCAAGTAAGCCTGCTACCTACTATCCACTCGCCGTCTTCACCGGCCGTATTCTGATCGGCCGTGTCACCAAATACACCCGTGTTCCACGTCCAGTTCGGGCCTGACAAATTGATACCCGTGCCCAAGTGCCAGCCAGGCTTAAAGGCAAAACCCAGTGATCTTTCCATAAACGTATTGGCATGGGAACTGGCCAAGGCCTCAAGCGAAAATGGTACGCGATAATTACCGGCGATAAGCTCCGTGCCCTCCTTAAGCCTATAGCTTAAGTATGCATCTTTGACACCTTTTAGGTCGCTGGCAGCAAAGTCGTATTCAAATTTATACTGCCAATCACCGTATAGCTTACCTTTCACATAAATTCTGGCGCGGCGTAGGGTCGTGCCGTCGCCCATATTGATACCATCGTCATTGTAAACCGCACCATGAACTTCTACTCGGCCGCCGAGCTGGGCAGAAAACTGCTTATCTGCTGACACGACTTTCAAACCACTACGGGCACCTGCCGTTGATCGCGGCGGGCTGGTCTCGACTAAATCAGGCTTAGCGCTCGCCTGCTCAGCCATTAAGCGCTGATACTGCGCCTCATCAATCGTGCCGTTAGCTTTGAGTACATCCAATAATGAATCCAGTTCCGAACCTGCAAATGCAGCCGAACTGAGCATTAACGACATCGCCAATAAAGTATGGGGAGGCTTCATAATACATTCCTTTTATATCCATCAATATTGCGAGCAGACCGCTAAGGAGTCAGTTAACGGCATTTACTCGCATTGTGCTATGCATTCAGCAAGTACAATGCCAGTGATCGAATTTCCGCGCTGCCGGAAAAATCATTAAAGGATAAATTCATGAAAAGCCCGCAATAGCTGACTCTCGGCGACGATATAAAATAATTATTATAGATTGCCGCGGCGAACACTAACGCGATCCGTAGCCGCCACTAACACAAAAGGTATGCTTTTCTCAAAATGCACCGCAAAATGAAACGTAAAACAAGAAGCATAACGCTCCCAATCAACTGTAAACACATATCCTTACAGCACCGTTGGCGTAGCAGTGTTTTTTACACCACCGCGCCTAATTTTCACTTATACCCCAATACTAGCAAGTTTAACCATGATGTCTTTTAAAATCCCGGCCACTGTCGGGTGGTCAACTTCAAAATTCGACACCAGATCTTCCAAGCGATCCTGCAAACTGCTGTCCTCTAAGACAAACTGCGGGCCAACACCCAATTCACGGTCAATGTCGTCGACTATGGCGTGAAGTTTTGCGCGATTTTCTTGATTAACGGCCAGCCCATCAATTTCGCTTTGCAAACGCTGTAATTGTTCGTGTAATTGTTTCGGATCCATACAACTCTCCCTATCAATCTATTTAGCATAGCAAGTAAACGCTAAAGCCTGTTCTCAAAGCACTGCAATACTAAAATATCAGCCTTCGCCGCCACTATCCCAACTTTTTTTCTTGCGATAAATTGTCGACGCGCTCACCCCAAGACACGCGGCGGCCAAGGGGATATTGTCACCACATTGTTCAATTGCGTACTCAATAGCCTCTTTTTCCACAATCCAGAGCGGGCGAATGCCCTGCATACCGGCGCCAGTCGGGCTAGAAACCGAACCAAAGCTAGGAACACTGTTTGACGGCACCACTGCGGCGGGTTTAGCGGGCGCTTTCGACAAAACTGGCGCCAACGACGGCATCATTTCAACACTCACCAATTCGCCGTCATTAATAACAACAACATTCTCAATGACATTCTGCAGTTCACGAATATTACCCGGCCAATCGTGCTGCATAATCATGGATTTTACTTCGGGCGTGAAGCCACGAAATTGTTTGTCATTTGCTTTGGTTTTCTCAGCCAGAAAATGTTCCGCCAGCAGCATAATATCGGTGCCGCGTTCACGCAGTGGTGGAAGCTGCACCGGAATAACATTGAGACGGTAGTACAGATCTTCACGAAAACGGCCCTCGCCAACTTCTCTGGCGGGGTCGCGGTTGGTGGCACACACAATCCGAATATCGCTGTGCAATACGGCCTGACCACCGACCCGGCTGAAAGTACCAGTCTGTAAAAAACGCAGTAATTTCGCCTGTAAGTTCAAATCCATTTCACAGAGTTCATCCAGGAACAAGGTTCCACCAGCAGCTAATTCCGCCGCCCCCTTGCGCTGACTGACGGCGCCACTGAACGCGCCTTTTTCATGACCAAAAATTTCCGACTCAAAGAGGTCTGCGGGTATAGCTGCGCAGTTAATAGCAATGAACGGTCCATCGTGTCTCGCGCTGGCCTTATGCAATGAGAAGGCACACACTTCCTTACCCGTTCCGCTTTCGCCTGTAACAAATACACTCGCCTTACTTTTGGCAGCACTATCCAAGAGCCTAAACACAGTCGACATCGCCAGTGAATCACCAACAAAATATTCACTAACCCCGGTGTGTAATTTACTAGCACTCGGTTTGCCTTGCACTACTGCGGCAGGAACCGCGGCAATATCAGCCTGATGCTGATCTACTGCGCTTGCAATAGAGGTTAATAAGCGGTCTTTTGAAAAAGGTTTTTCAATAAAATCAAAGCCGCCTAAGCGCATAGCATCCACGGCAACATCAATTGAACTATTCGCCGTAATAATCACCACCGGCGCAGGCTTTTCCTGCCGGTTAATAAAGCTTAACACCTCTAAACCACTGATATCCGGCAAACACACATCCTGCAACACCACATCCGGCATCTGCTCCTTAACACCCAGCAACGCCGAATGGCCGTCAGTAAAATGTTTGGTGCTGTAGCCAGCCTGTTCTAGGTAGCTGCAATACAGGGCGCCGCTCGAGAGACTATCTTCTACCACATACACTAGCTGTTTGTTTGGTACCGAATTCATTGGCCTTTCCTCTCGGCGGACGACAAATATTCTTTTGCCGCGTGATGCGCCGCATTAATTCGCTCTAAAAGCCCCGTTGCCGCAGCCGATAAGTCGTCTGCAAACTGCTCTGTATTTTCGTTCAGTTGGCGAGCAAACGAAGCCAATTCGTTCGCTCCGTACAAAGCCGCTGAGTTTTTCAATATATGCGCCACAGCCAAATATTCTTCGGTATCATCATTTTTCAATGCCTGGCTTATTCGTACGCTCATCTGCACCAACTCTTCAACAAACATTCCAATTAAGCGCGTCCCCACCTCGTCACCTAGATCGGCAAAAAGCTGAGAGACGACGCTAGAATCTATCGACGCAGACGAAATCGGGAAATGCTTTGTCACCGCCACCAGCAAGCGATCTGCGGTAACAGGTTTAATGATTAGTTCGTCAATGCCAGAATCATAAAGACGCTGACACTCCTCTTCTTTGTGCACACCACTCAAGGCAATAATAATCGCGCCATTATTTTCATTTTTTGATTTTCTAATGCGCTGCGTAACTGCGGACCCTGGCAAGCCCGGCATATACTCATCGAGTAATATCAGATCAAAACGCTCGCGCAACGCAAGCGCTAAAGCTTGCTCGCCATCGGTTGCAACCAGCACGTCGTGGCCCATTTTTTCGAGCATAATTTGCGTGGCCATCAGACTCGGTAAACTATCATCAGCCAATAAAATCTTTAACATTGTTGTACTCATAGGCTCAACTCTCGGCTATAGCATGTCATGGGGCATTAAACCCTTAATATACTTAGTAACATGCAATTTCCTAACCAGACTGCAAAAACATAAGGAAATACCTATAAATCAAACAGTTAAAGTATCAGTATCACCGTTCAAGTACGCTCTATGAGACAGTGTAGACTGCTTATTCGCATTTTGCATATCAAGTTGCTATGCATAATTCATTATTCTTCTGGGAGCACTGCCATAACTGCACATTCTTGCTAAGGTACTGAAATTTTAAGTGAATACCGATTCTTTGACAGTTTCTGCTAACATCAAGACGACAAGCCAACAGTACGTCAATTCGCTGAGAATACGCTAATGAGCCCACTTACGACACCAAGCCCCCAGCCAATTGTCGAAATACTTGCAACGCTGACACTTGAACCGAATGGCGTGATCGCCAGTATTAGCTGCTCGTCAGAGTCATCGCTTACTTCCGTTACACCTCAGCAGACAATCAGCGACATCTTCCCAGGGCTCATGGATACCGTCAAAACCGAGCTGAGACCCGGGTCAGGATTGTCGCAGTCATCAGTCATTGCCACGCTACCAAACAGCGACACCAGTTGTTTAATAAAAATTCAAGTTACTGACTCACCTGCCACCCCCTATTTAGTCTACGTATTGGCCGACCACTTCGCGTTAAGCAGCGTGCAACAGCGCCAGAGACGACTCGAAATCATTGCCCGCTCATTGTATACCTCACATTTAGATGCCTTGGTGACCATCGACGATAGCAGTATCATCCATGAGTTTAGCCCGTCGGCAGAGCGATTATTTGGCTACACACGGGAAGAAGCGATAGGTCAGCATGTTGCCGACATTGTTATTCCGCCAAATATGCACACCGCGCACAACGAGGGAATGGGTCGCTTCCATGTCAGCCGAAGTGGCCCAGTCATCAATACCCGTATCGAAATTGAAGCCATCCGCCGCAACGGTGAAATATTCCCCTGCGAACTCACCGTCGTGCCGACCGAGGAATATCAAGGCACAACGTATTTTACCGCTTCCATTCGTGATATTAGCGACAGTAAAGCCCATGAGACGGCACTCAAAAAAGCGAAGGAGATAGCCGAAGCGAGTAACCAAGCCAAATCTCGCTTTCTTGCCCATATGAGTCACGAAATCCGATCACCGCTCAACGCCGTGATTGGCTGCATGGATTTACTCCTAGACTCCGGTCTGACTGACGCACAAATGCCACTGGCGGAAACCTCGCTCGAAGCAGGTCACGGCCTGCTAGGCATCATCGAAGATGTACTGGATTTCTCTAAAATAGAAGCTGGCCAACAAAAGATCACACCTAGTGTGTTCAACTTAGTTGAGCTTTGCGAGCAGGTTAGTGAAGTCATCAGCATTCGCGCCGGTACCAAGGAAATTAATATCGGCTGTTGCATAGACCCCCAGCTACCCGCAGAGCTTATTTCTGATGCCAGCCATATTCGTCGCATTCTCACGAACTTAATGGATAACGCGGTAAAATTTACCGAGATTGGCGGTGTCGTTCTTAAAGTCAGCCTTGGCGATACCGACCCAGAACACCAGCACGTCGATATTGTATTTGAGATTAGTGACACGGGCATTGGAATACCGGCAGAAAACCAAGCCAGCTTATTTCAGGAGTTTGCTCAGGTAGACAATAGTGACACCGCATCATACGGCGGCACTGGCTTGGGCCTCGCGATCTGCCGCGATTTAGCTGAACTGCTTGGCGGTCAAATCAATCTTAAAAGTGACCCCAGTTCCGGCAGCACGTTCACGGTATTGATCCCTTTTAAGACCACGGCGAATAGTGAAAACGCACTCCCAGAACTCACACAGATAACACCAATTTCGGTCTATTCTGACAATAAATCGTTTAGGTCGACGATGGCCCAGCAGTGTCAAAATTTAGGTATTCCCTGTGCCTTTATTGAGCCCAGCACAAAGGCAGTAAAGGACCTAAATAAAACTAAAAACCACTTTGTGGTCGTTGACACCAGTGCGGAGCATTTTAATATTGCGCTTGCCGAGTTAAGCGACGCCGTAGGTTTTACTAAACCCAATATTCTACTCTACGCGCGGCCGTATGCCCCCGACATCATCATCGGCGCAAAGTCAGAGGGATTCCAACATATATTACAACGCCCATTGAAGGCATCCAGTTTCATCCAGCGCCTTAATATGATGAGCGGCGGTGCTGGTGCCGCTCATCATGTAGAAGCGCAGTTGGAGAATAGCGCAGAATCTGGCAGCAACACCTCACGAAGAATATTATTGGCCGAAGACAATCTCGCCAACCAACTAGTCGCCAAGACTATGCTCAGTCGCGCCGGTTACCAAATAGACATAGCGAACAACGGATTAGAAGCAATTGCTGCATTAGCTAAAACCCAATATGACCTGATTTTGATGGATGTCAGAATGCCGAAACTCGACGGCATTAGCGCCACCCAAGAAATTCGCAAGAGTGATGCGAGTTGGTCCACTATCCCAATCATTGCAATGACAGCCAATGCGTTTGACACGGATATTGAGCGATGCCTTGCCAGCGGTATGAACGCGTTTTTGCCCAAACCGGTCAATCGCAATGATTTACTTAACACGGTGAATAAGTTTATGAACGGCGACAATCATTCGCACATTGCAGAACAAAGTCGTAGCCCAGATGGAGAGGCTGTGCTCGAACTGAACATCGTCAACAAACTCATCGCGGATACCTCCACAGAGGCTGCCGCAGCTATTATGGGAATGTTCATCCAAGAACTTGAAAAATTTCGCACACATTTAGCCATCTTTACAGAGTCATCAGAATTAAAACCTCTGCGAGAAATCGCTCATAGCTGTAAAAGCAGTGCAGGCTATTGCGGCGCTGTACGATTTCAGCAATTGGCGCAAAAAATCGAAACCAGCTGCGATCTTCAAGATCGCGCCAGGCTCACCATTCACCTAACACATTGCGATGACGTCATTACCCAAACGATAACTGCAATAAATCAGTTTTTAACAAAGTAATTGCAAGTGTAAGCGCTGCTCGCCCTCCTAAACATCGGCAGCTAACGCCCGGGGATTCAGATCCGGGCGTTAGCGCGGATTGTAAATCCGGCAAACTACATTGCAAAGAAAACCTCCTTATTGCTTTGCAATTTGCAAATCAAATAAACATTGCCATGTCATGGCAATGTAAGAAAAATAAAATATACATAACAATTTCAAGCACTTAAAATAATTTAAGCTGCTGGCACGACCATTGCGATATATCTCCGTCAACAGGGAGATACATCATGAGCAACAACAGTATTCGTACACCAATCGCCGAGCGCCTAATCGCGGCCATCGCGCTTGCATTTATTTCACCACTACTACTGGCACACATCGCCAGCCAGCTGTGGGCAAAAAGACCGGTGTTTTATGTTCACCAGTTCCGCACAACTCAAAATAGGATTGTGGTAGCAAAAACTCTGCGCCAACGTGCAACCATGAGCCGCATGCCGCTGCTGTGGAATGTTATTCGCGGCGATATACGCCTCGTTGGCAATCGTTTACTGCGTATTCAAGACAGTATTTCTGCTAACCAAGAGCAATCGCATTTCTCAGCGATGCCAGGTCTATTTTCACTATTTGAATTACGTCGCATCTCTGGCTTAGAGTTTATTGACGAAACAGCCTGTAACACTGAGTTCGCACAAGACGGCGGCGCAAAGCAGCGCATCGCGATTGTGCTTAAATCTTTGCTAGCAGGTATGCTTTACAACAACACCAAAGAATTGCAAGACACCCCCACATTTAAGGTATTTGGTGTTGAAATTCACAATGTAACCATGAATGAAGCGCTGGCCAGTATTGCCGAAACAATCACCAAACGCGCTAAGAAAACCGTATTCTTTGCTAACGCCCACACGCTAAACTTAAGTTACGACAATCCCGACTTCCGCAAATTGCTGAATAAGGTAGATTACCTGCTTCCCGACGGCAGTGGCATCGAAGTCGCATGTCGCCATGCAGGCATCCGCCGCAAAGGCAATATTAACGGGACCGATATGCTACCCCTGCTGTGCGAGCAACTCGCAGCAAACGGTAAAAGCATCTATATGCTCGGTGGCGAAGAAGGCATTGCTAAATCAGCCATGGCCAATATGAAAAAACGCTTCCCGACACTACGCATTGCCGGCACTCACAACGGTTTTTTCGACAAGAGGAACTGCGCTGACGTGATTGGCGAAATCAACCACAGCCAGGCTGATATTGTATTGGTCGGCATGGGCCAGCCCCTGCAGGAACAATGGGTCGCCGAGTACCGCGATCAATTGGAAGCACCTGTAGTAATGGCCGTTGGCGGCCTGTTCGACTTCTACGCAGAGAAAGTATCGCGGGCGCCCTTATGGCTGCGGGAACTCGGCATGGAGTGGACTTGGCGCCTAATTCAAGAACCAGGCCGGATGTGGAAACGCTACATCATAGGCAACCCACTCTTTTTATTAAGAATGCGTCGCGCAGCCTAAAAACCCCCGCCAAACTTGCAAGCCCCGCACAGGGGCTATACTTAATCCCAAACGACCATAAGACATAGCGTGTATAGTTGTCGGAGCAAACGACTAGAGCCTCGATCAAAATGATTTGCAATTTGCAATTAACACAACTCCAATTGCAATTTGCAAATAACGGCCTTTTCCGGCAAGACCTTAACGACGCCAAGCTACTGATTACTAAAACAAATAAATCCAAACATGGTTGGCACGAGTCCTGCTATACCAGGGGTATAAGCACTTAAAACCCTTAAGTAATGAAGTAAACCAACGGAATGAACGCAATGAACATCACAGCAGTTTGCAAATTGACACCGCGCCATATTTGGCCCGTTCTTTTTCTAAGCCTTACTGTTGGTTGTGCAGGACATTCATCAAGCCGTGTCCAAGACCTTCGCCATGATGAAGCTAAACTACAAACCGAAGCAAAGGTTGACCAAGAGTTCAGCCGCTTGTACACCGATCGTTGCACTGATGACGCAACCCACTTTGCCGGTGACAATAGCAATTACTCGGTAACTGAACCATTGCCCACCGCCTTTCGCAATCCTGGCACTCCGCGCAGTAATGAGAGTCGCAGCAGCCGCCTGCTGCCTTTGTCGCCTGGTGACAAGATCGAAATCTTAATTCATGAGGGCGAGGAGTTTAGCGGTGAATATATTGTCAATTACGATGGCAATATTGAACTGCCTTATTTATCACCTGTTAAAGTTATAGGCTTGGATACCGAAGAAGTCGAAGCTCGTCTGAGCTTGCTGCTGGTCCAGGAACGAATATTTCTTGCCCACACGCTGCGGATCAGCGTTCGGCCCCTCCAGTGGGCGCCGGTAATGGTCTCGGTTTCTGGCGCAGTATATGAACCAGGCCGTCAACTCATCAATGACTTAATTCCCCAGCAAACCCATGAAGACAAGGGCGTTATTACTGGAGACTATCCGACTAAACGTTATCTTAGCGAGGCGCTGCGTAGCGCTTCTGGCGTGCGACCAGACGCGCGCGTAGATAAAATCATCTTAATTCGTGACGGCTGGCAGCAAGAGATCAATTTAGCAGGGATATTTTCAGGGCATAGTTCCGTGGATGTTCCACTCATCGCCGGCGATCAAATTATTGTGCCGAGCACCGGTTGCTTGCAGCGCGCATTGATAAGACCAACGCAAATAACGCCCAAGGGAATTCGCGTATTTATCTCTAACCTTACCGAAACTGCACGTAATAACTCCCAGGCCGCCGTTGGCAACTATTCCAGCAGTATGCCCTATGGCTCTAGGCTTTTTCAGGCCGTAGTCTCTGGCAACTGTACTGGCGGTACGCGAATGACCAATTCATCACGCTATGTCGTCTTAGTCGGACAAAATCCCTTAACAGGTAAAAGTGAAGTGATAGAACGCAATATTGAAGAAATACTGCGTAACCCAGATGTCGAGGCCCTCAACCCTTATTTGCTGCCCAATGACACAATAAGCTGCTACGACTCGACCTTAACCAATGTCCGCGATATTGCCAAAGCGATATCCGACATTGTTTCCCCCTTCAAACTATTGCGCTAAAGAGGGCATTATTATGAGCGCAACAATTGCAGCAAACCGTGAACTTCAGCCTTTCTCTGATCAAAGTAATAAACCGCGATGGACCCGTTATATTATTGTAGGCGCTATCGCATTTTTCGCCATCTGGGGCTTGGTTACGCTTTATATGTTGTCACCACCGAAATACGTCAGCAAATTCGCTTTTGTCCTACCCGGCAAAACCGGCAGCTCCAAAGTTAATCTTGAGAATATTGGCGAAGCGAGCAGCAGCAGTAGCTCGCCCTTTGCGACGCGCGGCATAAACCCACGGGTAAATTATAAGGAAATGCTACTTAGCGACACCGTTATCGGCACGGCTGCGCGTGAGCTTGGAATTGAGTATGCTGATTTTGGCAAGCCCCAAGTTAAGCTCGTCGATGAAACCGCGATAATTCAAGTTTCTACCAAGGCGGGCAGCCCAGAAGATGCGCAAAAGCGCTCTAGCGCTCTAGCTGACGCGTTCAACCAAAGAATTAAAGCCCTTCGCGAGGATGAGCTCAAAGCCCGTGAAGATGGTATTAGTCAGGCACTTTCTATTTACCGGACTCGACTCAAAGAAGCGCAGCTCGCCCTCATTTTGCATAAACAAACCTCTGAATATGTATCCGGGCGTCAATACGAAGAGCTTAGTTTACGACTAGAGCGTTTAAAAGAAACACGCGTAAACAGTTTAGCAAGTCGCGACGAGGTCAGCGGCTACGTTGATCAATTATCCCGCAGCATGGGTATTACCCCGCAGCTCGCCGCCAGTGCGTTTATTCTGAACGCAGACCAACAGTTTCGGGAGCACTTAAACAATTACCAAAGCGCTACTGCAACCTTGGCGGTATATCGTTCGAAATGGGGGGAATTTCACCCGGCCGTTGTAAAAGAAGACGCGAAGCAAGATGCCACCCTTGATGCCCTGCAAGATCGCAGTTTTGTATTGGTTGGCCACAAAGACATGAATACCATTAAGCTAATCAGTCTCAGTGAGGCCAATCAAAACGGCGCCTTATTTCAGGATATGCTAGTTTCCTTTGCTAAAATCGAAGGGCAAATTAGTAAAATTAGGCAGTTAGATGAAGCCATTATCCACCACAGCAATAACTTGAAAAAATTTGCTGAAGAAGCGGCGACATTGGATGAACTAGAACGTAACTACCAAGTCGCTGAAGCTGTGTACACTTCCGCAGTCACTCAGATCGACACCAGCAAAACCGATATTTTTGGCTCTTACCCTTTGGTTCAGCTACTTGCGTCTCCTTCGCTGCCGATCAAACCCGCCTCGCCAAATAAAATACTGGCAATTATTGGCGGCATCATGGGCAGCGGTATGACCTTATTCGGACTGTTTTTGTTATGGAAGCGCAAACAATTAATCCAAACAATATTATCGAAAAGTGGATTTGGTACGCTTTAATCCTCACCTACCCTTTCTACGTACTCGGTGCGGTGTATATCATCGCCCCAGTCTTAGGATGGCTGCTAATGGGGTATTGGGCTTATAATTTATGGCTCCCCAAGCAAATGCGGGCCAAAAGTATCCAGGTAGAGCCCCACCCATTAGTGATGCTTTGGCTGCTGGGCATGTTTGTGATGGAAATTGCCTTGGTGTTTGGCCATCTTGATTTTTATCTTGGTATCCCCGCCATCATCAAATCGAGTATTGGTTGGGCCAAGGGTTGGGCTTTATTGGCGATTTTTATTATGATTGGCGCAACCTTGCCTATTCGCCCTGAAATTATCTATAGGGCATGCTGTATCATCGGCCTGCACACCCTAATACTTATTCCGCTATTTGTCTTAGCGGCATATACCCCAATTCCAGGCACAATTTATATCTCGCCACTCAAGGTAATCGGTGGGCCCGGTCCAGAATTCTTTGAGTTCCAGTTGTACGGGATCAACCCTGAGTCACTAGGCCCGCGCTGGCGTTTTTTCACACCGTGGGCACCTGCGGCAGGTTTAGTTGCTAACTTTTACTTTATATTTGCTCTGCATGAAAAAAATGTGCGCTGGCGCTGGATCGGCATTACCGCCAGTGTTGCCATGTGCCTGATGTGTCAGTCGCGGGCCGGCTTAGTGGCCATGCTATTTGTCTCTCCGGCAGTGTTTTTTATCTCTAGGCTAAAGTCCCCAGCACTGTGGATTTCTGGCGGTGTTGGCATTTCCGCAATGGCGGTATTGGCAACGGAGTTAATGGCCTTTGTCGAATCCTCGGTAGATGAATTCAAAGGCGCTAGGGCAGGCTCGAGTCGGGTGCGAGCAGCGCTGGGGCGCATTGCAATTCAACGCTGGGAAGACGAAGCGCCAATATGGGGCCATGGTGTGGTCGAACGCGGCCCCCACCTCGTTGAATATATGCCCATTGGTTCCCACCACAGCTGGTATGGACTATTGTTTGTAAAAGGCGTTGTCGGATTTATTGCCTTAGCGATTCCTATGGCATGTACTTTTATATTATTAATTGCACGGGCCCAGAGCTGCAAAACGGCGCAGGCAGCGCTGTCCTGTACATTTATTATTTTTATGTTTAGTTTTGGTGAAAATCTCGAAATTCTCGCCTATCTTTTTTGGCCGGCACTTGTTTTGATTGGCATTGCATTTCGATCTGACACAATTGAGAAATCATTTCATGGAAAAATTTGACGCCCTGCTAGTCGGTTTCTACGGTATGCGCAATACCGGTGACGATATGTTGATGGCCGCCGCTGCCGCTGGTGCCAGGCAAAAGTTTAAGGCCGAACGCATCTCGGTGACCGCAGCCAAAGACAGTGAGGCACCATTACGGCTAGGCTTAATCAATACCCAAAGTCGCCAGCAGCGATTTAAAGGACAAGACCGATTACTCAAATACTGGGCGGCAAAACGCAGCAAACATATTATTATTGGCGGCGGCTCGGTGTTACACACCGCCAAAGATATTCACCAAAAGCGCCAGTATTTAAGCTTAGCGCAATCCACGCAGCATATTGCAGCAGGCGTTGGCATAGGCCCCTTTGCAGACAACAAGGCGGAGCAAGCTTGTGCGCAATTCCTCAATGCCTGCAGCTTCACCGGCCTACGGGATCGCGACAGCTACGACATCGCCCGCAGCATTGCTCCCAATGCCAATGTCGCCTTAACATTTGATTTGGCACCGGGCATGCGTTACGAACCAGAATTTATCTCGTCACTCGCAGAACAACGTGAACCAGCGATCGGCATCGCCTTATGTCCAGTTGAACGCTTTGCCGGCCGAGAAGATCTAGAACTCGCCAGACTAAAATCCATAGCGACAGGCCTGCGGACGTTCTGTGCAGATCAGCCTCACGAAATTCGCTTAATTGATTTTAACGGCCACCCCCAACTCGGCGACCACAGCGTTCACGAGCAATTAAAAGTCATGCTCGGCGACTTACCCTGCAAAATCATCGATTATCAGGCAAATCCCTATACTGCCATCCATGAAATTAGCAAACTAAGCGGCATCGTGGCAATGCGCTTACATGCGGCGATATTTGCGTATTTAAGCGACACTCCCTGTCTCGCGCTTAACTATCACCCTAAATGCCACAACTGGTGCAGGGATATTGGCCAAGCCTCAGAATTCGCCAGTGATAGCGGTCAAATAGATCCTGAATGGCTTTACCAGCGTTTATTGGACATTAGTGGCAAACATTATATTCCCCCAACACTCGAAGTTGCAGAAGCCTGCCGCAAAGCGCAACTGAACTGGAATCACCCCTTATGAGTAAGTGTCAATTTTCCGTTATCATTCCCCTATACAATAAAGCGGCGCATATCGTAGACACACTCTATTCAGTAATACAGCAGCATGTATCGGATTTTGAAATAATCGTAGTGGATGATGGATCAAAAGACGATGGCGCGAGTCTCGTCGAAGAAATGCACAAGCAGGAGCCACGAATTCACTTAATTAAACAAACCAATGGCGGGGTATCCAAAGCACGAAACACGGGAATCGCTCACGCCAGAGGTGAATACCTGTGTTTCCTTGATGGTGATGACCTTTGGGAACGCGACTTCTTAAGCGAAATATCTGAGCTTATAGAGCGCTTTCCATCTGTCGGTGCCTACTCTACCGCCTACTCACATCGCTTTAAAAGCGGACGAGATACGCCTGTTCTGCCGAATTTTCCAAATCAACTAAAAAACCACGAGCAGTTTGAATACGATTTTTTTGCGGTTGCCAGTCGCGGTGAAGTGCCGATCATGCCCTCTAGCTGCTGTATTCCCAAAGCGGTATTAGATGAAGTCGGGGGATTTCCTGAAGGAGAACCCATTGGCGAAGATCAAGACCTGTGGATACGCATCGCCTATCAATGGCAAATGGCGTATTCGCGCACTATATGTACTTATTATTTGCAGGAATCGGAAAACCGTGCCTGCATTAACAATGTGCCCGATGAAGAATGCCCATTTAGTCGTCGCCTCCTTGCGTATGCTGAGATGACCCAAGACAGCCGCCGCAAGGATATGATTAGAGTCACGGCCAATCATCTACTGCATCTCGCGCAGTTAAATATTCTGGCGGGGAAAAAAGTAGAGGGCAAGCGCTTACTGCGAGATACCAGAACGTTTATGTTGCCAAAACGCCGTTTGAAATGGGAGTTAAAACTGCTTTTTTCCTGAACACGAAAAGTGGACGGTAATTGGAAGCCTAGACTCCCAATTTAGCCATTTTCTGCTTGAGCACCTGTTCAACACTACGTTTGGCCATATCCCAGCAGAATTGCAGCCAAAAACAAATGCCCAATGTTTTAAAGCCGTCTTCCAGCAATAAAACCACCACATCAGTGTCATCCATACTAACGTCAATCAGCACCGATATTGTCCAACAGCTAACAGCCGGAATAGCGAATATAAAAGACTCACCAATAGCCTTGCGAAATAAAAATAACACCACAAACACCACGCCGCCGATAAGAAATTGCGGGACAATTTCTGGCACATTTAATACAGATGGAAAAAAGCTATCGTGGAGCATATAGGCGTCATCGATCAATAGCATTGCAGTGCATCCACCTATCCAGAAAGACGCACTCGTCCGGCGGCGCCCCACTGCCAAAAATTTTCGCAAGCTTACTGAGAAAAAGGCTACCCCGCTCGCCATCGCCATGAGGATAAGACCGAAGGTCGAGAGACCGCCCGCAAACCACGCACGACTGCGGCTCAAACTAGGATCGTCGGTCAAATCGGCCAAGCTCAAGCCCGCCTCTCGACTGCCTAACAAGACTAGCATTAAGCTCAATAACGTCACTATCAGCGATATGCTTAACTTGCCAAACGAAGGCACTACCATCAATTAATCCTCAGCTAAAACAGTCCCAGTGCTCATCGGATCACGCAGCGATCGCCATCATCTTACGCTCTAATCGGTCGTATTGATTCATTGGTAATGTAGCCAAAAGTAAAGTACAGGCAGTGGTCACTGCTGTTTTAGTAAACTCTTTCAACAAAATACGGCTGTCTGATTTATACGCCAAGGCTAGCAGCGTAGTCGCACTTTCCGAGTCCCGAGACTGCACTGCGCGACGGGCTAAGTAGCGATATTGATAAGCGCGTGCCAGCCCCTCCCACTTAGCGATAAATGCGGGGTCGATTTTGCGATTATTTTCAACCGAGCGCTCCCAAGACTCGAGCTGACGACGCCAGTTAGCAGACAAGCCTTCACCGTTTACACGGTACCAAGTCAACGCCTCGGAAAGACCAGCGAATTTCCACTTAGTTGACAGCGCAATACGCAACCAGCACTCAACATCTTCGGACTGACGAAAGCTTTCATCGAAATACATTGAACCGTAATGCCCCATTTCCGGACGGATAAACTCGATATCATTCAGGGTTGCGCGACGGATAACTGGTGCCGAGCCATTGCCAACAGGGTTGCGGCAAAATATATCCTGAGCAGAAATATCTTCACACTTGGGATGCTGACCGATACTCATATCCTGACCGTCGTCATCCATAAACTGAGACGCGCTGTAGCTGACGCCCACCTCTGGGTTTGCATTAAGATGCCCGACATGGAGCTCTAATTTGCGCGGATCCCAACGATCGTCGGAATCCAAGAACGCGACGTATTCGCCAACCGAGCGACACACGCCAGTATTCCGCGCGCCAGCGAGGCCGCGATTACGCTGCTGAACTAGCGTCACGCGCTCGTCGTCGCAGGCTTGAATAATTTCGGCGCAGTTATCAGGCGAACCGTCGTCGACACAAATCACTTCAAAATCGCGAAAGGTTTGTGCCAACACCGAATCCAGACATTCCTGCAAATAAGCGGCCGCATTATACATTGGAATCACCACGCTCACTTTAGGACGCTTAGTTACGAAAGTATTTTTGTTGCTTGATGTGTACTCAGTGTCAAAGAAGCTCATTTTCAGTAATCCTTGTATGTTAGTCGGGTCTATACCATATTGTTTGCAAGCCCTATGCCACCAACAATACATATATACCAAATTGATTATTAAAGACTTTTATTTAAAAAATCACTTGTAGCACTTCGCACCTAGCGTCTACTCCCATTTTGCGAAGCAATTTAATTCTCGTGCTGCCACAGCTGCACTATTTTTCGGACCAGCCCGGCCCTCGGTGGCAATGTTAGTAGGCACCGGCACCCAGCAATACCGCCGGAATAGTCTTGGCGGTGATCACAATATCGGTGAACAAGTTGCGCTCGCGGATATAACGTAAATCAAGATCAATCTGCTGTTCAAAGCTCAGGTCGGCGCGACCAGATACCTGCCACAAACCTGAAATACCGGGCAGTGCATTCAAACGCTGACGGTCATAGTCAGTGTATTGCTCAACTTCTGATATCAACGCTGGACGTGGACCGATCAGTGACATTTCGCCGCGCAGGACGTTGATCAACTGGGGTAGCTCGTCAATAGACAGCTTGCGGATGATATTGCCGACTTTCGTTACCCGGGGATCGTTAACAAACTTTCTGCATACGCCATCGCGGTCGCTTTCCATGGCAGCAACTTCGGCATGCAATTTTGCATCGGTGCTCATCGAGCGGAATTTGATCATTTTAAAGATCTGGCCGTCTTTACCAACACGCTGCTGGTGGAAGAATACGCCACCGCGACTCTCTAAAAGTATGGCCAAGCCAGTCATCAGTAGTAGCGGTGACAAAGCCAGAATCAATAAAGCGCTCAACGTGACATCGTAGACACGCTTATAAGCGTCGCGAACCAGCCAGTCATTAAACCGCTGAAGCTGAGCGAACAGAACAACAAGGAACGAAGGTAGGAAGGTATTAATTTGCTGTTTGATGGCTTGCATGGCTGTGTGCCCCTAGTAATAGATAAACTTGCTATTACTACTGCAACCGCTATGCCAAACCTAAAAATCGATATAACACACTGTTTTTATTATACTTTTACACAAAGCTTTTAACTTAACTCTTATGTCTAACCCAGTTTGATTTGCATTTTGCAAATCACATCAAGATCAAAATTTAAAACGAGAAACACTTGCCGACAATACTGTCATTTCAAGCAGCGTTAAAATCAGGCCGCACGACTAAGACCACGCCGTTTATCTGGACTCTCATTAACCTGGCCGAGCCGCCGCCGACAAATTATCCCCATCACATTATCAATCGATTTTCCGCCAAATGTTTTATTTAATATTCTGCGATCTAACTGGCAAGCACGATTCAATAAAGCCTTAACGGTGTGCTCCTCAGCTACCTGCGAAGCGTAATATTGCGCTAATTCAACACAGCGATAGGCGATAGCCAGTGATCCAATCTCATTCACGACGATAGGATCAAGGCTTTGGCAACGTCGAATCAGTTGATCCCATTGCTCAAAGTGTTGAACTAACTCCTTTGACACAAGCTCAGCCTGCACACGCCGCCAAGTTAAGACCTCATTAAGGCCCTCAATACTCCAATCGCTCGCGCTAGTAACCCTCATCCAAAAATGGATATCATCTGTATAATTCAGCTGCTCATCAAAATAGACCTGCTCTACACCCTGAGCACGGTAGCTAATCTCTTGAAGGCCCTTTAGAACTTCGCGGCGCATTACAGTCCCTGATGCATTACCAATGGCATTTTCACACAAGATATTCTCAAGTGTGCCTGCCGTTTCAGGACGGTATTTTCTGTAGGCCTTGCTGAAATCACAGTAGGATATGCACTCGGACTCGCTGTAACTCACCCCAAGGCCTGGATTTGCTGCCAGGTGATAAACATGCTTCTCGAGTTTATCGGTAGTCCAAACATCACCAGCATTAATAAAAGCAATCAACTCCCCTCTCGCGTGCGCAATACCTGTGTTTCTCGCCCTCGCCTCGCCAGCACCGCAATTTTTAATGACATACGACTGGTGAATATTAAGAGACGAGCTAACGCTAGTGCTTTGATTCAGCGCATCTGGCCCAACAATTATTATTTCGTAATCAGTAAATGATTGGGCTATCACTGACTGTAAGCATTGGCTGAGAAAGCGCGCATTACCGTCAAGGGTCACTATCACGCTTAGTAAGGGTGTAGAAAACATGGCCAACTGCTGGTCTTTAGGAGCTATGACATTATTTACGATGTGCATTTTTTTATCCTTGCGGCGATTCCGGTTTAAGTTTGGTTTAAATTGGCTCAGTAAGCGCCGGCACCCAGTAATACAGCAGGGATAGTCTTAACAGTGATCACAATATCGGTGAACAAGGTGCGCTCGCGGATATAACGTAAATCAAGATCAATCTGCTGTTCAAAGCTCAGGTCGGCGCGACCAGATACCTGCCACAAACCTGAAATACCGGGCAGTGCATTCAAACGCTGACGGTCATAGTCAGTGTATTGCTCAACTTCTGATATCAACGCTGGACGTGGACCGATCAGTGACATTTCGCCGCGCAGGACGTTGATCAACTGGGGTAGCTCGTCAATAGACAGCTTGCGGATGATATTGCCGACTTTCGTTACCCGGGGATCGTTAACAAACTTTCTGCATACGCCATCGCGGTCGCTTTCCATGGCAGCAACTTCGGCATGCAATTTTGCATCGGTGCTCATCGAGCGGAATTTGATCATTTTAAAGATCTGGCCGTCTTTACCAACACGCTGCTGGTGGAAGAATACGCCACCGCGACTCTCTAAAAGTATGGCCAAGCCAGTCATCAGTAGTAGCGGTGACAAAGCCAGAATCAATAAAGCGCTCAACGTGACATCGTAGACACGCTTATAAGCGTCGCGAACCAACCAGTCATTAAACCGCTGAAGCTGAGCGAACAGAACAACAAGGAACGAAGGTAGGAAGGTATTAATTTGCTGTTTGATGGCTTGCATGGCTGTGTGACCCTAGTAATAGATAAACTTGCTATTACTATTGCAACCGCTATGCCAAACCTAGAACCCCCTATAACACCATGTTTTTATTATATTTTTCAAAATCCACTCTAGTTAGACCCTTTATCCAGGACAGTGTGATGTGCATTTTGCAAAGCACATCAGGATAAAAACGTAAAATGAGAATCCTAATGTAGTTATACACTAAAGGTCAGCGGCCGCTCGACTTCGCCAGAATAGCGCTAACGCAAAACGATATAGCGACATGGCTAAAGGCAACGCGGTAAAGGGTATCTTTACGCGCAACGAACTTACGTCGCATCTCGCGCCAGAGGCACAGCACCGCGAATAATTGACCGATAAACAGACACTAGGAAAACTGTACTCACGACGCTATAAAGCCCAATCATACCCAGCGCCACGGCAACACCACCCATATCTGCCAAGAAGAAAATGGACGCCGCAAACACGGCCGTGAAACTGATTGCAATTACATTTTCCGCGCGAAGCCTATCTAAAGCCCGGAAATACATACTGCCAGAGTCAAATATCATGCGTGGTATTGCCGAAAGACACAGGCAAGTCACCAGCATAGTAGCTGGCTCCCACTGCTCGCCAAACACGATTGGCACATATATCGGCGCCAAGAGTGCCTGGCACAAAATAAGCGGCGCAATCACCATAAGCGCGGTTTTCAAAGCGCTAAAATAGCTCTTTGCGACATTTTCTCCGTCGCGATAGGCATCACACAACCGAGGAAGCAGGGCGGTGTTAAAACCCGCTGTTAAAGACAGGCTAATTCCTAGGCCCGCGTTTTTAGCGAAGGCATACAAGCCAAAAACCTCCGGAGACAGAACTTTGCCCAAAATAAACATATCAAACTGATTACGCACATTCTTTAAGCCTTCCGCAAGCAGGACCCCGCCGGAATAGCGACGCATACTGCGCAATTCAGACCACGCGAATTCAAGGCTTGGCCGCCAGAATACCCGGGTATTGATAATCACCACCCACAGCGAGGCCGCGAGTAATTTCGGCCAAATGACCGACCAGACACCAAAGCCCATTAACGCCAATACCGCCGACAGCAAATTATCAGCGGTAACGGTTAAGCCCATAATCAGCCCCGCTTCTTTCATGCGACTACTGCGTTGCAAGAGGTTGAATTGCACCATCGCGAAGGGGTAAATGAGGTGCGTGAAGGCTAATGTTTGCAATAGATCTTCGAGTATTGGCGCGCCATATAAGCTCGCAATGGCCGGTGCCAAAAAATACTGTAGCAAGAACATGACAAGGCCAATCGCTAGATTTAGCCAAAAGACGGTAATTGATACGCTACGCAAGTGCGCGTCATCAGCTTTAACAATTAAATTACCGACACCATTACTGGCCAGTATGCGGATTATTTCCGCACTCGCAATTGCAAGTGCGGCGAGACCGTAGTCATTCAGGGTTAGGTAGCGCGCCAAAATTAAGGTCGTGAGTAAACGTGATACCCGAACCATCATTTCACCGGCGGCGAGCCAACTTAAATTTTTTAAAAATGTGCGTTTGACGTCACTCATCGCTGGCTCCGCAATTATTAGTATCTGGCACCTTGCAGACAGTGCCTGAGCCAATGCTAAGCGTTAAATTACAATCATTCTCGACCTATAACAAGCAAGGCCACACCGGTATATTGATTAATTGCGCTTAGGTGTCCATTTCACGATACATTCTTCGACACGCTGGGGCTTGGCAAGTAAAAATCCCTGGGCGCTATCGCAACCAAGTTGCCCAAGAATCTGCATTTGTATTTCGTCCTCAATGCCCTCGGCGACAATATGTAACCCCAAACGTTGTGCCATCGCAATAATCGCGCTGCATATCGTAAAGTCATCGTCTTTCAGGTGAATGCCATCAACAAAACTCTTGTCGATTTTAAGCCCGTCAATTTTAAATTCGCGCAACAAATTAATAGAGGCAAAACCAGTCCCAAAATCATCTAACCAAATTTCAACGCCTTCACTTTGAAAAGCACGGAATGTGCGAGCGGCTACATCTGCATTGCGTATCAAGGCCGTTTCTGTCAGCTCCAGTTTCAATGCAGTTGCAGGTATATCTAGCTCCATTAGCAGGAACATCACTTGTTCAAAAATATCCCCAGCCACAAATTGCGCGGGCGACAAATTTACTGACATATAAATATCATCAAGCCCTTGTTGCCGAAAAGCCTTTAAATCGAGCAAGGCTTGACGAAAAATCCATTTACCAATCTCAACGATGTCACCATTATCTTCTGCAAAAGGAATAAAATCGGCTGGGGATACCAAACCGAACTCAGGTGACTGGCAGCGAACCAGGGCTTCAAAACCCAACAGCTTCCCGGTGCCAAGGGCGAACTGTGGTTGGTACACCATGTAAAAATGATTCTCGCTAATGGCCTCCGAAATTATTTCGCCCATATAGCGGCTGATATCAGCTTGTTTAAAAATATGGTCAGTGTGTTTAGCAATCATCAGGGTATCTAAATCTTGTTTCTTTGCGTCTGTAATACTCATATCCGCCTACCTCTACATTCGTTTACTCCCTTTGCAAAAGAGCCCAGGGAAATCAATCATTAATAAACTAAATAGAGCAAGGACGATGCCAACACAGAATGAAATAAATTATAATAAAAACAACAGGTTAAAAAATACACACCTAAACACAGAAAATTTGCGTCCTATTTTGCGAATTCAACGCAAAATCATTCTCATATTGCAAATCATAAACGCTGTACTACGACTTGGTATTGAATGTGCCTTCCCGCTTTCTCACAATCCATTTATGCATGCATGCCAACATCGTCACTTTATCGACCGGCTTAGCGAGATAATCGTCCATGCCCGCGGCAATAAACCGCTCTTTGTCACCCGCCATTGCGTTAGCGGTCAGTGCAATAATAATTAGGTCTTTGCCCTTAGGTAGCCGACGAATGCCTTCAGTTGCCGCAATGCCGTCGACATTGGGCATATAAATATCCATTAAGATGAGATCATACGAAAAGTCAGTCACGGCTTTAATCGCCTCTTCGCCGTCGTGGGCAATATCGACTGTGTATCCCGTATTTTTTAACATTGCCTGAATCACTAATTGATTCGTCACCCCGTCTTCGGCCAACAATACTCGAATGGTTGGCCACGCTAACTCGCGTGGAAGTAGCGAATCAGTAACAATAGCCGCCGGCGCGGATGCAGTCACCTCACCACGCGGTAGCGTCAAACTCACGGTGAATATTGCGCCTTTACCCTCAACACCAGTCGCCGTGATATCGCCACCCATCATATTAATTAACCGCTTGCAGATAACGAGGCCCAGCCCCGTTCCCGAATATCGCCGGTCGGCGCTCGCGTCGAGCTGAGAAAAGGGCATGAACAAGCTTTCAATATCCGAGTCCTTAAACCCGATACCGGTATCGGAAACCTCAATTTTTAGTGAGACGTCTTTAACGGATGTCGCGCACACATAGGCGCGCAATGTCACGCCGCCGCGGTCGGTAAATTTAAGTGCATTACTGAGTAAATTTAATAATACTTGGCGAATACGACCCTGATCCCCGACCAGGGGCACGCATAAGGCTTCATCAACATCGATCGTAAAGTGTAAGTCTTTGGCCTCGGCACGCGACTTAAGCAGTTCATAGCTACTCGCAATGGTGTCGTTCAGATAAAAAGATTCGCGATCAAGTTCTAACTTGCCCGCTTCCATTTTACTAATATCAAGTAACTCATTCAGAATCGATAATAATTGCCGGGCCGAATCATTGGCCGTAGTGGCATATTGCTGTTGCTCGTCACTTAGGCTTTTGTCATCACATAACATGCCCAGTAAGCCCAACACCCCATTTAAAGGGGTGCGTAACTCATGGCTGATGGTAGCGAGAAAATCACTTTTAGCCTGATTAGCACTCTCGGCCACCACTTTGGCCTCGACTAGCTGCGCCTCTTTCAACTTCAAGCTACTAATGTCACGGTGGAAACCCACTCGCCCGCCGTCGCGCATTTTGCGCTCAACAATAGCTATCCAGCGGCCATCAGCTAACTGCACTTCGGACATAGCGTCCGCCTTGTGGTGCCGCTCCAGCTCCGATAGGACAAAGCCATCGGGGTCGACATTATCTGCCAGTAAATACTGCTCTTGCTCAACACCTGCGGTAAGAAACTGCTTAAAACTCAGACCGCTTTGCAGCGCGTGGCGGCTGGCGTGATAAAACTCGCGCATTTTTTCATTACTGAGTGCCAGGCGGTCATCTGCGTCATAGACAACGAAGCCATCGGGCTGAGCGTCGATCGCGTCTCGGAAACGCGTTTCGCTGCGCTCCAGTGCAGAATTTGTCCGACGTATCGCTAATCGCAACCGGGCTGGCAGGCGTAACAGGACATAGATTAAATAGGCAACAAAGCCAGCGACAACAAAACTAGCTGCAATACGCAAGCCGCGATCAGCCCGCTGACTGACCCAGCCACCACGCGGCACTGCGCCAAGCTCCCAACTCCCCGCCGGCAAGCTAACTTTGTTTAAGATTGGCTTCTGCGAAAACACACTCGCGTCACCATGAAATACCGAACCGCTGCTACCTAAGGAATCCGAACCACGAATCGCAACCGCATAGTGTGTCTGCAGCTCGTCGACACCCGTCTCCTCTAGTAGCGTTGCTAAATCGACTAAGATGGTTCCAAAGCCCCAGAAATGTTCACCCACGCCCTGATCTTTCGTAATAAATATTGGTAGGCGGCCGATAAGCGCAACCCCGCCCTGCTTGAGAGTCAGTGGGCCAGCGATCCATAGTTTACGGCTCGCAATTGCCATCTCCGCGGCCTGTCTGCGACTGGCGTCGCCCATCAGGTCATGACCTATTGCCGCTTTATTACTTGCTATCGGCCAGACATGGCGCACCACCCCCTCTGGGGCTAATTGCAGACTGCGGATGCCGCGAATATTATTGCCCAATTCCTCAGCAAAATACTGGAAAGCCTCTTCATCAATGGTTTGCGCCGCGTGAACAATGCCACTCAAGCCCTGAACAAGATAGAGTTTGGCATTTAAGGCCGACTCTAACTTGCCGCGGACCAACGCCAGGTCCTGCAGAGTTTGCTGTTCAATCTCCGCTAACGCACTTTGCTGCCGATGGTAGTCGTCATTGTAAGCAACTAGAAGTATGGCGAAGAATACGATCAGCGCTGTCATCGCCGCACCAACGCGACTGCTTAGCGGCGCTGCAACGGATTTAATTAATCCCCGAAGTCGCTGGAAGTAAGATGGCGCCGCCGAGAAATGCACGGTATTGCCATGCTGCACTTCCAACTCTGCCAACCGGCCTAAGTCCCTAAGTACTTGTAATTCATCATTGGAAAAAACCCGGGGCCGCTCGTCCATCACGCAGAGTGTGGCAACTTTATGGCCATCCTCAGATGATAGAGCGTAGCCCGCATAGAATCGGATATTGGGTTTACCGACAACAAGCGGGCTATCTGCAAATCGCGGGTCTAATAAGGTATCTTCAACAACAAAAACGTCGCTGGTCTGAATAGCGTGACCGCAAAATGATATATCGCGGGGAGTCTCGTTCGCCTCAATGCCTTGCTTAGATTTAAACCATTGCCGGTCAGAATCAACTAAACAAATAAGAGCAATTTTTACACCAAAATACTGCTGCGCCAGACGGGTAATACGATCAAAGCGCTCCTCTGCTGGCGTATCTAACAAACCTAGATTATGAAGTGCAGCAAGTCGCTTCGGCTCATCAGCAATTGGCGGTGGTATCTGCATGGTAATTCCTGTCGGAAATATTACCCCTGTAAAATCGCTAAAATTAATTTACACAGCGTCAGCGTACAACGTCCTTCCATCTAAGCCCCGACAATCCCGCTGCAGAGGAATGACGTTGAACAGGGATTAATTATTACGGCCTTCTTGTCCTGGCAGAGTATAGACCCAAGCATCGTCACCCACATCCGCCGGTAAATTCACCTTAAATGGCGCGGTGAACGGTGCTAAAGCATTTTCGGCAGTATCCGGTGCGTATACCTGGACAGCCTCTTTCAAGACTAATGTTCGAGGTAGGCCACCCTCTTCTTGCACCGGTGTAGTCGTCTGAGTCTCTTCAATACAAACGATGGTTCCCGGCGTAAGATTGGTGTCAATGGTCTCGAGTGTTCGAGCCAACTTTCTAGCATCCGTCAAGGTTGCCTCAGCGGCATCCCGAACAATTGCATAGGCCACGGTGTCGGCAAGATTGGTACTGCTCAACACCGAACCCACCGGGCAGCATACAGTGCCAAGCTGCACACCCACCGACTCAACAACATCAACCACCTCTCTGGCAAAGCCGCGAATCGAATCGAGGCCAACCAATAATGAGGCGTCAATTTCGGTTGCTGCTGCTGTCACTACATCATTTTGCTGCTCGTAATTGGCCGGGCAGGCGCAAGCATCAACAACACCCAAGGTTGTCGGCGTACCTAGCAAGCAATCAGTATAGGCATCGGCGACATAAACTTCGCCCGTCGTTGCGGTTGTAGTCGTAGTGGTAGTCGTGGTGGTTCCGCTGCCAGTGCTAACAGGTTCACAGGGGCTGCCCGTCACCACCTTTTGCGACATATAGCGGGATTTTATTGCCTCTGGCTGTATCGCGCAGGCGCTCGCTGTTTCGCGGAATAAAAAACCTTTAATACCGTCGGGTGATCGACCAATGGCGTAGGTAGGACCGTCTTGCAACTTATAGAGATAACTCACCGCACCGGTAGCCGACAAATTCTCTATACCAACATTGTCTGCTGCTTCGTCGCTAGAGGCTTTAATACAAGGCGTTCCGGTGCAATCTGCGCCGTCATAGTAAACAGCTTCCCGAGATGTAAATCGGTCGTCACGAATACTGATCAGCGCGCGATAATTACGATGTTCTGGGTCTGGCGACAGTGGCGCAACTGTGCGGTCAATATAGGGAATCCGCGGCGCTTCATGCTCGTCGTAATCTACGGCCTTACCCAAGATCAAGCCATTGGCATCGTAAACCGTCACTTCACGGGACTGCTTCTGCACGTATTGCTTAAACAAAGCATCACGTATTGCGACAATACCGACAAACGTACCAATGACCAAAACTGTGCTGATGAGTATCAGTTCAATCGTGATAATAAAACCTTTCTGCCGAACACGTTGAGGCTTAGTTCCTGAGAAATTCGATTTTTTAACAAGATCATTCATGTAAATACAGGCTCCCGCCAATCATTTTTCACGACCCATTGCCGCCGCGTTTAAAATAAGTCTTTTAATGCTGCCATGACCTCAATGACTTGAGCTCCAGCAGGGTAAAATATCAGCACGATGAACATGGGAAAACACACCATCAGCATGGGTAGCATTGCTTCCATCGTCTTACGGTTTACTAATGCGGTTCCCTGCTGCGCCTGTCTCGCACGTAATAACTGCGCTTGCGCCTCTAAAGTATCGGCCACTGGTGAACCCACTTTAAAGCCAACGTTCAGCACTGCCGCGAGACGGCGTAAATCTTGTACTCCGGTTCGTTTGGCAAGCCGAGTAAAGGCTTCGTCACGAGCGCGGCCAGCGTCAATTTCACGCAGCAAGAGACTCACTTCTTGCGAGAGCGGATTTTTACGACTCAAACCGTATTGCGCTGCGCTATCAAAAGCGCGGGTTAAGCTCAATCCTGATTTTAAGTAGACCACCATCAAATTAGCAAAAAATGAGAGTGATCGCTCTATCGACGAGCGCCGACTTTTCCGCGCCAACAGAAACCAGAGGTCAATAATTACAAAACTAACAACACCAATAAGCAGCACAGCCCATAATAGCAAACCCTCTTGAAATATCTCGAGTAATACCATCGGTACTAAAACAGCTAACACCACCTTACTAATCCAGTAAACCCAAAAAAGTTTCTCAGGAGAATAGCCACTTTGCCGAATCAACTTGCGGGGATAAACTGAAAATCGCCGTTTGTCATCGTCGAAGTCAAATCCGTCAAACTCCTTCTCAGTAACCTGTTCAATACCGCCAGACCGCATCTTTAGCGCGATAGCGCCAATAAACATCAACAGTACGAGTACACCCAGGTCAAACCACCAGCTCTCGTTCATAGTTCTGTCCTCAACAGGCGACGCAACCAAAGGTAACCAAACACTTGTAGTAATATAGCGCCTAATACGTATGTCGCGCCGTCGGGATTATTTTTTAAGGGGTCAAACCAATGGGGTTCACGCCACAAAAATAGCGGCACCAACAAATATGGCAGCGCACCCGTAAATACGGCGGAATAGCGAACCCCAGACAATTGACCCGTAATCAGCATCCGCAACCGCAATTGATCGCGAATAAGTTCACTAATGGACTTTAACAACAAGCCAAAATCACTACCTGAATGCCACTTGGAGATTAGCGCCTGCGAAAATAAACGCACCCCTTCGGTGTCATAGCGCTTTTGCATGCGATCAACGGCAACTTCAATGGTTAAACCGTAATCGAGGCGTTCAACGATTTCCGTTAGCTCTTTCTTTATTGCGCCGTCAGATGCATCTGCCGCCACCAGTAAGGCGTGTCTTGCCGTCACCCCGCCTTGAATCGCGGCCTGAATTAAATCGAGAGAATCAACGAGACGCTCTTCAAACTTACGACGGCGCCACAAGCTCATATCATTGATTATAAAAAATGCCATGCAGGTAAAGCCGGCGGCAGCGAGAAGCGCAAACCGGCCCATATCTGGAAATAACTCAATAAACAGAAAGTACACACAGGCGCCAAGTATACCAATAATGGCGATGACCAGTATGGGTTCAACTTGTAAATTTAAGGTTCGTAAGCTACCGCGCAATTTCGACGGCTTACGGACTCGTATAGGTTTGTCTTCAAACAATACATCCACTGGGGTACTTGTCGCGGAACTCGCGGTACGATTACTCCAGAAAAAATAAGCTGAATACAAGGCGACACAAACACACAGTGCAACCAACAGTATATCTATCACGACACCGCACTCCTTACGTCCAGAGCGGGCCCGAGATCAATATCAACAGAAAAGCCCTGAGCCTCTACGCGCTCCAAAAAGTCTACCTTCTCACCGGTGTACCAGTGTTTACCCTGAATACGCCCCTCATCATTGAGGCCCTCGGTTTTAAACCGGAACAATTCTTTGACGGACAATTCACCGCCGTCACGCACCACTTCACCAAGGCTCACCACACGGCGCGAACCGTCACGAAAACGCATTACGTGCACGACCACCTGAATGGCAGAGGCGATCATTTCCTTAACCGAATCGCGGGGCACACCAGAGTCACTCATTAGTGCTAGGGACTCTAAGCGGCGTAGCACGTCAGCTAGGCTATTGGCGTGAACAGTGGTTAAACTGCCATCATGTCCTACATTCATGGCCTGTAGCATATCCATAACTTCGCCGCCGCGCACCTCACCAACTATGATGCGATCTGCGCGCATCCGCAATGCGGTTCGAACTAGCTCACGAAGATTAACGCTACCAATACCTTCTAAGTTACCAGGTCGGGACTCAAGGGGAATGACGTGGGGGTGATCCAAGCGCAGCTCAGAAGTTTCTTCTATAGTGATAATGCGTTCATGATCCGGAATCGATTTAGAAAGCACATTTAACAAGGTGGTTTTACCCGCCGCCGCACTTCCTGCCACAATAACATTCACACCTGCCTCCACGGCCATTTGCAGAAGATCAAGCATCGGCTGACTGATAAATCCGCCTGTCACAAGGTCCGCAGGTTCTATTCTTTCTTTACGGAAACGCCGGATTGAGACAACCGCGCCCTTTGAACAAAGCGGCGGTATCACTGCATGCAAGCGACTGCCATCGGCTAATTTTGCATCTACCATTGGTGTACTCGCATCAAGGTGTCGGCCTTGAACGCCAATAATACGATCTAAGAATCGCCGCAAATGGGCTTCGTCGTCAAAGCGCGCGTCCGTTTTTTGGAGGCGGCCGGCGCGATCAATCCAAATTTCGTGGGCACCATTGACTAGAATGTCGGTAATATCATCTTCAAGCATAAAGGGCGCCAATGGGCCCATGCCGCTTAACTCTTCAAGAATTTCGCGCTCAAGTTGATTACGTTCTGCTTGTGATATTTCTACACCGCGGCTGCGGCTTAAATCATTAACAATCCATTCTAGTTTCTCTTTTACCTGGCTGGTGTCGCCGAGTGATTTAGCGCCATCACTGTCTAGCGTATCGATTAAGCGGCGATGAACCATGCCCCTTAGGCGTCGAAAATAATCTGCGCCACCTTTGTCCTTGTTCTCATCGCCCAAAATATTCACAAGTCTATCTCCACTTCAAATTCACTAAGGATCAAGCTATTTTTCACTAAACTTACAGTCGAATATTCACTCTGCTGCGACTCAAACCCGAT
The DNA here is from genome assembly GCF_001586255.1 of Zhongshania aliphaticivorans. NCBI lineage: Bacteria > Pseudomonadati > Pseudomonadota > Gammaproteobacteria > Cellvibrionales > Spongiibacteraceae > Zhongshania > Zhongshania aliphaticivorans. Next base: position 3,048,592 of record NZ_CP014544.1, read on the forward strand.
ACTACTTCTATTGAACGGTGGGTTGGCACCGCTCTTACTCGAAGCGGCTGGCCATCCGCCAGGTCATGACTGCCGTGCAGTACCAAGCTCACCTTATCGTTGCTGCCAATGCTGGCAAGCGGGTAAACATCATCTGGGTAGACCGCAACCACCAACGACACGCCGGTTCTACTTCCAGACTTATTCTTGGGCTTTTGCTTAAGCATACTAATCGGGCCGCCGTCAGCCGCAGCCTGTGACTTTGCGCTGCCGTCCATCACCCCAATGAGGCGAACATCCCTCGCCACGGTTCTTACACCACCACGGCCCGTCACCAGTACATCCAGACGATCACCACCGGTCAATTGTGAGTGCGGAATACCGCCAGCATTGGGGATCAGGGTGTATAGCACCCGTCCCTCGGGAATCGCTTGTGCCAGGGTTTTGCGGGCTGGCGCTGGAGCAATATCGTCGGGCTTAAACGTGTCACCCTCTTTTTTAGCAATTTTAAGGCGCTTACCAAACAAAGAGCGCGGATCGGACATAACATTAGCGCCGTCACTAATTCTCGCCTCTTTAAGCATATTGGGCATTATCACCGCGCCCGCGGCAATATCGCCTCCCGCTACCCAACCTGGCTCAGTGGTCATCCTGTCAACCTGACGAAGGCCCAGTACCGACGCCAACATGCTTGATGCAAAGAACAGAATTAATGATGCTGTTGCGCTGCCTGTTAGTTTGCGTTTCATGGTATTTCTCCGATTCTGTAGTCTGGCATTTACTGTATGCGGTGTGAAAGTCGTATCAACTTTCCTATTACAGTATGTATTGCAGCCAACGTGCCAGCTTCAGAAAACGGCCTGACAATATATTATCTTTATAAATTTCAATAAGTTAAGAGGACATAAACAACAAGCTTAGGGGAATTGCTTTTGCATTTTGCAATTATTTTTCTATTCGACCGGATTTTTCGCATTTTGCAATGCATTCCAGAATACTCTCCCCAGCTTCAGCACCTTAATTCGCTTAAGGTACTTATATGGTTCGCAAAAATGGAACACGCAGCGCCATTCAACTCGCCTATGTCGTTATCATAGACGGATATGCACCTTGCTGCGACTCAAACCCGATACCACTTCTACCGAACGATGAGTTGGTACCGCTCTTACTCGAAGCGGCTGGCCATCCGCCAGGTCACGGCTGCCGTGCAGTACCAAGCTCACCTTATCGTTGCTGCCAATGCTGGCAAGCGGGTAAACATCATCTGGGTAGACCGCAACCACCAACGACACGCCGGTTCTACTTCCAGACTTATTCTTGGGCTTTTGCTTAAGCATACTAATCGGGCCGCCGTCAGCCGCAGCCTGTGACTTTGCGCTACCGTCCATCACCCCAATGAGGCGAACATCCCTCGCCACGGTTCTTACACCACCACGGCCCGTCACCAGTACATCCAGACGATCACCACCGGTCAATTGTGAGTGCGGAATACCGCCAGCATTGGGGATCAGGGTGTATAGCACCCGTCCCTCGGGAATCGCTTGTGCCAGGGTTTTGCGGGCTGGCGCTGGAGCAATATCGTCGGGCTTAAACGTGTCACCCTCTTTTTTAGCAATTTTAAGGCGCTTACCAAACAAAGAGCGCGGATCGGACATAACATTAGCGCCGTCACTAATTCTCGCCTCTTTAAGCATATTGGGCATTATCACCGCGCCCGCGGCAATATCGCCTCCCGCTACCCAACCTGGCTCAGTGGTCATCCTGTCAACCTGACGAAGGCCCAGTACCGACGCCAACATGCTAGATGCAAAAAACAATACCAATGATGCTGTTGCGCTGCCTGTTAGTTTGCGTTTCATGTTAAACCTCATTAATTTATTTCATGTACTAATAATTTTTCGACACATTAATCGTCGCTTCTAATACAGGTAAAGCAATTTTCTAGCCAACAGAGAACGTAACTATAAATAGTTAAATATCAGTAGCTTAAAGAACATTTAACGAGGACCTGCTGCTCTGAAATAAACTTTCTCAATCATGAATTGCAAAATGAAAATCAAATTAATCAACAGACTTCAGCCTCACCCTTAGGGCTCCTCAAAATAAAAAGCAATGGCGCCTAAGGCACCATTGCTTTTATGAATTAAAACCCTAGCACTAAGGCCAAGGTATTTAGGAACTAAACCTTACAAAGGCGAAGTCTGCAAACCGGCGCTAGAAGCCTGGGCATCAGCAGTGTCACCTGTTGGGCCTTCGTCATTGTCAATAGTGAAGGTGAAGCCAGTGTCGTCGCCAGCCAAAGTATCAACTGCGTCATCAAAACCTGAACCAGCAATAACCGCAGTGTTCTGGTTGTTCTTAATGCCGTCAAAGGCGTAGCTTTGATCCAGGGCGCCAATCGCTTCGGCAACATCTTCCATTTCGGCGTTAACAGAATCGCGCATGGATACTAGGCCTACGATCATGCCGACAACCATAGTCGTGGTCAGAAGAACCAACTCAGTGGTCATGATGAAACCGCCCTGCTTCTTGTTACGGATGCTTGATTTGCTTTGAATCTTCATAATGTTCACCTGTTTATTTAAGAGTAGTTTTAAAATTTCGTATCAGTGTTTGGAGCTTGAATTCGTTTAAGCCTTAGCGCCCTCAGGCGCTAAGGAGGCCGCCCTTAGAGAGGCGAAGTCTGCAAGCCGGCGCTAGAAGCCTGGGCATCAGCAGTGTCACCTGTTGGGCCTTCGTCATTATCGATAGTGAAGGTGAAGCCAGTGTCGTCGCCAGCCAGTGCATCAACTGCATCATCAAAGCCTGAACCAGCAATAACCGCAGTGTTCTGGTTGTTCTTGATGCCGTCAAAGGCGTAGCTTTGATCCAGGGCGCCAATTGCTTCGGCAACATCTTCCATCTCGGCGTTAACTGAGTCGCGCATTGATACTAGGCCTACGATCATGCCAACAACCATAGTCGTGGTCAGAAGAACCAACTCAGTGGTCATGATGAAACCGCCCTGCTTCTTGTTACGGATGCTTGATTTGCTTTGAATTTTCATAATGTTCACCTTTAATAATGTAGAAATAGTTAAGCGTTAATTTAATGGTTTGGCGAAATTCGTAGATCTCTACCAGACCGTTTCTGAATTTCTGATTAATAGATTGCAGGTGACGTGCCAGACTGAATGAGATCGCGATAATTTATTTTTTATTTTTACAAATCAGTATCTTACGACAAACCAAAACACAGAAAAGTCGAATACATTAGCTCATCAATCACGAATAATTCGCGCCTAAAGCAGGGTGAATTGCATTTTGCAAAGCGGTTTAATTATTCGCTTGTAAATTTCGCAGCGAAGACAGAAAGCAAGTCTAAGAGGCGCACCTAAACAGCGACGTTCGAGCCAAGGAGTGAGGCTAGCCGCTTGATATTTATCCCAAACCAACAGCAAAAAAGCGATGCGGCCAAAGGCTGCATCGCTTTTTAATTGCTTTTTAATTGCTTGTTAAGCCCCAGTCCTAAGGCCGGGGCTTTAGTACTAAACCTTACAAAGGTGAAGTCTGCAGACCAGCGCTAGATGCCTGAGTGTCAGCAGTGTTAGTGCTACCTGGGCCTTCGTCTGAGTCAACTACAAAGGTGAAGCCAGTGTCGTCGCCAGCCAGTGCATCAACTGCATCATCAAAGCCTGAACCAGCAATAACCGCAGTGTTCTGGTTGTTCTTGATGCCGTCAAAGGCGTAGCTTTGATCCAGGGCGCCAATCGCTTCGGCAACATCTTCCATCTCGGCGTTAACAGAATCGCGCATCGATACTAGGCCTACGATCATGCCAACAACCATAGTCGTGGTTAACAGAACCAACTCAGTGGTCATGATGAAACCGCCCTGCTTCTTGTTACGGATGCTTGATTTGCTTTGAATCTTCATAATGTTCACCTTTAATAATTTAAAAATAGTTAAGCGTTAATTTAATGGTTTGGCGAAATTCGTAGATCTCTACCAGACCGTTTCTGAATTTCTGATTAATAGACTGCAGGTGACGTGCCAGACTGAAGACAATAGCGATAATTTATTTTTTATTGTTAAAAAACAATAGCTTACTGAAACATAGACCTTTGCCAAATGAAATTCAGAGCGGCACCAGAACAAGGAAATTAGCGCCTAAACGAATATGATTTTCATTTTGCGAAGCGGTATAAATGTTCGCGTGTAAATTTCGCAGCGAAGACAGAAAGCAAGTCTAAGAGGCGCACCTAAACAGCGACGTTCGAGCCAAGGAGTGAGGCTAGCCGCTTGATATTCATCCCAAACCAACAGCAAAAAAGCGATGCGGCCAAAGGCTGCATCGCTTTTTAATTGCTTTTTAATTGCTTGTTAAGCCCCAGTCCTAAGGCCGGGGCTTTAGTACTAAACCTTACAAAGGTGAAGCCTGCAGACCAGCGCTAGATGCCTGAGTGTCAGCAGTGTCACCTGTTGGGCCTTCGTCATTATCGATAGTGAAGGTGAAGCCGGTGTCGTCGCCAGCCAGTGCGTCAATCGCGTCATCAAAGCCTGAACCAGCGATAACCGCGGTGTTCTGGTTGTTCTTGATGCCGTCAAAGGCGTAGCTTTGATCTAGGGCGCCAATTGCTTCGGCGACATCTTCCATTTCGGCGTTAACAGAATCGCGCATGGATACTAGGCCTACGATCATGCCGACAACCATAGTCGTGGTCAGAAGAACCAACTCAGTGGTCATGATGAAACCGCCCTGCTTCTTGTTACGGATGCTTGATTTGCTTTGAATCTTCATAATGTTCACCTGTGTATTTAAAAGTAGTTTTAAAATTTCGTGTCAGTGTTTGGAGCTTGAATTCGTTTAAGCCTTAGCGCCCTCAGGCGCTAAGGAGGCCGCCCTTAGAGAGGCGAAGTCTGCAAGCCGGCGCTAGAAGCCTGGGCATCAGCAGTGTCACCTGTTGGGCCTTCGTCATTATCGATAGTGAAGGTGAAGCCAGTGTCGTCGCCAGCCAGTGCATCAACTGCATCATCAAAGCCTGAACCAGCAATAACCGCAGTGTTCTGGTTGTTCTTGATGCCGTCAAAGGCGTAGCTTTGATCCAAGGCGCCAATTGCTTCAGCAACATCTTCCATCTCCGCGTTAACTGAGTCGCGCATTGATACGAGGCCTACGATCATGCCGACAACCATAGTCGTGGTCAGAAGAACCAACTCAGTGGTCATAATGAAACCGCCCTGCTTCTTGTTACGGATGCTTGATTTGCTTTGAATCTTCATAATGTTCACCTTTAATAATTTAAAAATAGTTAAGCGTTAATTTAATGGTTTGGCGAAATTCGTAGATCTCTACCAGACCGTTTCTGAATTTCTGATTAATAGATTGCAGGTGACGTGCCAGACTGAAGACAATAGCGATAATTTATTTTTTATTGTTAAAAAACAGCAGCTTATGTAAAACAAAACATATTCTTAACAGAATCTAAAAGCGAACCAGCGGGAGGAGACTACGACCTAAAGCAATGTGATTTTCATTTTGCGAAGCGGTTTAATGAGAATTGTTTGTTACGCCCACCTCAGCCTGCAGAGGATTTCTGGCTTTATGTATTCAAAGCTTGTGAGACAAGGCAGTAGAAGGGCCTTTACGGCCTCCTGGGCTAAATAAACACGCTTAAGCGCGTCATCGAACCAACAAAAAAAGCGATGGCGCCCTTGGGCGCCATCGCTTTTCAATTGCTTATTGAAATTTTAGCACCTGATTCAGGCGCTAAGGTGCTCGTCCTTACAGAGGAGCGGTCTGCAAGCCTGCGCTAGATGCCTGAGTGTCAGCAGTGTTACCTGTTGGGCCTTCGTCATTATCGATAGTGAAGGTAAAGCCAGTGTCGTCGCCAGCCAAAGTATCAACTGCGTCATCAAAGCCTGAACCAGCAATAACAGCGGTGTTCTGGTTGTTCTTAATGCCGTCAAAGGCGTAGCTTTGATCCAAGGCGCCAATTGCTTCAGCAACATCTTCCATCTCCGCGTTAACTGAGTCGCGCATTGATACGAGGCCTACGATCATGCCGACAACCATAGTCGTGGTCAGAAGAACCAACTCAGTGGTCATAATGAAACCGCCCTGCTTCTTGTTGCGGATGCTTGATTTGCTTTGAATCTTCATAATGTTCACCTGTTTATTTAAGAGTAGTTTTAAAATTTCGTGTCAGTGTTTGGAGCTTGAGTTCGTTTAAGCCTTAGCGCCCCCAGGCGCTAAGGAAGCCGCCCTTAGAGAGGCGAAGTCTGCAAACCGGCGCTAGAAGCCTGAGTGTCAGCAGTGTTAGTGCTACCTGGGCCTTCGTCTGAGTCAACTACAAAGGTGAAGCCAGTGTCGTCGCCAGCCAGAGCGTCAATCGCGTCATCAAAGCCTGAACCAGCAATAACCGCGGTGTTCTGGTTGTTCTTGATGCCGTCAAAGGCGTAGCTTTGATCCAGGGCGCCAATTGCTTCGGCAACATCTTCCATCTCGGCGTTAACTGAGTCGCGCATTGATACTAGGCCTACGATCATGCCAACAACCATAGTGGTGGTTAACAGAACCAACTCAGTGGTCATGATAAAACCGCCCTGCTTCTTGTTGCGGATGCTTGATTTGCTTTGAATCTTCATAATGTTCACCTTTAATAATTTAAAAATAGTTAAGCGTTAATTTAATGGTTTGGCGAAATTCGTAGATCTCTACCAGACCGTTTCTGAATTTCTGATTAATAGATTGCAGGTGACGTGCCAGACTGAAGGTGATCGCGATAATTTATTTTTTATTGTTATAAAACAGCAGCTTACTGAATTAAAAACCTTTACCCAATGAAATTCAGCGTGACACCAGAACAAGAAAATTAGCGCCTAAACCAATGTGGTTTTCATTTTGCAACGCGGTTTAAGTAAAATTAATGGAATTGCTTTTTGAAGATCAAAAAAAAGGGCCAAGCATTTAGCTTGGCCCTTCTAGTAAGGCAACAACAATGATCACCTTCTTACGTTATAGCCTCGACCATCGGCTAGCGCGCGACAGCTCTCATGCTCGGTGAGACCGATCAACCGTGCCGACGGTGCTTGGAAGTCTGGCCGCTGCTCTATGGACATCAAATACAAACTACAGGCGCCTTTCCAATCTTTACGCGCCTCGCGAATCAAGCCTTGGTGATAGGAGAGACGCCAGCCCGGCGCACCTAATCTACCTGCCGCACTCAGTGCCTTAGCGGCTTCGTCGTATTTGCCTTCTATATAATAGGTTGAGGCCAATGCTTCGCGCAGCTCAAAGTTTGATGGGCTGATAATAATCTGCTTTTGCAGCACCGCTCTAGCGCGCGCGGTATTACCCTCTTCCAACGCAATTTTAGTCCGTAGTATTGCCGCTTCAGGGTGTGGACCTCGATCAGCCAACAACTGGTCTAGGGTAAATTGTGCCTTGTCTGGGCGTCCAGCCTGATATTGCATGGTGGCATTAGCCATCATAATCCGCGGATGGTTCGGAAACTCAATACCCAGGCGCTCCACCTCACGCTGAATCCGTTCGCAATCTGTGGTCGCACTATAGGCATTCCATAATTCATTGCAGGAATTACCGAAGTCGTCTGTTTTTTCATACATCGCCAACATTTGGTTTAAGCGAGTATCTGGATCAGGATGCGCATCTCGGTGCTGATCCATCGACACACAGCCCGTCATAATAAACGCGGTGGCAAGCAACAAAGTGCGTACGCTGTTGTTAAGTAATGTCATTTTATTTCTCCCGTCCATTGCTGTAGTTGCGCGTTCCTTTAGGCGGCACAACTAGGCTACGCAGTAACAATTCGGTATTTGCAGGGAATTGCCACAGGGCCACTTCATGTTTTGGTTCACGAACAATCGTGGGGGTAACCACAATAATGAGTTCGCGATCACTGTCATTTTTGCTCGATGATTTAGCCAAGTTGCCAAGCACTGGCACGCTACTCAAACCCGGTGTGTGACTTTCATTATCTGATACGTCACGGCTTACCAAGCCACCGATAATCAAAGGCTGACCGTCAATCAAGCGAGTAGAGGTATTAATTGTCCGCACATTAAAGGCGGTACTATTCAGCGTTGACCCCGTACTGCCAGCAATATCCTGAGTCAACTTGGTATCAGGCATAGAGATGGTGGGGCGCAAATCTAAGGTGATTTTGTCGTTTTCACCCACCATGGCACGCACCTCTAGCTCAACACCAAAGGATTTAAAATCGGTACCGCTAAACACACCGGCGGCATTACTGCCCACGCTGTCGTCACCCGACAAACCTGAGGGAGCAAAGGCACGGGGCACTGGCACTTCGCCACCGGCGCGGAAGGTTGCGGTTTCACCGGCAAGCACAGTCAAGGTTGGACGTGACAAGGTGCGTGAAATACCCTCTTCTTCTAAGAGCGAGAATAAAAGGTCGAAGGCCATATCACTGCCACCTACCTGGATATTTCCAAGTAAGGTGCCGCCTAAAACCTGAAGCGCCGTTTCTACTTGAGATGCGCCAGTGGCTCGCTGCGAAGAGCCATTTAAACCAAATACCGTACTGTTGTCGTAGCCATTGCTGACCGCGGTCAAATCTGGACGCCAGCTTTTAAGACGGCTGCGACTAATTTCATGCATTTGCACCGAGACGCGTACCTGAGGCAGGTCGCGGACGTCGATCATTGACAAGATTCGACCACCGCCAACCGAAACCAAGGTTGAGCGACCAATGTTTTTACTCAGTTCATTACCAAGGCCACCGCCGCCACCCAGGCTATTGCCGCCACTTTGACCATTACCACCGCCAAAGCTATTGTTGCCACTACTGCTCCGGCCGCCAGTTAATCCACCAGACTCATTGGTGATTGCACGCATATCACTCTCGGCGTCTTGCCCCGTAAATAAGCGAGAGGCAATATTCAAAACCCGAGTGAGTACAACTTGATTCTCAACAGAACCTGCAAGGATAAGGGTATCTTCCAAATTATCTTGCAGGTCTCCGCGCTGAATCCGGCGAATAGTCACGTCCTCACCACCGATACCCGCGATAGCGCTTTTCAGCTTTTCAGTTATATTTAAGGGCAGGGTTTCAACTTGAATTAAGTTAATTACGGTCGCGCCACCGCGAATGGCATTACGTGGCGACTTATTCGCCGCAGACTGCACGCGGAAATTAGAATCTTGAACCGCTGCACCCAAGCCAGAAGATTGCATTAGCACGTCGACGTTACCGCGGCTGCCACCTAAACCCACATCTAAATAATTACGTGCTGCGCTTTCAGCCGCCATCCGAAAATCGACAGTGGGCACTTTGCCGCGCAACACCAACGCTGCACGGTCTGGCGCCAACTGGATGCGAATATTGCGATGGATATCGCTCAAGGCACTGCGAAGTACCGAAAGATCCTCTACGACACTAAACAGAAAGGTTTCGCTGCTACCGTCGGTATACCAAACCATAATACTGGTTCGACCTACTTTTTTAGCCAGTGCCAAAACTTCGTTAGCACCAAGTACCTCGACCTGCATAGTGGACTCTTGGCCAACCGCTACTCGCTTCAATGTCTTTTCAAACACTAGACGAGAATGAGTCCACTGCACTAGCTCGCGAGTGCGGGCAGACTGACGACCGTCTGCGGTTTCAACAAACTTCAGTCCGTTTTCAGGCAGCGCACTGACTGGCGCGGCCACTGCAAGTAGCAGTGCAATAACAACTGCATTCCACTTAAACTTCATTCCCTTATCCTCCAAATTACCCTGTGGTGATTGATTGTTGTCACAAGGTAAAAACCGATGAGACTTCTTGGTCGCTCTCAATTTATAGTTCAATTTTTGTCACTTAATTGAGCAAACGAGATGTAATTCACTTAAAAAACCGGTTCTGCACATTTTTTGGCGGTAATGAAATCGCCGTTAATCTGATAAGCAGTGGGGCAGCCCTCAGTGCTTACGCTGCTACCTCGGGGCGTTTTGGGACACAAATCACCAAAATCTAATACACCGTCGCCATCGCTGTCTAAATAGGCATTCGCTGCCCCATACTCAGACTGCTGACCATAGCTATAATGAACGTCACTGTGATTAACGGCATGAAATTCACTGCACCCGGTGATTAAACCCACTAATACTACTGCTACTATTTTCATCGCTCTCTACCTGTATCGCCTGAACCGACGTCATGCCAGCAAACTTTAATTTGATACAAGGTTATTTGCAGAAAACGAGCCATTATTCCCAAACTGCGAATAAGTAATATTTTTTATTATATTTCAACATCTTAGAAATTCAGCACGGCTAAGCGGGAAATACCAAATAATAATAGACGGTTAATTTGGCGTTAACTCGCAAAAGTATTCGCAATTTGCAATTCAAGATGGCAGTCGCAGGGAGCTCGATTAAGGGGACGGCGCTAATAGCTACCTTACAGGCACTACAACACACATATCTAGCTGATTTTATTATTATTTGCGAACACAGTATTTAATACACAGATAGGGCCACTAACAAAATAGGCACTCGTCATTAATGTACGCACCTGCACAGTAGGCGTCGAGTCTCCTGCTCACAAGCGACAAGTAAGTCCGCCTCCCCAACCGCCTCATAATGACGAGACAGCATTTGCAAAGATATCTCAATATTCCGATGCAATGGCAATTCAGCCCCTTGCGCGCTACGTAAAATAGCCAAAAGGCGATGATGTACCTCCAATAAACAGTGCCGCTGCAACTGAGTTTCGCCGCAGTGACGCAAGCACTCCGCTAAAAAATGCCCCGACAGCATAAAGCGATCTAAACAAGGTAGGTCCGGTGCCCACGCGCGCTTAAGCAATAAGTCACTCAATTCATAGCTAGGCCCTAAATACCTCAGGGCCACCAACCATTCTTTATTGCTAAAGGCCTCCCGGCCGGCCTCCATCCATTCATCCCAGCGGATCTCCGCGACCGCCTGATTGCGCAGCAGTTGCTGACGGTGAGACTCACATAAAAATCGCATTGCCATCATCACTCTCCATTAATCGATCAAGCTCAATACTAAATGATAATCATTATCATTTAAACAGCTAAATGCAAGCGGAGTAAAAACGTCAGCTAGCTGAGCGAAATTACCATTGACCCACCGGGAGGCAATCGCGAGGCTATGGCCAGCAGAAGCCCTCGTGCTCATGGGCTGCACACACAAATGGTTACCGTAAAAGGATAAGAACATGGCTATACAAGATTTGTTTTCTCTCCAGGGCGAGGTCGCGATTATTACCGGCGCGGGCCGCGGTATTGGTCGCGCCATTGCAATTGCTTTTGCTCAAGCAGGCGCATCTGTCGTGTGCGCCGCGCGCACCCAAGCTGATATTGACGATACCGCCGCGCAATGCCGCCAGGCGGGTGGCAAAGCCCTCGCCATTAGCTGCGACGTAAGCAGCGAGGACGATTTAGCCAAGCTGGTACAGAGCAGTCTCGAACAGTTTGGCAAAATCAGTATCTTGGTCAATAACGCGGGGGGCGCCTATCCTAACGATCCATTAAAAACCGACGCTAAAGCGTTTAATCGCGACTTTAATTTTAATGTAACCAGTGCATTCACTCTTACCCAGCTTTGCCAGCCTTCACTTTTGGCCAGCAGAGGCAATGTTATTAACATTACCTCTGCTGTAGCACGCTATTGTCAAGCCGGTTTCAGCAGCTATGGCACGGCCAAAGCTGCACTGACCCAAATGACAAAACTATTGGCGGCCGATTTCGCCCCAGACATTCGCGTCAATGCCGTTGCCCCTGGCACCATACTCACCGAAGCCCTCGGCCAATTTCTCAATACCGAAATCCAAGAAAAAATGACCGCCCTCACGCCACTCAAGAGCTTGGGGCAACCGCAAGATATTGCTGCTGCAGCCCTGTTCTTAGCCTCTCCCGCCGCGCGTTGGATAAGCGGTAAAATAATTGAAGTCGACGGTGGTGCCGAGTCAACAACCTGGCCCTTTTAAACTGAGTCCAGCATAAATATGACCGTTGCCCTCACGCTGATTCGCGGCATGGCCATTGTGGTAGGGTTCCCGTCCATGTTTATAATTAGGGTTAAATTCACTAGAGATCAACTGGAGATGTATGGACTCTAAAGAAATTCAGCTACTTATTGAAGAATACGGTCCCGACGCTGCAGCAATAGGCTTACAGGTTGCTGGCGCCTTAGCCATGATCCTCATTGGCTATTGGATAGCCAAGTTTGTATCAAGCGTCATTAAAGCCGCTATGGCGAAGCGCAACATTGACTTAACCCTGACCAACTTTATTGGCAAACTGGTTTTTTTCATACTCTTTGCACTGGGCGCCATTCCAGCTTTAGCTCACGCCGGAATTCAAACCGCCTCCGTGATTGCTGCACTGGGTGCCGCAGGCCTAGCCGTTGGTTTAGCCCTGCAGGGTTCTCTGGCTAACTTTGCCGCAGGTGTGCTGCTTATTGCCTTTCGGCCTTGTAAAGTGGGCGACTGGGTCGATGCCGGCGGTTGTTCAGGCACCGTTGAAAGTATCAGTTTGTTCTCTACTATTTTGCTCACCGGCGACTACAAGCGAATAGTGATTCCCAATTCAAAAGTAATGTCGGATGCGATCACCAACTACAGCGTGATGCCCCGGCGCCGTATCGATCTTGTGGTGGGTATCTCCTATGACGCCGATATGCGTCTAGCCAAGGAAATTCTACAAAAACTGGTTGAGGCGGACACCCGTATTCTTAAAGACCCCGCGGCCACAATTGTCGTGTCGGAGTTAGGTGACTCGTCGGTGAACCTGCTCTGTCGCCCCTGGGTAGCCACCGCTGATTACTGGCCCACACGCTGGAAACTAGTAGAAGATCTCAAAAATGCCTTTGACACTGCTGGCATCGGCATTCCCTACCCGCAGATGGATGTTCACTTCCACAAAGAGTCTTAATTTTACATTTCAAGTAAGGACAACAATGACCAATATAAAGACAAGTAAGGTGGCCGCACTGGCTGCCTTGCTAGGCACCAGTACAGCATTTGCTCAAACCAACCAAACAGACTTCTGGAACGGCGATGTCGAATTCGGCTACTTCCAGCTCGAGGGTAATAGTGAAGAGTCGAGCGTTATCGCTAAGACCGACGCCAAGCGAGTCAATGGCCAGTGGACCTACGATATTGCTGCCGAGGCACAAAATAGCGAAGCCGCTGGCGTGCGTTCAGCAGAAAAATATGCACTGAGCAACCGGCTGGCCTATGACTTCAGTGAGTTTAATTACAGTTTTGGCTATGCGTCGGCCACCAAAGATCGCTTTAGCGGCTATGTGTATCAGGCAACCATCGCCGGTGGTTACGGTAGACGACTGTTAAAAACCCCTAAAATGACGTGGGACGCAGAAATCGGTCCTGGTTTCAGGGTAAGTGAATTTGAAAATGGCAGTGCAGCGGGTGACGGGCAGGTATCTGAAGCCATTTTACACCTGTCCACCGAATTTAAAGCCGCCGTATCGGAAACCGCCACCTTTGTACAAAAACTGAGTGCAGAAGCGGGCGACGAGAATACCGTCACCAAATCCGTAACCTCGTTAAAGACAAAAATCGTCGGCGGACTGGGCCTCAAACTCAGCTACACCCTGACCTACAACGAAACCGTGCCTACCGGCACTGTGCACATGGATCGTGAAACAGCGGTCACTCTGGTCTATAACTTCTAAGTTCTATAGCGCGGCGGCGCCGCGCTATTCACGCTGTTATGCACGTTCCCGCTCCAACGCCGCCTTATCGAGTACCCGCAACTTCCCGTAACTCAATTCTATAACGCCCTCCGTTTCGAGACGCTTTAACTCTCGGCTTATGGCCTGACGAGACACGCCCAGCATTTTTGCTAGATCCTCCTGAGGCAAATGCACGTCAATTAGGCGACCAATGCCGCCATCGTCAACGCCATAAAAAGTCAGCAATTCTAAAATTCGCTGAGCCAAACGCTCGGTTAGGGAAAATAGCGCAGCGCCTTCCACGTAGCTTAATGCCAACCGCAGTTTGCGGCAGAGCATGGGAATAAAATGTTGATACAGTTCAGGGCGTGCTGTCAGCAGCGAATCGAATTTGGCGCGGGGCAAAAATAGTACCGCGCCTTCCCCCACAGCGAATGCATCGTGACTGCGCGGCAGGCCATCTAGCAGAGAAATTTCGCCAATCCAATCACCCGGCTCAACTAACATAACCAGTAATTCCTTGCCGTCCTTACTGGTATTACTCAAGCGCACTCGTCCCTGAATTACGCCAAATAAGCCATCCCCTTCATCGCCCTGACTATACAGGCACTCGCCGTCGGCAAGCGTTCGCACCGTGCTCACCACCATTAGCTGCTCAACAACATCGGCTGGCAAACCCGACAGCAACGGGTTGGCTCTGAGTATTTGCCGTTTATCAATCACCTACATATTCCCTCACCAATAAACCCCGATTAACTTAAATACATCAACACTGTCGCCTAGTTGACAGATTTACCCCGTCAAACAGCGTCAAAATGCGCTATAGCTTAAACAAGCCTTAATAAGAGCCGAGGATAAATAACTATGACAATATCACTAAAGGATCAGGTTTCCGAAGCAGAATGGCAATTGCGAGTCGATCTTGCCGCCGCCTATCGCCTTGTGGCCATGTTCGGTTGGGACGACCTAGTGTTCACTCACATCTCTGCGCGTATTCCCGGCCCGGAACACCACTTTTTGATCAACCCCTACGGCATGATGTTCGAGGAGATCACCGCGTCGTCGCTGGTAAAAATTGACCTCAATGGCGAAAAGGTAGCCGACTCTCCCTACCCTGTAAATCCCGCTGGCTTCACCATTCACAGTGCCATTCACCAAGCCCGGGAAGACGCCCAGTGTGTTATGCACACCCATTCATTAAACGGCGTGGCGATATCCGCCCAGCGCGAAGGAATTTTGCCTCTGTCGCAGCAAGCTACTTTGGTATTGGCGAGTCTTGGCTATCATGACTATGAGGGCATTGCCCTCAACGAAGAGGAAAAGCCGAGGTTGGTTGCCAATTTAGCTGACAACACCTTTTTAATGTTACGTAATCATGGCTTACTTACCGTCGGCGCCAATCCTGCTGATGCATTCCTATCGATGTATATTTTTGAAGCCACTTGCATGATTCAGGTAAAGGCATTGGCGGGTAATCGCGATTTAATTCCTATCGATCCGGCCATTGTCGACGGTGTTAAGGAAGCGGCCAAAATTGTCACTGGCGGTTTATTCGGCGGACTCGCCTGGCCAGGACTTTTGCGTAAAATTGACCGCCAAAATCCCGGCTATGCCGAATAATAAACGCAACAACAGGAGCACCTCATGCCTACTGACACAAACGACTTAAAAGTTTTCACCAGCTTTGCTGAATTTTATCCCTACTATTTGGCCGAGCACAGCAACAAAACCTGCCGCCGCCTGCACCTTATCGGCAGCCTACTGGTACTGTCGGTACTATGCACTGCGCTATTTAATCAACAGTGGGGCTTGCTGTGGCTGCTCCCTGTTATCGGCTATGGCTTTGCGTGGGTCGGCCATTTTTTCTTTGAAAAAAATAAGCCCGCCACTTTTAAACACCCGCTTTACAGTTTTATTGGCGACTGGGTATTGGCAAAAGACCTTTTGCTCGGCCGCATACCACTTTAGCCCCAGGGGCTTAACTTCGATATTGCCGGAAAAATATACTATGATGTGGCGCTAACACGGAAAAACCACCCCAAGGTCTCAAAAACAGGGGAATAATAATGATCCGAATAAATGCCACCAGATATTTTTTCTGGCTGTTGAGTTGCTGGGCTTGTATCACGCCGCTTAGTGGCTTTGCGAATATTGATGATTTTCAAGACCGCTATTTTGCCGAAGTCGACGGCAGCACCTGGGCCCTACACATTGATTCCAGCCATACCTTTCAACACCGAGTTACCGCAAAATTGCAGATGGGCAATACCCGAGAGCGCTATTTATTAATAGGCAATATTCGTGGTGACCGTATTACAGGCAGTTACCAAAAGCCTATAGGTATTAGCCACTCGTCTGAGGAACTGCGCTTTGAATTACGTCGCCTAGATAAAAACCAAGTAGAGCTTAGCTTAAGCAATGCCCTTGGAGAAAATTTCAGCAAAATTACAATGAGCGCAGACAATCACAAGAACCCAATTGATACCGCTATTCTGGGTACGTGGTATTCCGTTGCCGAGCCCGGCGCCAGCGCCAGCAATCCTTATCTTGGCGAGGAGTGGGCTATTCGTTTTGGTGCCAATGGCGAACTCTGTGAATCCCTTTATCTCGTCGACACGCGCACGCAAAAAAACCACCAAGATCCCTGTTCGCAACCAGCATCACAACGCTGGAAGGCGGTCGATGGTAAGATTTATACTGCCGCCGGTGAGGACTGGCAATTGCATTTTAACTACCGCCTAATGGGTGGACGCTTAGTAGTCAGCTACCCCAGCGGTAAGCGTCGCGTAGCCAACTTAGCGGAGTAAACGCAACTCATGCTTGGCTTATTAGCGCCCACAATTCTGGGCCGCTAAAATCGCGCCGCCCGCCCTCTTCGGCGCTGTGTATCAAGGCCTTCAAACGCGCATTGGCTGGTGCGGTAAGACCGTGATTCAGCGCCAAACTTAAGACTTCGCCGTTAAGCCATTCAACTTCCGTCTTACGACCCCGCTCCAGATCTTCCCACATAGATGACCGCGCCATTGGATCTATTGCTAACATAGGCTGAGCTAGCCGCGTAAACAAAAAATCAGGTAGCGCAAGAATAAAGGGTAGCACCGACGCGGGAACAGCAGTTAAGCGTTGTAAGGGTATCTCTGCTGCGGTAATTGCGGCTAAGGCCTCGCGTTGCAATAAGCCGAGACAGCGCCGATACGCCCGTTGCGACAACTCAGCTTTTAGCGGCAAACCCGACAGGGCATTGATGGGATTATTGAGATTTAATAATAACTTTGACCACAGTACCGAACGCATATCAGTTTGGGCTTCAAAGGGCGTTCCACTAACGGCCAATGCGGCGCCAAGCTCGGTCACTTCAGCAGCGGCTTCTACCATCACGGCGCCATCGGTGCCCGCGTGAAAACACCCCTTGCCCATCTGCAGTACATTAAACGCAATCATGCCGGCCAACACCTTGGAATTTGGCATGGCTTGACGCAGTATCGCCGCATTAGCGACGCCATTTTGCAGACTAATAATGGTGGTATTCCGCCCCATCACCGGCGCCATTTGTTCAGCTACCGCGGCAGTGTCACCCGATTTAACCGTAACAATAACGACATCTTGCTCGGGCAAAGCACTAAGTTCAGTATAAAAACGCACCTTTTGCGCATCGACCGAATACTTGAGACCACGAAGATCACTGATATGTAAGCCGTGTTCGGCGAGTTCGTCTGCCATACGCGGACGCCCCAACAAACAGACCTCCGCACCCCCCATTTGCAGAGCCGCGCCAATATAGCAGCCAATGCTACCCGCCCCAACTATACCTATGCGCAATGCCATCTAAGCCTCATTTTTGCACGTTATTATTTAATTTATTTGCAATAAAAACACCGCTGCCATTAATAATGGTAGCTCAATTCCAAGCCATAACTACGAGGTTCACCCCACACTACCGCTCGGTCTGCTTGGGGCAAATTATCTATAGCGTATATTTCATACTCTTTATCGAGGAGATTCTTACCCCACAGCGCTATACCCAATTCGCCGTGGGCAAACGCTATCTGCTGAAGGCTTAAGCGCGCATTCCATAATTGATAAGACGGCATAATAGTGAGCGCATTTTGAACATCGCCCCCACCTAGCCGAGTATCCATAAAACTGGTATTTACATTCAAATGTAATTTGGCACTTGCGCCCTGCCAAACATGCCAGTCAAGACTCGCAGTATAGCTATTTTCTGGCGCGGCGGAAAATGCATAACGCTGAGTCACATCGTTACCAAAGCTGTCCCTCACCTCGGTGATTTCAGCATCGAGATAGGCGTATTCCATGCTCATCACTAAGGCGCCGCTCAGTAACGCACTCACATCAAACTCAAAGCCCTGCATACTTGCACTTCCGGCGTTCAACACCTTGGTATCCGCTACCGTGCCATTGAGTAAAAAGTTCATTTGCATGTCGTCAAAATGGGTCTGAAATACGTTGGCATTAAGGCGCAAACGCCCCTGCAACCACTCACTTTTCACACCCAGCTCCGTGCTAAATGCCTTCTCTTCGCCAAAGCCATCCGCAAAGCCAACGCCATAATCAATACTGTCAGACGCGGCGCCTTGATTGCCGTCCAACTGCGGGTCACGGGTATTAAAACCGCCGCTTTTATAGGCTTCAACGCCTTTGGCATAGAGATTAATATTTTCTTGTAACTCATACTCCACCATCGCGCTAAAGGAGTCGTCTTTAAATCGACGCTGTCCAAACACATTGTCAAAACGCCGATCCGCGGGCAAACCACCCCGATTCAAAATAGGCGTAATCAAAGGGCCGAGCACCGCATTTTCGGCAAATGTGGTTAAGGAAAACACTTGGGGATTCCCTGCATCAGGCGTGTACTCAAAGTAAACTTCGTCGCGCTGGTTTTTCAGTGCTTCGCGGCGATCCCGAGAGTGGCGAGCACCTACTGTAATATGCAGAGCATCACCAAGAATGGGTGGCGTCCATCGCAACTGACCAAAGACCGCCGCCGCCGTATTATCAACGTCGTATTTCTGGCTAACAAAATTCACGATATATACATCGTCGGCGCCATCCACCAGCGAATAGAGTTGCAGGTGTAACGGGCTATTGTCTTCTACCGCCGTTTCAGTGAAATAGTATGCCCCCAGCAAGTATTCAAGGCCAATATCCTTAAATTCGCCGGTATATTGAAATTCGTGGGATTGCTGGCTCTGGGTGATTGTCGGCTTAACTAGCGGCGTTGGTCCACCATTGGCCGATTCCGCAGCTGGCCCGTCGTAGCGATGAGAATCAAGACGGTAATCAGGGGAGCCGAGACCACCCCCCAAATCAGTATAAGCGGAGTCAAATAACTCGCGATAGGCCCCAATATATTTAAACTCCCCCACATCTGTACTCGCGCTAACAATCAAGGCGTGGCCTTCGATCTCGCTAACTGACGACTCCAACGGCGCGGTGGTTGCCATGCTGCTAAAGCGATGTTGGCCAAATTTACTGCGCGCCTGTGCACTGCGTTTAATGGCATCCGCCTGGCCTTTATTGCCGTCCTCCGCTGGGGGATTGATAGCCTGAAACATATAGTTATAAGACTCCATATCCGAACGGTCATAACTGTAATCCAGGCGCAAATCAGTGTTTATATCCCAGCTCAGATCAAAACGTGCACCCTGCACCTCCCGGTCACCAAAATCGCCCCCAGGCCCGGTATTTTCTATAAAACCATCACGGCGTTCCGTTAAATAGGCCAGTTTAACGGCGAGGGAATCCGTTATCGGTAGGTTTACGCTTGATTTACTACGAAATAGCGCCCGGTCACCGACACCAATTGTCTGATTGAATTCCAGCTTTTCTGAGTGCGGCCGCCGGGTTAGCAAGTTAATTGCGCCACCGGTGGTATTGCGGCCATATAAAGTCCCCTGCGGGCCCCGCAATATTTCCATTCGGGTTAATTCAGCCACATCCATGGCCGTGCCACTGGAGCGTGCAATATAAACACCGTCCAAATACAAGGCCACAGGTGTGTCTTGGGTCACTTGCACATCACCCAAACCAATGCCGCGAATATAAATGCGCAGGCTAGCGCCATTGATCGGAAATGGCTCTATCGTCAAACCGGGCACTTTACTGGCAATATCTGCTAAGCCGCTAACACCTTCAATCTGCAGGCGCTCTTCGCTAAACACCGTCAGTGATATTGGGGTGTCCTGTAGAGACTCTACTTTCTTGCGCGCACTAACCAGCACCTCCTCTAAACGCAACTGACCGCTCGCAAAGCTAGCATTGCTATAAAGCGTCGACACAAAAAGCAAGACTAGTAACTTTTGCCGACGCGAACCTATGTTATCGCGGGCACTTCTCGTCCCTAGGGTGCGGCCCCGATTTGTGGTCATTGTTAACATGCTACGCGGTTCACTCCCCAAAAATGCATTGCCACTGCGGCACCTGCGTATATGCCGCCAACAATACCATAAGCTTGCCACCAGCGAGGCTTCAAACCTGCGGCTTTTACACATCCGGACAATTCCCGATGGCATCCAACTAACCGGTAATTTACGCTTTTACTCGCATAACAAGTCCGTCTACGTCACAAACGCACATTGTCATCAAGTCGTAACTGTCAAAGACGGATTGCTTTCTATAAAATGAACCAATATATACATTTATTTATCGACGAGGCCCCCCTCCAATGTCTGAAGCGCAACAGCCCGATTGTCCTGTGTCAGAGCAAAAGCCGCCACTGCTGTGGATGCAGAGCATTTTATTTTCTAGCACTCTCCTCATCGCAGCCATTGGCGTGCCATGGTATGGATTCAGCCAAGGCTTCACCTGGGGCGGCTGGCTCGCTTTTATTGTCATACTTGGCGCCAACGGTATGTCAATCACTGCCGGTTACCACCGCTTGTGGGCCCACAATAGCTATAAAGCACACCCTCTACTGAAAATCATGTTCGCCCTTTGGGGAGCTGCAGCGACCCAAAACAGTATTTTAATCTGGGCTTCGGGCCACCGCCGCCACCACCGTCATGTCGACGATATTGATAACGACCCCTATTCAGCAAAGAAAGGCCTGTGGTATTCCCATATTGGCTGGATGCTAAGAGATTACGAAGCGAGCAGCGACGACTTCAGTAATGCCCGCGACCTACAACGCGATAAAATAGTTATGTGGCAACACAACAACTATCTCGCCTTGGTGCTTATTATGAATATTGCACCTGCGGTAATCCTCGGCTTTATCACCGGCAATATGCTGGAAAACATCCTGCTTGCGGGGGTTCTGCGTCTGGTAGTTAGCCACCACACCACCTTTTTTATTAATTCTCTCGCTCACTACTGGGGCCGCCGTCCTTACACCGACGAAAACACTGCCCGCGACAATGATTTTCTTGCGCTACTCACCTACGGCGAGGGCTATCACAACTACCACCATATTTTCCAAAATGACTACCGCAATGGTATTCGCTGGTGGCAATACGACCCCACCAAATGGCTCATTAAAGCCGCCTCATGGCTTGGCCTCACTTGGGACTTACGCAAAGTACCCGATTTCAAAATTCAGCGCGCCATACTCACCATGCAGTTTAAAAAGGCAGAAAGCGCATTACGCCAGAGCAAGGGTGCCGATGCTAAACACTTTGGCGCGTTTCTTGAGCAGGAATACCAACAGTTTTGCGAATATCTCAATGACTGGAGTACGGTAAGCCAATCTTGGATGGAAGCTAAACGCGGGCTCATCAGCGCTCAAAAAGAAGCCTTACAAGAAAATTTCGTCGGCAAGAAAGAGCAACTGCAACTCAACTTCAACCACGCGTGGGAGCACGCAACCCTGCGTACGCGCCTGAAAGAACTGGAATACGCATTAAAAATGCAGCGCAAACGTTTGCAATTGCTTAGCGTGCAAATGGCATAAGGATTTTGAGCCTTAAAAAAGGCGCGCTAGGCCACTGCTGCCCCACAGTTTGACAGTCATAAGACCACCCTCATTTGAGGTTGGTCTTATGAGCGGCGGCGGACCTGGATTAAATATCTCTACCAGCGCTTTCCTCTCAAACAGATCCAGTTGTAACGCTCTCAGCATGCGTTGAACGGTCCACCCTTTTTTCGCACTGGAACGTCCAAATGCCACCAGTAAGTACACGCAGCCAGAGCAATCCATATCTGCGTTAAAACTGTATTCTTTGAGCTGCCGACAAAGACTTTAATCTTAAGGATTTGCTTGATCGCCTTTAAGAACTACTCCACTTTCCATTGGTCCTTATAAATCGCCGCAATCGCTGCTGACAGCGTAAAGTTGTTGTCAGAAATTAATAATGTCGATGTGTTTCAGCATCGCGGTAACCAATTCGACGTACTAAAAACCCAAAAAGACCAATAAATCCTACGAGCAAGCTACGCCTTCTTATTATCAACATTATTATAGACCCTACATATTTATTATTTGTATCCAGGAAAATAACGCCTCCTTGAAACTAGTTCTCGTGTCTACTAAAAATGTTTAATTAAAATTACATTCAGCAAACATACGTATTATCAGTAAATGCGTGAAACACCATGGGTGCCTCACAAGATTTATCTCATCGAAAACTAACACTGATAAAACATGGTGAGTAGCTACTGATTTCCGTACTAGCATGGGTAATATGAATTTAATAACGAGGGAGGCACAATTTGCATAGTCCGGAATCGGCTATTAAGCGATCTACAGACTTAATAGCGATCCATATTTCAAACCTGAAAATAATTGAGTTAACTTCCTTTCCCGAGATACCCCCGCCACCCGCCGAAATGGCTAATGTCTTCTGCTCCCGCCAAACCGGAGGCTTCGCAGATAAAGCCACTCACCTGGCTGCCATCTGCCAGCGTGACTTTACCGATTCCCAAAGGCGCAGGAATGCCCGCGACAAAGCTGCCGAATTCGCTGGCGGGTAGCGACCACACTTCTACTTCAATTGCTTGGCCTTCTCCCGCTGGCGCAATCACCATACCTGGCCTAAATGGCGGGCCACCAGCCAGCGCATAGAGTTTGTAATTTGGCGCCGATGTGGTTTTTTCAAGCAGGTAGCCTCCGCGCTCGGTGAGCTGCCAATTTAGTGGCTGACCTTGTAAGTGAGCGCCGCACACTGCCACGGCTATGCGCTGCTGGTTAGCAACAGGGCTCGCCGCAGTCGGCTGGAAGGCGCCTTGATCTTTGCCCAGCGGCAATTGGAAATACTGTTGCATGCGATTGGCGATCGACAGCAGGCGGCGATCGGTAAAGGCCTCACCAATTAAGGTCACGCCAAAGGGGAAGGCACTCGCTGTGAAACCGGTCGGCACTGCCACCCCCGCCAGATCGAAGAGGTTCATGTAATTGGTGTAGTAGCCAAGATTGCTATTTAACTTAATGGGGTCGGCGTTTACGGCGTCGATGCTATAGGGCCGACCTGCGGTTGGGCTTAATAAACAATCTACCGACGCTAACACTGAGGTCGCGGCTTTGCGCAGGGCTTTTAAACGGTACTGGGCTTGGAAGGCGTCTACCGCCGAACTCTTAGCGCCGCCGCCGATAATGGTTTGAATAACTGGCAGCATGGCCTGAGGATTATCTTGAATCAGCGGCGTGGTCGCAATATAGCGCTCTGCGACCCACGGCCCTTCGTAGAGTAGCCGCGCCGCTTCTATAAAGGGCGCAAAATCCACTTCGATAATTTCTACACCTTGTTCTTTTAAGGCGGTGATCGTTTCCTCGTAGCTAGCTTGATAATCGCTGTGGCCAAAAAAGGCGAGCTGATTCTCTGGCAATACGCCGATTCGCAGCATCCCCTGCCACGCGCCGTAATGCCGCGCCTGGTTGGCAAAAGGATTTACGCGGCTATAGGCATCGCTGGCGTCTTCGCCCTCGGCAACCGCCAACAGTGTATTGGCATCGTCGCAGTGCAGCGCAAAAATGGTGATGCAGTCCAAGGAGCGGCAAGCGGGCAACATGCCGCTGGCCGACAGCAAACCAATACTGGGTTTGACGCCAACTAAATTATTGAAGCAGGCGGGCACTCGACCTGAGCCAGCGGTATCTGTGCCCAATGAAAAACTGGCCATGCCCAAGGCAACCGAAACCGCCGAACCGGCACTGGAGCCACCGCTGACCATGCTCGGATCAAAGCTGTTTTTACATGCGCCGTAAGGCGAGCGCACGCCAACCAAGCCAGTCGCAAATTGATCGAGGTTACTTTTGCCCACCGGAATTGCGCCAGCGTCAATTAAGCGCTGCACCACAAAGGCGGAGCGTTCTGGTATATAGCTAAATTCTGGGCAGGCTGCCGTCGTCGGCACCCCCGCCAAATCGATATTATCTTTAATGGCAAAGGGAATTCCGTATAGCGGCAGCGCGTGTATATCCGCTTGTTCCAGCCTTAAAAAATAAGCTTCTAACTCTGCCGCCGTTAGGGCGTGAATCCAAATATTGTGTTCGCGATACTGTTCGATGCGCTCGCCAATGGTCGCAAATACCTCGCGCGGCGTCAGACTGCCGCTCAAATATTGCGCGCGGAGATCCGTCAAACTTAAAGAACAAGTGATACTCATGATAATGCCTCCAAAATCAGCAGAGATTGGCCAGCACTTACGCGGGCACCTTCACGCAATAATTGTTTTTTAACACGACCGGCCTCGGGAGCAAGTATCGCAATTTCCATTTTCATGGATTCCAAGAGCAGCAGCGGCTGCCCTTCTTTAACAATATCGCCCTCTGCTACCAACAGCTGCCAGACACTGCCCGCCACTGAGCTGTCGACGGGAATTTCGCCCTCGGCCAAAGTGACAATATCAACATTGTCGACAATCTCCGGCGCTTGGTAATGAAATTCGCCATCGGCATGCCAGCGCGCTAACTCCTCGGCAAAGGCCTGCTCGCGCTTCGCGTTGTGACTGGCAATCTCATCGCCATTTTCTTGCAACATGGTTTGATAGTCAGCAAGCGAGAATTCACCCTCTTCAATCCGCAGGGGGTATTTACCCAGCGGGAAGTCATTACGGATTTGCAGCAGCTCGTCTTGCTCAACCTCGTAAAAACGAATTTGATCAAAGAAGCGCAGCAAATACGGTTCGGTAAATTCGGCGGTGCGCCGGTAGCGATTCCACATTTGCAGGGTACGGCCAATAAATTGGTAGCCGCCAGGACCTTCCATACCGTATACACAGAGATAAGAACCGCCGATACCCACCGAGTTTTCGGCGGTCCAGGTGCGCGCTGGATTGTATTTGGTGGTAACCAGACGATGGCGCGGATCAACCGGTGTTGCCACTGGCGCGCCTAAATACACATCGCCCAAGCCCATCACCAAATACGCCGCGTTAAAGACAATATCCTTCACCGCTGCGATATCGTCGAGGCCATTTATGCGACGAATAAACTCTAAATTGCTTGGGCACCACGGTGCATTTTCACGCACCGATTGCTGGTATTTTTCAATGGCCAATTGGCAGGCGGCATCGTCCCAGCTCAGCGGTAAATACACGGTGCGCGACGGCACATTGAGGTGTTCCAGTTGCTTAGACAAATACGCTTCTGCCGCCACTAATTTATCTAGCACGGCGGCCAAGCTAATTTTCATGGAATCGTAGTGCAGTTGCAGCGAGCGTATGCCAGGTGTGAGTTCGATTACGCCGGCAATCGGGTTTTGCTGCAAATACTGCATTAAGGCGTGGGCGCGAAAGCGCAGGCGAACATCCAGTTCTTGGGCGCCGTATTCCACCAGCAAGAAATGATCACCAGCAACGCGATAAACCACATCATCGCCGACCTCGTCGGCACTTAGCTGCCGCACTATAGGCGATGGCAAGGTCGTCAAGGGGTAGGCCTCGGGGCCAGGTGGCGACATATCGCTTAAGGTCAGGCGTTGAAACTTCTCGGCGGCCACCGCGTCGTTCACACTCACCGCCACAAAACGGATTTTGTCACCAGCGCGGAGCTGGCCGAGCTTCCAGAGATCGGCAGTAATTACCGTGGCGGGGCAAACAAAGCCCCCCAGTGAGGGGCCGTCGGGGCCGAGAATAACCGGCATATCGCCGGTAAAATCGACGGTGCCAAAGGCATAGGCATTGTCGTGAATATTCGATGGGTGCATACCGGCTTCGCCGCCACTGCTCCGCGCCCAGCTTGGCTTGGGGCCGATCAAACGCACGCCGGTGCGACTCGAGTTGTAGTGCACTTCCCAGCTCGCCGCAAAAAATTCGCTAATATCGCCATCGGTAAAAAAGTCTGGCGCGCCGTGGGGGCCGTAAATCACCCGCAATTCCCAGTCGTTACCAATCGCTGGTTTAAGAACATTTGGCAATGGCCGCGGCGCAACGCTATTGTTTGGCGCCGCTTCACACAGCGATAACACATCGCCAACCCGCAGTGCGCGACCACTGTGACCACCAAACTGACCCAAGGTGAAGGTAGACCGCGAGCCCAAATACTCGGGGCATTGAATTCCCCCCGCCACCGCCAAATAGGCGCGCGCACCGGCCACAATGCGACCCAAGGCCAAGGTTTGCCCCGCTTTAATATTAATAACTTGCCACAGCGCCGAGGCTGATTCGCCCTTAGGATCTATGACGTGGGTATCTGCACAAAAATGCTGGCAGCTAAGGGGCTGACCATCAATTGTTACCGGAATTTCGGCGCCGCCAATCACCACCTGAGTATCCACACTAAATAATAAGCTTGGGCCCTGCAGGGTGATTTCCAAACCCGCTGCGCGAGGATCATTGCCCAAGACACAATTGGCCATACGGAAGGAATAGCTGTCGAAGGGGCCAGACGGCGGCACACCCACATTCCAGTAGCCCAGCCTTGCGGGGTAGTCCTGCACGGTGGTTTGGGTGCCCGCTTGCACCACATCTATACGCCGTGGCTGCCAGCTAAAATCATTTAAATAGCGAGTAGTGAGCTGGCCGCTGATTAGCACGCTGTCGTTGAGCAAGGCGCGCAAATAATCGCGGTTAGTGACAATGCCGTAGAGTTCGGTGTCGGCCAGCGCGGTGCGCAAGCCCGCAAGCGCCGCTTCGCGGTTGTCGCCATGGAAAATAACTTTAGCCAGCATGGGGTCAAAATACGGCGACACCTCTAAGCCGCTGTCTAGCCAATGGTCAATACGCAAACCGTCAGCCACCGGAAACGCGACTTTGCTCAGCAGCCCTGCGCAAGGTTGAAACTGCTTGTAAGGGTCTTCTGCATACACCCGCACTTGCACGGCGTGGCCCTTGGCAGATAAGCCGCTCCGCAGCTGATCTAACTCGGGTAAATCGCCGCTGGCTTGCATCAGCATCCACTTAACTAAGTCTACGCCCCACACCGCTTCGGTCACCCCGTGCTCTACTTGCAGGCGGGTATTCACTTCTAAAAAATAAAATTGCTCGGTGTCGGGGTCGTAAATAAATTCTACGGTGCCCGCATTGCGGTAGTTCACCGCGGCCAATAATTTTTCGGAAAGTGAATACAGGCGCTGACGCACGCTGTCGGGTAAATTCGGCGCGGGGCATTCTTCTACCACTTTTTGGTTGCGGCGCTGGGCAGAGCAATCCCGCTCGCCGATGGCCACCACCTGACCTTCGCCGTCGCCAAAAACCTGCACTTCGATATGCCGCGCGCGGGCAATAAATTTCTCTAGAAACACACTGTCGTCGGCAAAATTATTGCTGCCGAGTTTTTTTACTTTATCAAAACTGCCGCGCAGCTCGGCTTCGCTATGGCAGATCTGCATACCAATACCGCCGCCGCCTGCGGTGCTCTTAAGAATAATGGGGTAGCCAATGGCCGCCGCTTCGCTAACTGCCGTTTCAAGATCGGCCAATAAGCCGGTGCCTGGCGGTAGTGGTACACCCACGCCTTCGGCAATATCCCGCGCGCGGTGCTTTAGGCCAAAGCTTTGCATTTGCTCGGCAGTTGGGCCAATAAAGGCGATATTGGCAGCTTCGCAGGCCGCGACAAAACCGGCGTTTTCGCTGAGAAATCCGTAGCCAGGATGAATAGCCTCGGCGCCACAGGCTTTGGCAATGGCTAAAATTTTAGCGGCATCGAGATACGTTTCGGCGGCGCCACCCTCGCCAAGGCTATAGGCTTCATCGGCATTGCGCACATGCATGCTGCGCGCATCGGCTTCGGCATACACCGCCACCGCAATAACATCGAGCTCTTTAAGGCTGCGAATAATCCGTGTGGCAATCGCGCCGCGATTGGCAATCAAGACTTTAGTGAACATAGCAATCCTTTACGGGCCGTCCCGTGGCACTTTACGACAGTGGCCGTCCACTGAAGTGATTTAAAAAGTCAGATGTCGTACGTCGGGCGTCGGACCTTGTGCTTAAGTATTCCAAACGAGGTATTCAATTGGCGTTGGGTTATAGGCGTTGCAGGGGTTGTTTAATTGCGGGCAGTTGGAGATCAGCACATAGATATCCATCAGTGCTTTTAGCTCCACGTATTTACCTGGCGCAGAAATACCGTCGGCAAAACTCAGGCCGCCCGCTTCGGTTACCGGCACATTCATAAAGAAATTAATGTTATGACTGATGTCGCGTTTGCTCAGACCGTACTCGGGCTTTTCGGCAATGGCGAGCATCCAGCTGTCACGGCAGGCGTGCATGCAGCGCTTTTCTAAATCGTAGCGCACGGTATTGCTCTCGGTGGCGCAGGCGCCGCCCAAGGTGTCGTGGCGCCCGCAGGTGTCGGCGACAATTTCGAGCATGGCGCGATTTTCATTGCTGCGCAAAATGGAACCGGCAGTGAGGTAGACATTGCCCTGTTCGCGAATGGTATCGGTCGCGCTATAGCGCTCACTGGGATTCGCCGCGCTATAAAACAAGGTGTCTGCAGCTTGGTTACCTTCTAAATCTAAAATCCGAAAGGTTTGCCCCGCATCAACTTTGCCGAGGTAATAATCGCCCGCGCCGACGGTCATCGAAAACACGGCGGTGTCGGCCTGTAATTGACTTGCTTTAATCATCTTCAATCCTCCGCCTTAGGCGCCCAAGTAATACAGGGCGTTATTGGCAAAACCCCGCGCATTTTCTGGGCAGTGGTTTAGGCATTCGTCATCCTCGGCAACGGCGGCGGCCAAATCAAGCTCGATACCAATGCGGTGTTTTGGATATGTCTCTGCCTTGCTATAGGGATGGGGGCAGCTATGCAGTAGGACCAAGGTATCCATTTCAAAGCGCAGCGTGACCGTGTCGCCAATATTGCTGCCCGACGGCGCCAAGGCCATATTGCCCTCGGCGTCGGTCATCACTTTGCTAAACCAATTGAGATTAGCCGCCATGTCTGCCGCGCCTAAACCGTATTTGGCCAGCTCGACCAGAAAGGCATCGTAGCCATTTTGGTGCCAGTCGTTGCGGTCAGTTTGGTAGTCCCGCGCGCCCCATTTCTCGGCAATATGACTGGCGTGGCTATTGCCACATACCGTGTCGTGCCAGCCAAAACTGTCTGAGGTAATTGATGCAAAAATTCGGCCCATATCCGAGTACAGGCAATGGCCCTGAGTTAATTTAAAGGTGTGCTGGCACTTGAGTGTGTCGGGTGCGTTATAGCGCTCCAGTAAATTGCGGGGGTTGTAAAACAACATTCCGACATTGCTAGCACCGCTTAAATCCCGCAGGGTCAGTTGCGTACCCCGCCGCAGCTCCAGTGACCAGTGGCCACCTGGCGCTAATTCTGTTGTGTAATTTTGCATTGCTATATTTCCTCCGCCTGCTTATTGGCAGACAGACTCCCGTCTATTTCTTCAAGTAATTCTGGTTCGCAGGCGCCGACCGGCAGGTCGTAGGTAATACCTGCGCCATAGGCATTGGGGGCCTGTGGGTCGACCCGCAGTTTGTCGAATACCCACAGACGGGTGCCAAGGTGAAAGCCTTCTTTTAGATCGTGGGTGACCATAAACACGGTGAGTTTGTGTTTGCGCCACAAATTTAAAACCAGCTCGTGCATATCGGCGCGAATACCGGGGTCGAGGGCACCAAAGGGTTCGTCTAATAATAAAATGCGCGGTTTTAAAATAAGGGCTTGAGCAATCGCCAAGCGCTGACGCATGCCCCCAGACAGTTCATCTGGGTAGCGATGCAACATGTGACTTAAGCCAACAATATTGAGTAAGTCTGCCGCCTCTTCCCGCGCGGCTTTCTTCCCTGCGCCCCATAAAAAACCTAATTTACTGCGTTCAAAAGCGCGGGCAATCGCCACGTTTTCTAATACTGTTAAGTGCGGAAAAACCGAGTACTGCTGAAATACCACACCGCGACCCGAATCGGGTTCGTTCGGTATTGCTTTGCCGTCCAGCAAAATACTACCTTGCGACGGCGAATCAGTGCCCAGTAGCATTCGCAAGAAAGTGCTTTTACCGCAGCCAGAGGCACCAACCAGGGTAACGAACTCACCTTCTTTTACCGTGGCCGAAATATTTTCCAAAATAATGTTGTCGTCGAAGCGTTTCCAAACATTGCGAATTTCAATCATGACTTGCCCTCCTGCTGGGCATGCCAAGGGAAGGCAACGGCGCTGAGTTTGGCGAGGGCGTAATCGATAATAAAGGCCAGCAGGGCGATCCACGCCACATAGGGCAGGATCACATCCATAGACAAATAGCGCCGAACTAAAAACACGCGGTAGCCCAAGCCGTCAGTCGAAGCGATGGCCTCAGCAGCAATTAGGAATAACCACGCCGAGCCCAAGGACAAGCGCACTGCATCTATCAAGCGCGGCAGCAATTGCGGAATTAACACCCGCACAATAATTTGCCAGCTATTGGCACCCAAGGTTTGGGCTTTGACGAGTTGCTCGCGAGGAATTTCTAAACTGCGCTTTTGAATATCGCGGGCGATAAACGGGGTAATACCAATGGCGATCAAGGCAACTTTAGACACCTCGCCCAAGCCGAACACAATAAACAATACTGGCAACAAGGCCATTGGCGGCACCAGCGACACCACGGTAAGCAGCGGCGCAAAGCTGGCATTGACGACCGGCAAGGCGCCGGTCAGCAAACCGAATAACATACCCAGAGACGCGGCTATCGCCATACCAATGCCCAAACGACGCAAACTGCTTAGGGTGTCTTGCCAAAATAAATAGTCGCCACTGCGCTTGCTCGGCTCAAAGGCCAAGCGATTAATAGCATCGCCCATTTGGGTGAAGCTCGGCAGTAATTTGTCTTGGGGGTTTTCAGCAAGCCGCGCGTCAGATGCCGAGATATACAGCAGTAAAATCACTGCAAAAGGCAGTAGGGCTAGACCAATCCGCCATACTCGACTGGGTCGTACATTGATCAGTCGTTTCATAAATTTGCTAAACCCGAGTGCATACGCTGTTGGCAAAGCGAAAGGTGGTTGAAGGTAGGCGCATCCCTGCGCCTGATTGTTGTTACCCGTAATCTACAGGCTTAGTCTCCCTCCCTGTTGTTGGAGGGTGATCTCGTCAAACGCGAGATTTACAGTTTGCCGTCTGCCGCCATTTGCATATAGCTGGGGTCAAAACGGAGTTTGATATTGGCTTTGTTACCATAAACACCAGATGGGGTTTCAATGCCGATAAAGCCAGCGTCGGGTGCACCGTCACCTAGCAAGCCGTGGGCAAAGGAAAATTCCGCCACATTCTTCATGGTGGTTTTTAAGGCCGCACTCTTGGTAAAGGCAACTGCTTCTGCGGGCGTGTAAAACATTTGGGTACTCGCCAACTGGGCTTCGTAACCGGCTAAATCGGTGCCCGATGCCACACCCATGGTAGTGCGCGCTGCAATTCCGGTTTTATCCTTGGCGCTCATGGTGGCCATGATTTCATACCATGCGCCGGTCAATGCTTTGCCCAATTTCGGATTGGCTTTCAAGACCTCGGTGTTAATAACCATTAAGTCGATTATTTCACCTGGAATTTGCGAGGAATCAAAAACCTTATTCGCTCCTGGCATGCTGGTAATTTCGCTAAGCAGTGGATTCCACGTTGCCACCGACGTAACCCCGTCGGTGGGGAATACCGCGACCATATCAGCGTCGGAGGTGTTTACCACGGTAACGTCTGACTCGCTCATGCCCACGCTCTCTAAACCGCGAGCGAGCAGGTAGTGAGAAACGCTCAGCTCAACCAAATTTACGCGCTGACCTTTAATGTCTTTGAGTTTGTCGGAGCCTTTTAAGACCACACCGTCATTGCCGTTAGAGAAGTCGCCAACAATCAGGGCCGTGCTATCGACGCCGCCAGCAGCAGGAATGGTGAGGGCATCCATATTGGTCATGGCGCAGGCGGCAAATTCGCCCGTGGTGTATTGGTTAATGGATTCGATGTAATCGTTGATTTGTACCACTTCGATATCGAGGTCGTACTTTTTAGCCCACTTATCCATGATCTTCTGCTCGGCGGCATAGCCCCAAGGCATCCAACCCACATAAATTGACCAACACACCTTAAAGCTATCGGTAGCTGCAGCAGAAAACGAAGAAAATGTGAGTGTAAGCAGTAAAGCGGAAAGTCGCTTCATCGTTGAACCTCCAGAGGTTTCACACGGTTTCATAGAGCACTCCTGGCGCATATCGCCGTTCGTCTCCCGGGCTTTTGTCCCGCCGTGTAACCTTCTTGCAGCCTAGCCACGTACTCTGAAGGTCGAAAGCTCTCGGACCAGTCGTTGCTTTACCTATAGAAATAGTCGCAACCGGAACCCTAGCTTTCCATTTTTTGTGTCGTGTCCAATGCCACCAAGAGTGCGGACACAAAACACTATACACATTACATGCCAAACACCGTAATGGCCCATTATTAATACATTAACGGTAATTTAAAGGCAAATAAGGCATCCAATAAGTGCAAATTAGTGCACCAAATAAGGATGGACGCACCATATTGAGTCGCTCATGTTTTGGCTGAGCGCCTTGTCATAAAAACGCACTAATACTGACATTTTATCGTCCCTATTCTGTAACAGCCCCCACCTACACTGATGCGGTTTTAAATATCTCCTACCCACCAACGACGGGAATAATTATGAAAAGGGCATTATTACAACTCTCTATAGCGAGCATTCTCGCAGCGGGCCTGAGCGCTTGTGGCGGTGACGATGGTGACCGCGGCCCCGCCGGTGTAGACGGCGCCGCTGGCAACCCAGGTTCGGCTGGCGCGCCAGGATCAGCTGGTGCACCCGGCGCAAATGGAAATGATGGCAAGGACGGCCTAGAAGGTGCAGCCCTAAAGCGTTTTGCCTCAGCGCCATTGGGTGCGGAGTTTACCGGCTTGTTCGTTAATAGCGACGGCGTGTTGTTCAGCAACATCCAGCACCCAAGCGGCTCCAACACCACCATGGATGTCGACGGCAAGACTATTGATAAGGGCACCATCGGCGCATTTATGAATGTCGATGTAAATAATCTCGGCAATGTCGCCGCCATGGACTTCCCTATTACCACCGCCGATAAAGAGCGAGTACTCAGCGCCGCCGGTACCTACATGGTACTGGCGCAGCAAAACGATGACCTCGCCAGCGGCAAACAAATGGGCGACATCGTTGCGGCAGATGGCAGCACGGTATTAAAAAGCTCTAACGACCCCGACTTTAACGCGGCGGTTTCTGATGGCGGCACCGGTTACTTTCTGTATTCCAACTGGGAAGATCGACCCGGCGGCATGAGCCGCATCAAACTGAGCAGTACCTATGCGGTTACTCAGGAGGGAATGTTAGATTTCTCGTCTGTTAAAGGCACGTGGGTTAACTGCTTTGGCACATTGAGCCCCTGGGGCACGCCATTAACATCTGAAGAGCTGTATTTTGACAACACCGCCAACTGGTATAGCGCCACCAACAACGAAGCCAAATCCATTGCCGAATATCGCGGTTTCCCAACCGACGGCAGTGGTAACTGGGGCAATCCCTACGACTACGGTTATATCGTAGAAATTGGCACCGGCGGCACTGTTGCCGCTGCTGACGTGGCCAATGTCACCATGAACAAGCTAGAACTCATGGGCCGCTTCTCCCACGAGAACGCGGTAGTCATGCCAGATTTACGCACTGTGTTCTTAAGCGATGACGGCAGCGGCACCGTATTGTTTAAGTTTGTAGCAGACAACCCCAGCGACATGAGCTCAGGTTCACTCTACGCAGCTAAAGCTACGCAATCTGCCGGTGTTAAGGACCCTGCTGAAGCCGCTTTCGCCATTGAGTGGATTAATATCGCCACGGGTAATGAAGCCACCATCGAAGCGGCTATCGCTAGCTTTAACGGCACTTTAGCCGATGCCAAGCAAATTACCACACAGCAAATCAATGACTACGCCGAGTCAAAATTGAACGCCGACCTCGACACTAGCGGCACGGTGGCCAGCAATCCGTTTACTGACGACCGTATTGGTTTTCTTGAGAGCCGCAAAGCAGCCGCAGCAATGGGTGCAACTGCCGAGTTCAATAAAATGGAAGGCGTTAATATCAACTTCGGTCTTGCCGATAGTTGGTGGAATAACGGCGCCGCCGATGGCAAACAAGCCTATATGTATATGGCCATGTCCGACACCACGAGCACCATGTCAGATAGCAGCGGCGCAATTCAGCTAGACGGCACTCACGGCAAATGTGGCGCGGTTTACCGAATGAAACTGGTCAAAAACAGTGCAGGCTTAGTCGATATCAAGACCCTCTCACCGGCGATTGTTGGCGGCCCCTACGACGGCAGCCGCAGCACCAACCGCTGTAACATAAATAACATATCCAACCCCGATAATCTGGTGGTTCTCGACGATGGCCGAGTATTAATCGGTGAAGACACCGGTAATCACCAAAACAATATTATTTGGTTGTTTGAAGACCCCGCTCTGTAAAACCCGCGTGTTACAGCAGTTTAGAGGGCGGATTTATCCGCCCTCTTTTTTTATTGGTAAGGAATCCATGAAAGCGCTCATTCTTATTTTTCTTTTCATTTTAGCCGCCTGTGACGCATCGCCTAAAGACAAGCTAAATGCAGTACAGCACGAACCAGTGGCAACAGATGCTAGCGTGCTAACACAGCTCAAATTTCCCCGAACAATTGCGGCCGGTAGTCAGGGGATATTACGCCTACCACCGAGCGACACCCTCTACAATGCCGAGGCAGTGATTCCCCCCCAGTGCTATACCAAGCACGAAGGGCAATACAACCCCTGCATGACCTGCCACCAGAGCTACCCCTACCGCAGCCGCCCCAACACTATGAACGACAGCAATTTGCAAAGCGTGTATGCCTTTTCTGATTTGGGCCTAAGCAACCATTGGCAAAATTTATTTGAAGATCGTCGGCAAACAATGGCTGAGATCAGCGACCAACAGGTTATCGATTATCTTTACACCGACAATTACAGCCCATTAATTGATCAACTAAAAAACACGACGGATTGGCAGGGCCCCATTCCCGAGATTAAAAATTTGCACCTAGGCGCGGCGGCCTTCGACCACCACGGCATCGCCAAAGACGGCAGTCACTGGGTTGCCTTTAATTACAAACCACTACCCAGTACTTTTTGGCCCACCAATGGTTCTACCGACGATGTGATGATTCGCCTACCGGCTAAATTCCGGCAATCGTCCTGTCAAAACAGCCCAGAATCCCGAGACGCCTATCTGGCCAATCTCTCGATTTTAGAAATGGCGATTAAAGATCTCGATCAAATTTCGCTACCCGATATTGATGAAAACGCAGTGTGTCAGGACCTAAATGCCGACGGAAAATTAGGTATCATCCAAACGTTGCACCGCCCAAGCCACTATATTGGCGGTGCCGCTGACGAAGTCCTTAGCCCCATGCTCTACCCTCTTGGCACCGAATTTTTACACTCGGTGCGGTACGTCGGCATCGATAAGAGCGGCGCCATTGGCCTACCCCCGCGCATGAAAGAACTGCGCTATATGCGCAAATATGACTACTACAATCCAAATCACTTGGTGTCCAAATACGGCAACGAATATCAAGAGAAAGTCGAAGGCCTGCTACCGCAATTTATTCATCGTGGCGACCAAGGCACCGATAATAGTTTTGGCTGGATGTTATTGGGATTTATTGAAAACCAACAAGGTCAGCTGCGCAAACAAAGCGATGAGGAGCAATTGTTTTGTATGGGCTGCCATACCACTATCGGCTCGACTATCGATCAAACCTTTGCCTTTGCTCGCAAGGTGACTGGCGCCGAGGGTTGGTCCTATATCGACTTAGTCGGCATGCCCGACGCCCCAAATGTAGACACCCCAAATGCGAATGAAGGCGAAATTGCCCATTATTTGCGTACCGTCGGCGGCGGTAATGAATTTAGAGAAAACAATGAAATTCGCCAACGCTTTTTTAATGCTGATGGCAGCCTTAATACTACAGCGGTACAGGGACTGGATGTGTACCAGCTTATTACGCCGTCGCTACGCCGCGCGCTAGATTTGAATAAGGCTTATATGAGCATTGTTGCCGACCAAGATTTTATTCATGGTCGTGACGCCAATTTAAAGCCGGTAACAAATGTGCATAAGGAAATTGATCCCGAAACGACGCCAGTACTTCCAGGAGATAAAGCCGTGCAGTGGGACATTCGCTTGCAATGGACAAACGAGGAAAAAATAAAGAACACAGCGCTTCCGTTAAGTACAAAATAATTAGATAGTGGCCAATGACTGCACAGAACTCAGGGGCAACAATGACGCGCAAATACAACACATTAACAATAGCGCTAGCAGCGAGCGTAGCCACACTCATGCTAGCAGCTTGCAGCGACGGCAAAATATCGCCGTCCGTCACACCAAGTAAAGCCCAAAGTACAGCGCTGCTCACACACCAAAGCAGCGCGCCATTAATTGCCAATACTCTACAAAACCAATGGTATCTTGACGCCGCAAGCACCGTTGCCAGCAAACCCCTAGGCGAAGCTGAGCGCGGCAAGGCGCGTAATATTATTTTATTTTTAGGCGACGGTATGAGTATCGCCACGATCACCGCCGCGCGAATTCTCGCCGGACAGCGCTTAGGTCAAAGCGGCGAGGAATACGCGCTGAGTTTTGAGTCGTTCCCCTACACCGGTTTAGCTAAAACCTACAATGTCGATTCACAGACCCCCGATTCCGCTGGCACCATGACCGCCATTGTATCGGGCCTA
Organism: Zhongshania aliphaticivorans; assembly: GCF_001586255.1. Taxonomy (NCBI): domain Bacteria; kingdom Pseudomonadati; phylum Pseudomonadota; class Gammaproteobacteria; order Cellvibrionales; family Spongiibacteraceae; genus Zhongshania; species Zhongshania aliphaticivorans. The sequence continues at coordinate 3,085,337 of NZ_CP014544.1, forward strand.
AAAACCGATGCCGGGGTGCTCGGTGTCGATGAAAACGTCATTCCCGGCAACTGCCAAAGCCTTGCGGGAAATGAAGTGATCAGCGCCTTGGAGTTAGCTGAGCTAGCCGGTAAAGCGACGGGTATTATCTCCACCGCCAGAATTACCCACGCCACCCCCGCCGCAACCTATGCCAAAACAGCTGATCGCGACTGGGAGGCCGACAGTGACCTACCTGACGCCGCAAAAGCGGCGGGCTGTAAAGATATCGCCAGCCAATTAATCGATTTTGAAAAAAATCTAGAAGCCCGTATTCCCGGCGCCGACGTCGACGGCATTGAGGTGGTAATGGGCGGTGGTCGACGTGCGTTTATCGATAAAACCGACGCCAGTGGCGAAGGTCATCGGCAGGATGGCCGCAATTTAATCCAGGAGTGGCAACGGCAGTACCGCGATGGCAACTACCTCCAAAATGCAGCTGATTTACAGGCAATTAAACCAAACGCAACAGGCAAGATTTTGGGTTTGTTTAATCCAACGCATATGCAGTATGAGTCAAACCGCGACACCAGCAACGGCGGTGAACCCTCGCTACAAGCAATGACCGCCGCCGCAATAACGCGACTAAGCCAGAACCCCAGCGGGTATTTTCTTATGGTCGAGGGCGGTCGCATCGATCATGCCCACCACGCTGGCAATGCCTATAACGCCTTAAATGAAACCATTGCCTTCGCAGATGCCGTCGCGACTGCCATGACATTTAGCAATTCCGACGACACTTTAATTATAGTGACCGCAGACCACGGTCACGTCTTCAGCTTTAGTGGTTACCCCAAGCGTGGCAACCCTATTTTAGGGAAAGTGGTAGGCGTTGGCAGTGATACTCCGACGCTGGCCGCCGATGGCATGCCCTACACCACATTGAGCTATAGCAATGGCCGGGGATTTCAAAACCTAGGCACCGACAACAATGCTGATACCGCATACCAACAAGAAATACAGGCTGGCCGCCACAACCTAGAGGATATCGACACCGAAACCAGCGGCTTTCACCAAGAAGCCCTAATCCCCCTTTCTGCCGAAACCCACTCTGGCGAAGATGTGGCCATTTACGCCCGTGGCCCAGGCGCCGCGCTTGTTAGTGGCAGTAACGAGCAGAGCTTGATATTTCATGTAATAAATTACGCTGCAGATTTTTTGCGCAGCCCGGCAAGTCATTAAACCCTGAACAAGGGTTTCTCGCAGACATAAAAAAGGCGTACCGCCATTACAGCAATACGCCCAAAAAAGACCTAAAGGGTGGGTAAAAATTTACTTCGCAGAAACCTGTAACTGTTTGTGGTAACGAACTAGCTGGTTATAGTGATCTGCCGTTTCTTCTAACCGCGCTACCGCCGCGTTGTAGACAAAATCGTCAGAGTAACCCTCACAAACTTCCAATCCTTGTGATGCGCGGTCAAGGTATTCCTCAACGGCAAATTTCAGGTTTGGCATATCTTCAACTGCGCTTGCGCTTACCTCAGGTAAACTCGGCGGATTCATTACCGCAGCCAGTGCGCAGTTCGCATAACTATTCAATGACACAAATGCCAAAGCAGCCAATACGCTGCCTAATATTAACTTCTTCATCAGATACACCTCGCGCTACAAAGCACAAATTCTAATAACAATAGTTATGATACCAAAATACACACTTATATCCACAGAAAAATTGACACATCGTCAACAAATGCGTCGAAATAAATATAAATCCTTTATTATCAATTGGTTAATATTAATCAAAACTTGCGCCAAAACCTATTACGTTACAATTAACCGCATTGTGTCGTTGGGTATATTCCTCCCACAAAACCTAAATGAGAAGATCAGCCACAAATGCCAGCAAAATACAGAAGCGAGGAATAAATTTACCAGGCAACCAACCGCATAGGGCATTTACGGCCAAGAAGAAGCAAATAGTTTAAGAGGGAGGACGCTGGCCGCAGCAACGAGCGGACAGCATTCCAAACGGTGACCAAGGGTGGGGCTAGCTAGCTCAGCGGACGTTACCGCGAAGATCAAGAAAACGATCTACCAATAGATCTGGCTCGGCGTCTGCTACCGGCGCACCGTGATTGTAACCATAACTCACACACGCAACGGGCATACCCGCCGCCCGCGCCGCCGCGACATCATTCACGGAATCCCCAACCATCACGGTATTGGCAAGCGGCACCCCTAGCTGCTGGCACGCCAAAAACAATGGCGCGGGATCGGGTTTACGCACTGCCAAGGTGTCACCGCCGACCAAGACCGGCATCAGCTCTTCCAGGCCAAAGTGGGCAAGAATAGGCTGACTGAATCTGGCAGGCTTATTAGTCACACAAGCCATTTTAATACCCTTGGCCTGCCAATGCCTTAAGGCCTCACGCACGCCAGGGTAAAGCACGGTTTGCTCACACGTCTGCTTGCCATAGTGTTCAAAAAACACCGCAAGCAACTGATCGACCAAGGCGGCGTCTAACGATTGCTCAGGCACCTCAAGCGCAAAGGCCAAGCCGCGCTGTACCAGCTTGCGGGCGCCATTACCGACCCAACCCCGCACCCGACCAACACCGGCAGGCACATAATTGAGTTGCTCCAAACTTGCGTCTAGCGCCGCGGCCAAATCCGGCACACTGTCGATAAGCGTGCCATCCAAATCAAATAAAATGGCCTGTAACTCACGACCATCTAAAAGATCTTGTAATGCACTCATACGCCAGCCAATTCGTTCCGCATTTTTTCAATCGTTTCACTGTAGTCGCCACCATTAAAAATTGCTGAGCCAGCCACAAAGGTATCTGCCCCTGCGGCCGCCACTTGAGCAATATTTTTAGCCGAGATACCGCCATCCACTTCAAGGCGAATATCCCGACCAGAGGCGTCGATCAACGCCCGCACTTCTTTAATTTTGTCGAGGGTCGAGGGAATAAAGCTCTGTCCACCAAAGCCAGGGTTCACCGACATCAGCAAAATCATATCGAGCTTATCCATGACATATTTCAATACGTCAGGACCAACCGCAGGATTCAACACCAAGCCCGCCTTACAGCCAGCATCGCGGATCATCTGCAGCGAGCGATCAACATGGGTTGTGGCATCAGGGTGAAAAGTAATGATACTTGCGCCCGCTTCAGCAAAATCGGCAATCATGCGATCAACTGGCGAAACCATCAAATGCACATCAATTGGCGCTTTCACACCGTGCTTGCGCAAGGCCTTGCACACCATGGGCCCAATAGTCAGATTCGGCACATAGTGATTATCCATTACATCAAAGTGAACAATATCCGCACCAGCCTCCAGCACCGCGTCAACTTCCGCGCCTAAACAAGCGAAGTTTGCCGATAATATCGATGGGGCTATCCAGTAATCTGCCATTTTAGTTTCCTGAAAAATTGAGGCGCTAGTTTAATGCGCAAACCATTACGGTATCTATAAGTACATAATCGGTATTTTACGGCACTTTCGGCGCTGAATCAGCAGGCCTAGGCGACGCACTTAAAAAGTCGTCGAGATCAGCCAATCGCTGGGGCGTACCGATATCCCACCAATGACCTTGAAACAATTCACCGCTGAGACCGCCACTGGCTATCGCGCTCTGCATAAGCGGTTTTAAGGCGCGCTGCCCTTGGGTCAAGCCCCGAAACATCGACGGGCGCCATACGCTAATACCCGAAAAAGTATGGCGGGGCCCAAGGTCGTCCTCAGTCACCAAGCCAGCGTCGGTCAGCGCAAAATCACCACTAGGGTGATGAGGCGGATTTTCAATCAGCACGAGATGCGCCGCTTGCGGCCGACAGTTTAATAGGCGGCTAAAATCAAAATCCGTCCAAACATCGCCGTTGACCAATAAAAATGGCGCGTCGTCGTCACTGTCTAAGTAAGGCAAGGCTTGGACGATGCCCCCGGCGGTTTCCAGCGGCTGCTCTTCTCTGGACAAGTGAATGCGAAGACCATAGCCGTTGGCGGAACCAAGGTAGTCTTGAACTTGGTCGGCGAGCCAGGAACAATTCACCACCACCTCACTCACGCCTGCGGCGGCCAGTTTGGCCAAATGAAAATCAATGAGCGGACGACCGCCAGCCCGCAACAGCGGCTTAGGGCAGTGATCGGTCAGCGGCCGCATCCGCGTCCCCAGCCCTGCGGCCAAGATCATGGCTTTCATTTAGTCAGCGTCCTTAAACCAGCTTTGCTGACAGATTAGCGGCATTAACTTACTGTCAAACCACGCCAAAAACTCATCAAACTCCGGGTAGCGACTGGCGATGCTCAAGGTGTATTCCAACACCAGCGGCAAATCAGCAAGATACCCAGACTTACCGTCGCGCAAATTCAAACGGGCAAATATACCAAGCACCTTGATGTGGCGCTGTAAGCCCATCCAGTCCACATCTTGGCAAAACTCTGCTTCAGAGCGCCCCGCCAGCAGGCCCGCTTGCATTGCCATGCGGCGATACACGCTAATCCAATCATCCACCAACTCTTCTGGCCAACTGATATAGCAATCGCGGATCAGCGACACCAAATCGTAACTAATAGGGCCGACCACGGCATCTTGAAAATCAATCATGCCCAGACGTTCATCAGCCAACACCATTAAATTGCGGCTGTGAAAATCCCGATGAACCAAGACCTGGGGCTGAGCAAGCGCGCGCTGGCTCAACAGGGAAAACACCGCATCGAGCATCACACGCTCGGCGCTATCGAGCTGATAACCCAGCAGACCGCCCACAAACCACTCGGGGAACAGCTTCATTTCAGTAGTTAGCCGCGCTTCATCGTACGCGGGCAAACTGTGCTGTTCACTCGGTATGCGCTGCATGGCCAACATCACGCCAAAGGCTTGTTTATAGTAATGATCTGCCGCTGCACTGCTCACCAGTAATGGCAACAGCAACTGGTCGCCAAAATCTTCTTGCAATAAGAAGCCTCGCGGCTTGTCCCAGCCCAACAACGCCGGCACTCTGGCAACATGTTTGTGCAATAGAGCCTGCACGGTCGCAAACGCCAAGTTATCTTCTTTATCTGGCGGCGCGTGCACCGCAATCACACTGCCGCCGTCATTAAGCTGCAATCGATAATAACGGCGAAAACTGGCGTCGCCAGACACCACTGCCAAGACATTTGCCGCATCCGCAGGACTGAGCGACAGTTGCTGCAGACACCAACTGTGTAATTCTTTCAATATGTGATCCATTTTTATTCCGTTAAAAGCCAGAATTTCTGGCCTTTTATACTCTCAGGCGGGCATCCTAGCAGAGAATGCTTTATTATCCACCTTCGCCAATCCGGGCTCCATCGCCAAAATAAAACCATTAACCGATGCCAGTGCTTCGCCTACTTACTCTCGCCCTTATCGCCACGGCCAGTAGCGCCGCTTTAGCGCAGAATACGACGTCTGAAACTTGTGGCGATACCAGCAATGCGGCGCTCAGCGGTGACATCAGCAATTTGCCCGCCTATTACCAGCATTGGCACTGGGTACCCAATAGTCATTTGACCAAAACGGCACGCTGCGGTCTCACCCCCGGCTGTCAGGGGCGGTTTATTGAGCCCGCCAGAAACTGGGACGGCGCTGGCATCACGCCCCTAAGCGCGCCCCTCAACGTCTCCGCCGACACCATCGAGTCCATCGGCGCCAAAGCCACCATGACCGGCGACGTGCAATTGCGCAAAGGCGATCTCAGCTTAGATGCTGGCTATGCCCAGTACAATCGCAGCAATAGCACGGTGTTACTCCGCGACAATGTCGTCTTACGTCAACCGGGCATACTGCTTCGCGGCCAATTCGCCCAAATTGACACTAATCGCGGCTTAGGCGAACTACAACAAGCTGAAATCTTAAGCTTCCAAACCGGCGCCCGGGGCACCGCTGAGCGCATTGCAAGACCCGATTACAGCCGCTTTGAAATGGACGGTGCCAGCTACACTCAGTGCACCCCCGACAATGAAACATGGTCACTCCACGCCGACAGCATTGTCCTAGACTACGACAGTGGCCGAGGCGTCGCCCGGGGCACCAGCATTCGCGTTTATGACGTTCCCGTGTTTTACAGCCCCTATCTAAACTTCCCGGTAGATGATCGCCGGGCCACTGGCTTTTTATTCCCATCTATTGGTCTCGCCAGTAACAGCTTGGACATTTCTACGCCTTACTACCTGAACCTTGCGCCAAATTACGACGCGATTATTGCACCACGATTTATCGAAAATCGTGGTGAAGCGCTAGAAACCGAATTCCGGTACCTAAATCGCTACAGTGAATGGGCCGTCAGCAGTAGCTACTTGCCAAACGACCAAAGCGAGAACATTGATCGCTGGCTGATCGACGTTAAAGAAGAAGGGTTTGTCAGCGAGCAGTGGGGAACGGAAATTGACTATACCAAGGTCAGCGACATCGACTATTTCTCTGATCTTGGCCTCGCTAACTTGGCGATTAAACGCAGCACCCACCTGAATCAACAGGGCGCATTGAACTATACCTCAGACAACTGGCGCGGCCGCTTAGAGGTGCAGCGCTATCAGACAATCGCGGTGGTAGAAGATCCATACCAGAAGCTGCCCCAGCTACGTTTAAATTATCAGTCTCCCGCAAAAAACTTCCAGCTCGAACCCATTATCGAGTTCGAATACACCCAGTTTGACCACCGCGATAGCTTGCGCGAGGGCGGCACCAAGGTTACCGGCGAGCGGGTCTACGCAACCGCCGGCACCAGCTTCCCTATGCGCTGGCGCTGGGGGTTCATTGAGCCCGCGGTAAAAAGCCGAATGGTCAACTATGAGCTTGAAGACGCGCAACTTGCTGGCATTGACGCCAGCCCCAGCGCCAGCAGCGCTTTGTTCAGCGTTGATAGCGGCTTGTATTTCGAGCGCGAGCTAAGTATCAGCGACCAAGCTTGGACCCAAACCTTAGAGCCGCGCTTATTTTACCGCTATTCGGAACACGAAGAGCAGAGCGATCAACCCGACTTTGACAGCGCCGCGCTAACCTTTACCTACCAGCAATTATTTCGCGACACCCGCTTTACCGGGCACGACCGTCTCGACGACGCCAATCAGGTCGCCCTCGGCATCAGCAGCCGCTTTATTAACAATGCTGCAGGGCGTGAAGTATTAACCGCCAGCGTCGGCCAGCTCCATTATTTTGACGACGGCAAGGTTCAGCTGCCCGGAGACGATATTCGCAAAAGCAGTAACTCTGACTTTGCCGCCCAATTTCGCCTTTTACCTGATGACAATCGTTGGTTCAGCGTTGATCTTCTGTATGATGCACGGCAAGGGGTGCTTAATCAGAGCAATCTGGGCTACCATCAGCGCGGCGACAATGGCGCGCTGTTCAATATTGGCTACACCTTCCGCCGCGAAGGTAATGAATTTGGCGGACTGGAAAACAATATCAAGCAGGGCGACGCCTCCGTAAGTCTGCCGCTAAACAGTCAGTGGAAACTGTTTGCCAAGACTCAATACGATTTTGAAGACAACCGCCCTGTTGAAAACTTGATTGGCGCCGAGTATCAAAACTGTTGCTGGCTGAGCAGAGTGGTTTATCAACGCGCGCTGGAACCCGACGACAATAGCGGGTCTAACACCAGTGGCACCGACAACAACTCGGCGGTGCTCATTGAATTTCAATTGAAAGGACTGGGTGGGCTTGGCACCGCAGTAACCAGTGTTCTTAAGGAAAGTATTTTTGGCTACCTATCTGATGAATAATATGCGTTTACTCAAAACCTTAACTGCCACGCTAATGATTGTTTTAGCGCCCCTGGCTCAAGCTGAGACCAAATGGCTGGATAAAATTGTCGCCATTGTCGATGACGACATCATTCTGGCCAGTGAACTCGATACCCGTATAGACAGTATTACGGCAAATATTGAGCGCTCTGGTAAAGAAGGGCCGCCACCGGAGCAGCTTCGCAAAGAAGTTCTGGATTTGCTCATTTTAGAAAATATCCAGCTACAGCTTGCCAACCGCTACGGCGTGCGCATTGAAGACGAAGAACTCAATGCCGCAGTAGCCAGAATTGCCGCAGGCAACAACCTGACCCTAGCCCAGTTCCAGCAGGCGCTTACTGCCAGTGGCGCCTCGTATCTCGCGGTGCGCGAGCAAATCGCCAAGGAAATGATTCTCCAACGCGTGCAAATGGGCAATGTTAGCCAGCGCATTCAAATCAGCGACCAAGAAATCCAAAGCTTCCTAAAATCCGAGGAAGGCCGCCAGCGGACCGCGCCGGAATACCACTTTTCACACGTACTTATTCCGGTTGACTCCGACGCCAGCCCGGCCCAGCGCCAACAAGCCGAAGCCAGAGCGAAAGCTCTGAGCGCCAAAATGCGCGCGGGTAAAAATATCGACAACGCCAACGACGCGATTAGCATCAGCGACCTAGGCTGGCGCAAAAGCACTGAACTGCCGTCGCTGTTTACCGACGTTGCCGCCAAGATGAACGACCTCGACGTTTCAGACCCAATTCAAAGTGCTAGCGGCTATCATATTATCCAGTTACTGGAGAGCCGCGGTGTAAAGCAAATGGTCAAGCAAACTCGTGCCAGCCACATCTTGCTCAAACCATCCGCAATCCGCAGCGAAGCGCAAACCGTTGCCCTTGCTAAAGAATTGCGCCAGCGCATTCTCAATGGCGAATCCTTCCGCGACCTTGCCAAAGAGTACTCTGAAGACATCGGCTCCGCCCAAGAAGGCGGTGACCTCGGCTGGACCACCCCCGGCCAACTCGTACCAGAATTTCAGAAAGCCATGGATGAAACCGCACCGGGTGAAGTTCATGAACCCATTGCATCAGACTACGGCTGGCATATTATTAAAGTCATTGAGCGCCGCAATCAGGATGTAACCAAAGAAATGCGCAAGCAAATTGCTCGCAATATCATCCACGAACGCAAATATGCCGACGAACTGGACATCTGGCTGCGCAAAATTCGCAGCGAGGCCTTTGTCGACATCAAAATTTGATGCCAAGCCGCATTGCTATCACCCCCGGCGAACCTGCCGGGGTCGGCCCAGAACTCCTCGTTAAGCTTGCGCAAGAAAACTACGACGCCGAACTCGTAGCCTTTGCCGATCCGGCGCTGCTAATGCAACGCGCCGCCGCCATTGGCCTGCCCCTGCAATGCCTGCCCTGTGACCTTGACGCGCCCGCTCAAGCTCACCGTAGCGGCCAGCTAAAAGTCGTCGATATTGCCCTGCACAGCCCAGTGCAAGCTGGGCAACTCAACACCGCCAACGCCGCCTACGTATTAGAAACCCTGCGCCAAGCTACCGACGCCTGTTTAAACAAGCAATGTCAGGCACTGGTCACCGGCCCTGTGCAAAAATCCGTAATCAACGACGCTGGTATCGCCTTTAGTGGTCACACTGAATTTCTTGAAGAGCGCTGCGCTGCCGACAAAGTCGTCATGATGCTCGCCACCGAGCAATTGCGCGTCGCGTTAGTTACCACCCACCTGCCCTTGAGCGCCGTTCCCGCTGCGATCACCACCGCCACGTTACAGCGCGTGACCGAGATACTGCACCACAGCCTGCAAAGCCAATTCGGCTGTGAGCGCCCTCGTATATTAGTGCTTGGCCTAAACCCCCATGCCGGTGAAGGCGGGCATATGGGCAGAGAAGAAATTGACACTATCATCCCTTGCCTCGACGCCCTGCGCCAGCGCGGCTGGCTGCTCGAAGGTCCCATGCCCGCCGACACCGCCTTCACACCCCGGCATTTAGCCAACTGTGACGCGGTATTGGCCATGTACCACGACCAAGGCCTGCCGGTACTTAAGTACCAAGGCTTTGGTCGCGCAGTGAACATCACTCTCGGCCTACCCATTATTCGCACCTCGGTAGACCACGGCACCGCACTCGACCTCGCCGGAAGCGGCTCGGCCGACGTCGGCAGTTTTAACGCCGCACTCAACAGTGCTATTGAAATGACTCAGCACAGCAGGAAACACCTTTAATGCAATCCCCAGCTCCACACCGGGCGCGCAAACGCTTCGGCCAAAACTTTCTTCACGACCAAGGCATCATTCGCGGCATCGTACGCGCGGTTTCACCGCTAGCGGGTCAGCGCTTACTGGAAATCGGCCCTGGCCAAGGGGCAATTACCGCCACGATCCTCGATACCGATTGCCAGCTCGACGTTATTGAGATCGACCGCGATCTCGTGCAAATTTTGACGGATAAATTTTCTAGTCACGACAACTTCCGCATTCACGAAGGCGATGCCCTAAAATTTGATATTGGCGCACTAGCGGGCACAGAAAAGCTGCGGGTGGTGGGCAATCTGCCCTACAATATTTCTACCCCGCTCATATTCCATTTGCTTAGCGCCCACGACTGCATCAGCGACATGCACTTTATGCTACAAAAAGAAGTGGTCGAGCGGCTCGCTGCTGGCCCCGGCAGTAAAACCTACGGTCGCCTTAGTATTATGGCGCAATACTATTGTGCAATTGAATCGCTCTTTGATGTGCCACCCGAAGCCTTTTCCCCCCAACCTAAGGTACAATCCGCCATCGTTCGGCTAACACCCTATACTCAGCCTCCCTTTCCGGCCAAAGACGTTAAACTATTACAACGAGTCGTTCGCGACGCCTTTAATCAACGTCGCAAGACCTTGCGTAATACCCTTAAGGGCTTAATCAGTAGCGAGGGCCTGGAGGCACTGGGCTTAGACCCAGGTATTAGACCAGAAAACGTTAGCCTAGAAAGCTATGTTGCGATTGCCAACGCCGTTGGTGACGCACAAGAAAATGATATTGCGGAGTAAGAAATGCCAGATTCAGCCCCTGTCGACATTCAGGTAGAAAGCCAATTTCTGCCAGACCAATCGGTGCCGGAAGAACAGCGCTTTGCCTTCGCCTACACCATCACCATCCGCAATACGGGTGAAGAGGCCGTGCGCCTGATCAATCGCCACTGGATAATTACTGATGGCGCAAATCAAGTTCAAGAAGTACAGGGCGAAGGCGTTATTGGCAAGCAGCCACTTATCGAACCCGGCCAGTCGTTTAGTTACACCTCTGGCGCCGTGATAGAAACCGCCGTGGGCACCATGGAAGGCAGTTACGAAATGATCAGCGCCTCCGGTCGGCCCTTTATTGCACCCATCGGCATATTTTCACTAGTCCGGCCCTCGGCGCTGCACTAAACAGCATAGACGGAGCAAAGATCGTGGGCAGATATGCTGTAGGGGATTTACAAGGCTGTTTAAAACCCCTGCAATGTCTGCTCAACGAGGTCGGCTTTCAAGCCGAACACGATCAGCTCTGGCTAGTTGGTGACCTCGTCAACCGCGGTCCCGACTCACTTGAAACTCTGCGTTACCTCTACAGCATTCGCAATAGCCTGCGTATTACCCTCGGCAATCACGACCTGCACTGCCTTGCGCTGGCCCGCGGCGCTACTGACCGCGGCCGTCACCCCACGCTCGAAGCGCTACTTAATGCCCCCGACTGCGGCGAACTCATGGACTGGCTGCAACAACAAGCGTTGGTACTGCGCTCCGACGACGGCCGCTACCTAATGAGCCACGCAGGCATTCCCGCTGCGTGGAGCAGCGAACAAGCCCTGAGTCTGAGCCGTGAGATCGAAGCCGTTTTACAAAGCGCGCAGGCTGACGATTTTTTTAAGGAGATGTACGGCGATGAACCAAACCGCTGGGACGACAATTTAAGCGGCCTAGTCCGCCTGCGCGCCATCACCAACCACCTCACCCGCATGCGCCTTAGCAATGCCGAGGGCGAACTGGAATTACAATTTAAAGGCGCCCCAGCCGACATCCCCCAAGGCTACCGCCCGTGGTTTGAGTGGCAGGAACCAAATACCCGCAGCGAAACCCTTATATTCGGTCACTGGGCGGCACTGGAATGCCAAACTGGGCGCGATGATATTATTGCCCTAGACAGCGGCTGCGTGTGGGGACGAGAAATGACGATGTTGGATATGGATAGCGGGGAGTTGCATCGGTGCGCATGCTAAACGCTTGACGGGAGACGGGAGATGCAAAACAAGCGTTTACCGTCTCCCGTCCAGCGTCTCCCGCTTTTGCTATACTCCTCGCACAAACCCACTAAGACCCTTTAAACAATGAAAACCTACCTCGTCGGCGGCGCAGTTCGCGATCAATTACTCGACTACCCTTATCACGAGCGTGACTGGGTGGTAGTGGGTGCCCGCCCCGAAGATTTGCTAGCACTCGGCTACCAGCAAGTGGGCAAGGATTTCCCGGTGTTCCTGCACCCCAAATCTAAAGAAGAATACGCTCTCGCCCGCACCGAGCGTAAAAGCGGGCCCGGCTATCACGGTTTTGTCTGCGATTTCAGCCCAGACATCACCTTAGAGGAAGACCTCAGCCGTCGCGATCTGACGATTAATGCCATAGCCCAAGACGAAGATAAGGCGATTATCGACCCCTATCACGGCCAACGCGATCTCGACGCTAAACTGCTGCGTCACGTGTCGCCCGCCTTTGCCGAAGATCCCCTGCGTATTTTGCGAGTCGCGCGTTTTACTGCCCGTTACGCCCATCGCGGCTTTACGGTCGCCGAGGAGACTATGGCCTTAATGCGCAGCATGAGCCGTAACGGCGAGCTGGCCACCATCGCCCCAGAACGAATTTGGGTAGAGCTAAGCAAGGCCCTGGGAGAACAAAATCCTGCGAGTTTTTTCGAGGTGCTGCTCAACTGCGACGCCCTCGCCGCACTCTTTCCTGAATGGGCAGCATCGTTCACGCCGGCGTTATTAACCCTGATCGATACCGCCGCCGCGCAGGCGCTGTCACTAGACCAGCGCTTTGCCATTAGCTGCAGCAATCTCGATGCCAGCAGCTGCAAAACCCTGTGCCAAAATCTGCGCGCCAGCAATAGCGCAAGTTGGCTAGCGGAACGCTGCGCGGCAACCACCCCACTCCCTGCGATGGAGTCGGCGGAAGAATGGCTAAAGGTTTTGGAACAATTTGATTACGCTCGTCGCCCCGAACAGCTAGCTAATTTTATCGCCATTGCCCAGCTACTCCAGCCCAGCGAGACCCGACTGGCGATGCTAGGGGATGCTGGCGAGCAATTGAGCGCCATTAGCGCTGGGGAATTAATGAGCCAAGGCTACAAGGGGGCGGAACTTGGCGCTGCTCTGCGCGAGCAACGCTTGGCAGCATTGCGGGCAATTACCGGCGCAAACTAGCGGGGGGTTTTAACGCCCAAATCAGCCCCGCGCTTTTCGCGTAGGCTGCATTTGCTTGCTCAACGTTGATTGCTCTAAACGTTCAGCAAGCCATACTTTAATTATGGACTGACGAGTAACCCCTAGGCGCGACGCCTCTTTATCAAGTGACTCAATCATCCAGGTGGGAAAATCTACGTTAACCCGTTTCTGCATTTGATTGGGACGCTTGATAGATGAAAGATCAAGCTCATCGATAACATCCGATTGATTATCGTCGAACTTCTTATCCAGCGATTTAGCTTTCATAAAGTACCACCTCAGAATTTCGGGACCGCCGAACGGAGATGATCCTAATCCTGTCCGTACGGTAAGTAATAATGGCAGACAAATGCTTCCCGTCGATCATGCCGACCACCAAAGCTCTTGGCTCATCATCTGATTTAGCCATAATTTCAATAAAATCAGTATCCTGCCAGATAGCTTGGGCATCAACAAAGTCAATGCCATGCTTCTCGAAGTTGGATTTGCTCTTCTTTGGGTCAAATTCGAATGAATACATAGGTATAAAAAATATACCTTTTTAGCAATTTTGGCAAGGTGGTCGCCGAGGCTTTTAACAGGGAGTTCTAGCCGAAGCTTATGACGGCCAGCAAAACTCGACCGGCCACAGTTTCTGCTCACTGACATAGCCCGCCCATAATTCGCGATAGGTTTTGCCGCTCACTGGGTGACAGTGATCCGGCGCCAATTCGCTCAGTGGCCGCAGCACAAAGGCGTTGTAGGTCACTTCGTCGCGGGGCAGTTCAATGCCAGCAAAATTACCGCAGAGATTATCGTAGCTGAGAATATCAATGTCTAAGGTGCGAGGGCTGAACTTAGGCGCGCCGGGCACACGACCGAGGCGAACTTCGATCTCACGCAGCAAATCAATCAAGGGCGCCAAAGCCATATCGGTATCAAAGCTCACCACCATATTTAAAAACAAACTACCGCGAAAGCCCACCGACTCACTCTCGTAAACCGGCGACAAGCGCAGCGGCGCAAACAGCTCAGCAAGGGCATCTAGCGCTTTCACCATATGCCGGTAGCGCTGAATATTACTGCCCAGGCCCAAAAACACCTCAGCCATTCGCATTACCAAGCCGAGAGCCGATTATTGGCGACAGCGGCGTCCCGCGCTCAATAACCACCCCCACATCCTTGGCCTGACGCATTGCCCCGGGCTTGGTGATACTTAAGCGCAGCCAGGGCACATTAAACTCGGCCATTATTAGCGCCGCACACCGTTCGGCAAGTGTTTCAATCAACCGGAACTCGCTGTCGCGCACAAATCCAAATAAGGCTTCAGTCACCGCTTTGTAATTCAGTGTTTTGCTAATATCGTCGTGCTCGGCAGCCGCGCGAATATCGGTACCCAGCTCCACACTTAATATCACTACCTGCCGGTGCGCACGTTCCCAATCAAAAATACCGATAACGGTATCGACTTTTAATTCACTTATATAAACAATATCCATGGCGTTTCTCGCTAGGTCTGCGCGCTACAACTAATTATGAAAATTTAAAAATTAGACGGCATCTAACTCAGTCATCGGCCAGCGCGGGCGAATAGTCACACCAAGGCCTTCATGCTGGCCCGCCGCTAATCGACAGTGACCTGCATAGGCGATCATAGCGCCATTGTCGGTACAGAATTCAGACCTAGGGTAGTACACACGACCACCCGTTTTGGCTAATTTTTCTGCCAGGCGCGCCCGTAACACGGTATTGGCACTAACACCGCCGGCAATGACCAAGGTCTTCAAATTCTCTTGCTCTAGCGCACGATGGCATTTAATCACCAAGGTGGCGACCACCGCCTCTTGAAATGCCGCGGCGATATCGGCCTGATCTTGGGAATTATAGGTGCCCGCTGCTCGACTGGCAGTGACCGTGTTCAGCGTAAAGGTTTTTAAACCACTAAAACTAAAATCCAGACCGGGGCGATTCACCATGGGACGGGGAAAAGTGTAATGCCCCACACGCCCACGCTCGGCAGCCTTCGCCACCTGCGGCCCACCGGGATAGCCCAGCTCCAGCATTTTGGCTGCCTTATCGAAGGCTTCACCGGCGGCATCATCTAAAGATTCGCCTAATAAGGTATAGCTGCCAATGCCGTCTACTCTCACCAGCTGGGTATGACCACCAGAGACCAATAAGGCAATAAAGGGGAACGCTGGGGCATCAGTCTCCAGCATCGGCGCAAGTAAGTGACCTTCCATGTGATGCACACCAATAGCTGGCACACCCCAGCCGTAGGCCATGGCACGCCCCGCACAGGCACCCACCATTAGCGCACCCGCCAGGCCTGGGCCTTTAGTAAATGCCACACCGTCGAGATCTGAGCCCTGCATATCGGCTTTGGTCAGCACCTCGCGAATCAGGGGCAATAATTTGCGTACATGGTCGCGCGAGGCCAGTTCCGGCACTACGCCGCCATATTCTGCGTGCAAGGCAATTTGACTATAAAGAGCCTCGGCCACCAAGCCCTGCTCAGTGTCATATATTGCCACCCCTGTTTCATCACAGGAGGTTTCCAGTCCTAAAACCCGCACAATTGCTCACTTCCTACGCTAAATAAGCGCGCATGATACTGACTTCAGCTTATTCGCACCAGTTATCAGCGCAATCGCTTTGCTTTTTGCGGCAACTGAGTATAGAATTCAGCGCCCTTGGAGTGCCGCTTTTAATTAATGCGGTATAGACAGCAAATTCTTGCAAAAAAATCAGGACAGGTTTAACGGATGCCTTCAGTCAAACTCAAAGAAAACGAACCATTTGATATCGCCCTGCGCCGTTTCAAGCGCTCTTGCGAAAAAGCCGGCGTTTTAGCCGAGGTTCGCCGTCGCGAATTCTATGAAAAGCCCACTTCTGTACGCAAGCGTCAAGCAGCAGCTGCAGTAAAGCGCCACGCGAAGAAAGTGTCTCGTGACACTAAAAAGCAGCAACGCCTCTACTAAGACCTACGTCTAGTAGGGCTTTGCCCGCTAAAGATCCAATCCTCTTAACAGGGAGTCTCTGCGCATTATGGCAGACCAAACGCTGAAGCAAACGCTTAGTGACGCGATGAAAACCGCGATGCGAGCAAAAGATAAAGCGCGACTCTCTGCTGTGCGGCTCATTCTCGCCGACATTAAGCGCATTGAAGTTGACGAACGCATTGACGTTGATGATGCACGGGTTCTTGCCGTGCTCGACAAAATGCTAAAGCAACGCCGCGACTCGATCAGCCAGTACGACAGTGCTGGTCGTGTCGATCTTGCCGATCAAGAACGCTTCGAAATGGACGTTATTCAGTCTTTTCTGCCCACGCCACTGAGCGACGCGGAACTCGACGCACTGATTAACGCTGCCATTGCCAGCACTGGCGCCGACTCCATTAAAAACATGGGGCAAGTCGTTGCCATTCTCAAACCGCAGGTTCAAGGCCGCGCGGATATGGGCATGGTCAGCCAAAAGGTTAAATCGCAGCTTCAGTAGCGCTGGAAATTTTACGCTATAGTGAATTATTGTCCTGCGTAGCCTTAATAACTACGCACTTCTACCTTCGCTTTTGGATACGCTGACGTGGCCGCAAAAGGACGCATTCCGCAATCTTTTATCGACGAGTTACTATCTCGAGTCGACATTGTTGACGTTATCAACCGCCGTGTTGCGCTCAAGAAAACCGGCAAGAATTACAGCGCGCGCTGCCCTTTTCACGACGAAAAAACCCCCTCGTTCAGCGTAAACCCTGACAAACAGTTCTATTACTGCTTTGGCTGCGGCGCAGGCGGCAATGCCATTGGCTTTATTATGGACTACGACCGTCAGGATTTTCCTGGTGCGGTCGATAATCTTTCCAGCCTCGCCGGCCTTGAAGTGCCCCGCGAAGAGATCAGCCCCCAGCAGCAAATAAAACAAGAGCGCCGCAAAACCATTTACGACCTAATGGAAAAAGTGGCCAGCTACTACCAAAAGCAATTACGTGAACACCCCCAAGCCCAGCGCGCTGTCGATTATTTAAAACAGCGCGGCCTGAGCGGACGCATAGCTCGGGATTTTGACATCGGCTTCGCCCCCCCCGGCTGGGACAATTTACTCAAAACCCTCGGCGACAATGACGAGCACCGCCAGCAACTCATTGACGGCGGCATGCTCATTGAGAAGGAAGACGGCAAACTCTACGACCGTTTTCGCGACCGCATCATGTTCCCGATTCGCGATAATCGCGGTCGGGTTATCGCCTTTGGCGGCCGCGTACTAGGCGACGACAAACCCAAATACCTGAACTCGCCCGAGACTGACATCTTCCACAAAGGCAAAGAACTTTACGGCCTTTACCAAGCCCGTCAAAACAATCGCCACTTAGAACAACTGCTGGTAGTAGAAGGCTATATGGACGTGGTGGCCCTAGCTCAGCACGGCATCATGACCGGCATTGCCACCCTCGGCACCGCCAGCAATACCGAGCATTTGCGCACCGCGTTTCGCTATGCCAGCGAACTGATTTTTTGTTTTGACGGCGATGCAGCGGGTCGCAAAGCCGCCGAGCGCGCCCTTGAAAATGCCCTCCCCACCATGGAAGACGGTCGCCGCATCCGCTTTTTGTTTTTACCCGAAGGCGACGATCCAGACAGCGTCGTGAACCGCGATGGCGCGGCAGGCTTCCAAAAACTCCTCGCCCAAGCGCAACCGCTGGAGCGCTATTTTTTTGAGTCATTCCACAGCCAAACCGACCCCAGCACCCTCGAAGGCAAGGCGCGCCTGAGCAAACTGGCCCTACCCATGCTGCAATTGCTGCCGCCCGGGGTTTTTCGCCAGCTGATGCTGGACTCGCTGGCGGAGCGCACCGGCCTTAGTCGGCACGCGCTCGATCAGCTACTGGATGACACGAAACCCGCCTCTCCGACGCCAGAAACCAGCAGTCGCCCCCCGGTGGCGCCGAGCACCCGTAGCACCAAAAAACTAGTCGCCAACTTACCCAGTACTAGCCGCGACCCAATGCTATTTGCCCTTGCAATGGTACTCTTCAACCCCCGCGGCGCGGCAAATCAGCACCTCGCACTCGGCGCAGACGAGACCTCCGCGGCCGCAAATCTACTCAGCGATATTCTAAAATTACTCAACAAACGTCCCGGCTCTAGCACCGCCATGCTACTGGGCCACTGGTATGGCCAAGCTGAGTACGACATTTTAATTGAGGCTCTAAAAACCATCGCCTTACTCGGCCCCGAGCTAGACGATGAAAAGGCCCAACTCGCCTTTTTAGACACTCTCAGCCACCTCGACACCCAAAAATCGCAACAACATTTGCGCCAACAAGTTGAACAATTGCGAGAACACGGCCAACTCGACAAAGCTGTCAGTGACGGCTACGCTGAACTGAGTGACGACCTCAAACAACAGCTCTTGGCCATTCAACAGCTACTCAAGCACAAACATCAGCGCTAATACTTTGGCCAATCCCTGAACACAGCCGGAATTTACTGGTCGTATAGGGTGTAAATAGAGTATAATTTGCGGCTAATTTTTCACCTGCACCTAGCGAGTAATTTGAAAGAATGAGTGACTCTAAGCATCAATCGCGACTCAAGCAACTCATTGCCAAAGGCAAGGAGCAGGGTTATCTAACGTACTCTGAGGTCAACGACCACCTGCCGGAAGACATTTCTGATCCGGATCAGGTCGAAGAAATCATTCAAATGATCAATGACATGGGTATCCAGGTGTTTGAACACGCACCTGATGAAGATACCCTGATCATGGCTGGCGGCGATTCGCCAGATGATATTGCCGCTGCCGAAGCAGCCGCAGCGCTGGCCGCCGTTGAAACCGAAACTGGTCGCACCACCGATCCCGTGCGCATGTATATGCGTGAAATGGGTACGGTTGAGCTGCTGACCCGCGAAGGCGAAATTGTTATCGCCAAGCGCATTGAGGAAGGCATACGGGAAGTGATGGCCGCGCTGGCCTACTACCCCGGCGTTGTCACCGGCATTTTGGCCCAGTACGACAAAGTAGCCACCGAAGAGCGCCGTTTGGG
Organism: Zhongshania aliphaticivorans; assembly: GCF_001586255.1. Taxonomy (NCBI): domain Bacteria; kingdom Pseudomonadati; phylum Pseudomonadota; class Gammaproteobacteria; order Cellvibrionales; family Spongiibacteraceae; genus Zhongshania; species Zhongshania aliphaticivorans. The sequence continues at coordinate 3,104,572 of NZ_CP014544.1, forward strand.
CGACATTATGAGCGGCTACTTGAACCCCGCTGAAAATGTGCAATCACCTCAGCAGCAGGCTGCTGCTGCCGCTGAAGCCGCCGAGGCAAACAACACTACCGCTGACGCCGAAGACGAAGACGAAGCCGTATCTGGCCCAGATCCAGAAGAAGCCCGTATTCGCTTTGCCGCGCTGCAAGAGCAATCTGACAGAGTAGAAGCGTCTATTGCCGAACATGGCCGCTACAGCAAGCAAACCGCAAAAGAACTAAACGAACTGGGCGAGATCTTTAAGTATTTCAAACTTACCCCTGCCATGTTCGACCCCCTCATTGAAGAAGTACGCACTACATTGAGCTCTATTCGCTCAATGGAACGGGAAATCATGACCGTTTGCGTGAAGAATGTCGGTATCGATCGCAAAGAGTTTATTCGCAGCTTTCAGGGTAATGAAGCCAACCTCAAATGGGGCGATGAGCTGCTTAAAAAGCACCCTAAACTGGCCGACTACAGCGATGTTATTCGCCGTCTCCAGAATAAGATTGCCCATATCGAAGAGCGTCAAGACCTGACCATCTCCGACATCAAAGAAATTAACCGCCGGGTTTCTATCGGCGAAGCGCGCGCCCGCCGCGCCAAGAAAGAAATGGTTGAGGCCAACCTGCGTCTGGTTATTTCGATTGCTAAAAAATACACCAACCGCGGCCTGCAATTCCTCGATTTGATTCAGGAAGGCAACATCGGCCTGATGAAAGCGGTAGACAAGTTTGAATACCGTCGTGGTTACAAATTCTCTACCTATGCAACTTGGTGGATTCGTCAGGCGATCACCCGCTCTATTGCCGACCAAGCGCGGACTATTCGTATTCCTGTGCACATGATCGAAACCATCAACAAGCTCAACCGTATCTCGCGGCAGATGCTTCAGGAGATGGGCCGTGAGCCAACGCCAGAAGAGCTTGGCGAGCGCATGGAAATGCCAGAAGACAAGGTTCGTAAAGTACTGAAGATTGCCAAAGAGCCAATCTCAATGGAAACCCCAATTGGCGATGACGAAGATTCGCACTTAGGTGATTTCATTGAAGACGGCACAATCTCTTCACCAATCGAATCAGCGACCGGCGAAGGTCTTCGCGAAGCGACTAAAGACGTACTGGCTGGCCTAACCGCTCGCGAAGCAAAAGTACTGAGAATGCGCTTTGGTATTGATATGAATACCGACCACACTCTTGAAGAGGTTGGTAAGCAGTTTGACGTTACCCGCGAGCGAATTCGTCAAATTGAAGCTAAGGCACTGCGCAAATTGCGGCACCCAACCCGCTCAGATCACCTGCGCAGCTTCCTCGACGAGTAAGTCTGTTGTGGCCGAGGCAGCGCCTCGGCCGCAAACTCGACACCGAGTGATTTAAAAACAAAGCACACGGACTACAGATTAATGCCTTTACGCCTTTCCTGCCTTACCCTGCTCTGCACTTTTGTTATTAGCGCCTGCCAAACCCCGCCTACGCCTCGTACTCCAGAACCTATCGAGATACAAACGGCACTGCAGCATTTGGAAAATAAGCAATACCAAGCAGCGGCAACAAGTTTCCAAGCGGCTCTCAACACGGGTAGCGAGCGCGTAAGCCAGCAAGCACTTGCGGGGCTGTGTTTACTACACCTGCAAAACCAAGACATTGCGGCGGCTACGAGTAGCCTCGACGAGCTTTATCAACGCGCACTGCGCAAGCCACAAGGCGATAACAGCCTTCAAATGTTGCGTATTAGCTTACAGCTTAATTTAGAAAACACACTGCGCCTGAACCTAGAAAGCCAAAGCCGACAAGCAGCCGAAGCGAAGCAGCAACAGCTCCATAATGAAACCCTAGCCTTGCAGCGCGCACTGGCAAAACTGCGTCAACTGAGCCTGCAGTAAGGGCTTACACCATTTAACTGCGATTTAAATACGCGCCCAACTGATCACACAGGCTCTGAATATCGGACTCCGTCTGGGCCAGCATAATCGGTACCTTGCGGCCATAATCTTTACGCAAAAACGCTAAGAAATCGTTTACCGCATCCGTATCGCTGTGCGGCCCTACGATGATCAGCTGCCACGGCAGATCCTCCAGCAAGGCCTTCGCCTTGGCGACCTCCACACAGTGATAAATTTCCCAATATTCCGCGCCGGGCAATAGCGCGATAGCTTTAGCTAACGCGTCGCCTTGTTCAAGCAATAATAAATTGCCGACCGCGGTAGCTGGCAGTAACTCGTGAACAACGGCTGTTAATGTTGCACTATCTACCGGCTTCACTAAGTATTCATTTGCGCCCAGCAACAAGCTCAAGTCACGCTCATTGAGCATCGATAGCATTAATACCGGCACATCAAACAGTGCCTGATCACTGCGCAAATTGTGCAACACTTGCCAGCCATCCATACCAGGCATCATCACATCGAGAATAATGACGTCTGGACGCTGGGACCTTGCCATACGCATGCCCTCAACACCCGAATTAGCCAGATGCACCTTATACCCAGCCTTGACCAGTGTTCGCGCACTTAACTCCAATGCTGCTGGGTCGTCATCTATAACCAGCACATCGCCAATACTAGCGCCGTCAAACTCCGTGCTTAAACCAAGTTCTTGAGCATCTAACGGCAGTACCAGCTCAAATCGCGAGCCCTTACCTTGCTGACTTTCAGCGGTAATCGATCCCCCTAATAATTCGGCAAATTTGCGGGATATCGTCAAACCCAAACCGGAGCCACCGTACTGTTTGGTAGTCGACAAATCAGCCTGTACAAAGGCGTCAAACACCCGCCCCAGTTGCTCCTCAGTCATACCAATACCATTGTCACGGACCTCTGCAACAAGGTAGGAGCGACCACTCACCGACTTTTCCAACACTGAGAGGTGGACATCTCCCTGCCGCGTAAACTTAGCCGCATTACTGAGCAGGTTTAAAAGTATTTGGCGCAAGCGCGTTACATCGGTTCGTATCAATTCACTCTGGAGTTCAAAATGACAGTGCAAGGTGTTGCCATTCTTGGCCATTAGTGGCGCCATCGTCACTTCAACGTCACGTAACACTTCCTCTAACGCAACATCTTCCCAATAGACCGCCATGCGCCCAGATTCAATTTTCGAGATATCCAAGACATCATTAATCAGGGTGAGCAGATGTTTACCGGCAAGCTGGATCTTCGCTAAATCCGGGCGCAGGCGCTCGACCGGCATTTCAGGCTCGTCTTCAATATCCTCAAGCAGCATTTCAGAGTAGCCAATAATGGCATTCATCGGTGTGCGCAATTCATGACTCATATTCGCCATAAAGCCACTTTTGGCCTGATTGGCCGCATCCGCTCGACGACTGGCATCGCGAACCCGCGCCATCGCTTCACGCAAATTAGAGGCCATGTCATCAAAGGACTTGGCGAGCTGGCCAAACTCATCGTAGCCCATATCGCCAATGCTGTAGTCAAAATTGCCACTACCCCACTCAGCAGTACCCTTCTGTAATTGCCGAATAGAGCGGCGGGTATAGCGGGTCATGTAATAACCCAGAATGAAGGTCGTTAGCAGTGCCAACAAAAACACTCCCAACGCAACCTTGTTCGTCTTGCTCACGACATTACGCAAGCCGACGTTAATTTCATCTGAACGAGTCAATAAATACCATTCATTGGCGCTAATTCTGCCGCTTAGCGCCTCATATTCACGCTGCAGGCTCTCTGTATCTAACTCACTGCCACGTTCGAGAAAATCACGCCAGCGGCGCAACATTAATTGCGCTTCCAAATACTGATAACGCCCCTCTTCGAGATACTCTTGCAAATCATCGTTCAGCTCGCCCTCGAGCGCCAATAAAGCATCGATGGTGCTAAGTAACTCCTGCCGTTCTGCGGCGGTAATACGGTTTTCGACCCCTGACTCCGACAAGGCATCAACGACCAAAATTTTACGGTGGGTACTGTACATTCGCTGACTGAAATCATTGAGTTCAGACTGGGTGCGAATAACATGCTGCAACAACCAGACATTACGTCGCCGCGAGTCGTTGCCCCAAACCTGAATAAGCACACTACCCAGAGATAGCATTAAAATAGCGACAAATGATAAAGTCAGCCGACGGGTGAAACTCATTCCACGCGTCCTAGCAAGCGTTCAATTTTTGACAGGAGACGCGGCAGATCAACCGGTTTGGTATCGTAATCGTCACAGCCCGCCTGCAATGCGCGCTGCCGGTCATCAGCCATAGCATGAGCAGTCAGGGCAATAATGGGAATATGACTAAGCCCGCTATCGGCCTTCATTTCACTTGCCACTTGCCAACCGTCCTTCACGGGCAAGCTCATATCCAATAGTAGCAAGTCAGGCATTTCTGCTCGGCACAGGTCAATGCCTTGCTGACCATCTATGGCCAGCAACACTTGGTAGCCCTTGCGCTGTAATCGTCGACTCAGCATATCGCGATTCATTTCATTGTCTTCAACCAGTAATACTTTTGGCATCAATTTCTCGCTCAAGATGTAAGTGTCGGCAATTTACTAAGCTCATCGCGCAGAGCAACCGTGGCCGAGGTCACGGTTAGCGTATAGATATCGTCTTGTTTATCAGTAATTTTGGCGTAACAACTTTCAGTCAAACCTTCCACCCGTACATCTGCTAACAAGGCCAATGGTTCTGTGCTCTGCAAACGCAGCTGCTCACCCGCCACCGCCACTAGCAAGCCGGTCAAGCCCTGGTCGGCAACTTGCTTGGCTGCCATCAAACTCAATTTCAACGCAATCGGCGGCTGCACCGCCTGCCACTGGCATTGAACAGATTCCAGCAGCAAGTCATAGGGTAAGCCCACCCCGAGTATTTCAGCTAATTCGAGCGGCTCGACCATGCCTTTTAAATCCACCGCAACGCCTTTGCCGGTCAATACTTCCACCGACGCTGCCGCCACGGTCGCGGGTGAGGCTAATATTTGCCCGCCCACAGTACAAGACTCTATTCGGCCAGTAAGATTCACATTGTGACCAACCACGCCGTATTTGGAGCGCAGCTCCGATCCGATATTTCCAGCCACCACATCGCCGGTATTCAAACCAATACCAATCGCAATTTCGGGCAAGTTATCGGCACGGTTGCGGGCATTCACTTCTTTAATCGCCAATTGCATCGCTAGCGCGCAGGCCAATGCGCGGTCGCAGTCATCTTTATCGCTCACCGGCGCACCAAAAATCGCCAGAATTCCATCACCAACAAACTCATCAACCGTGCCACGATAACGCTGAATAATTTCAGTCATCACCCCAAGGTAATTGTTCAGCAGCTGCACGCACTGCTCCGGTGCTAACTGCTCGCTAATCGCCGAAAAGCCCCGAATATCCGCCATGAGTATGGTGACGGTGCGACGCTCGCCCCCCATGCTCAAGCCATTATTATCGTCTAGCAGTCGCTGTACGATTTCATCTGACAAATAGCGACCAAAAACCTTGCGAATAAAGCGCTGACTCTTTTCCAGCTCAGCCAAATACTCCCGCTCGCGATCTTGCCAGCGCTTGGCCTCCAATAGCGCGCCAATTCGCGCCCGCAACAAGGTTGCATTCACCGGCTTAAGTAAGTAATCACTTGCACCCGCGTCTATACACCGCACCGCGCCCTCTTCATCCTGCATACCACTAACGACAATTACCGGAATGCGACGCAAAGCTTCATCACTGCGAATCACCTGCAGCACTTCATAGCCGTTCATATCCGGCATCACCAAATCGAGCAGTACCAAGTCTGGATTGGCACTGCGCATCACCTCTAGGCAGCGCTCGCCGCTCGCGGCCTCAATTACCATATGATCTTGGCGCTGCAACTGATGGGCCAATAAATCTCGGCTGCTGTCGTTGTCATCCACCACCAAAATACTGCCGGTGAGATGATCTTTATCATCGCGAATAATGCCCCGCTTAAAACTCTGAAACATCGCGGCAATGGGATCCGCTTTTGCAGATTCAGTGGCCTGCAACGAAAAGCCGTCTAAGCGCTCTTGAAACAGCCGCGACTGGTGCCGAATTTGGCTGAGAAATGCTTGCGCTTCGGCCGCATCGCAATCCTCCATCAACATCTCGCTATAACCATCGACCAAGCCAATAGCATTGCGCAAGTCGTGGCGCAGACGGGAAATCTCGGTTTGCGACGTCACACTGAGGGTCGAAACCACCTGCAGCACATCAAGTATTTCAGCCGCCGCACGAGCAATGCGCTGGGCATCAGCCAGCAGCGCGCCGTCACCCGCAATCGCCGGTAATTCCAGCAGGGACTCGGTATACGCAGCCACCGACGCCAGCGGCGCCTGTAGCGACTGACGCTTATCATCAAGATACGCCTTAAAAATCCGCTCTTTGTCGTCCAAAGTCATTTCCTTCTACCAGACCATGTCCACTAGATTATTGCACTTAAACAGCACTTAAGCACAAAAATAGCATGGCACCTCAATGACTTCCGACAAACAAGGGATTAAGGAAGCGCTGGCCAACTGGCCTCACCAGCATTATAATGCGCGCTGTTTTTCCGGTGTACACGCCAAGGCGCGTAATCAAACCACCGCAGCTGAACTGATTGGCGTAACTAAATTCACGATTTAGCCCACACCAACAGCACTCAGCACAAGAAAAATGGGCCTTTAGCTCAGTTGGTTAGAGCATCCGACTCATAATCGGCAGGTCCCCAGTTCAAGTCTGGGAAGGCCCACCATTTTTCTTACTGGCTTCTTACTCAATAAACTCCTGTTCGTGGAAGTATAGATTGGCATCACTCGCTGATGCGCCAGCCGCTGCCTGTTCGTCTATTAATTCAAGTCAATATAAGCTCGTCCCTCGACCTCGCACACATCATAATTTTAATGTCGGCATATTCACACGCGATAAAGCGATGACAGCATTGCCAAAAGCATTCACTAGCATCCACTATCGAATAATGATTTACAGAGCGCTTTCCAATCGAGGGTAAGCGCTATAGCAAACTGAAATTATCGGCTTAATTATTCTTATATGAGAAACGTTTTTGCTATCTACTTCGGGGAAAGGAGAGAAATAAACAAAAGCCCCTTATATTGCATTCAACATAAGGGGCCTTTAATACAGCGATGGCTCTTCGAATTAGCGAAAACCTAGTCTGCCGCTTCCAAATGCTTGCTGATTCGCAGTGCCAACAAGGTACAGAGTGCGCCGGAGATCAAATACAAACTCACTGCCATCAGCCCAAAATGCACTGATAGGCCAAGGGCAATTAACGGCGCAAACGCAGCGCCAAACAGCCATGCAAAATCTGAAGTTAATGCCGCACCAGCGTAGCGGAAGCGCCGCTCAAAATTGGCGGTTAAGGTGCCCGAAGCTTGGCCGTAAGAGACACCGAGCAGTGCAAATCCAAGCAATATAAAGGTGTCTTGCATTACTGGAGTGCCACTCATCAGCATTGGTGTAAACAATGCAAAAATGCCAATAAGCACCGCCATCAATGACACGGTGGTGCGTTTGCCAATACGATCAGCAATAACACCGGAGGCAACGGTTGCAATGATACCAATGCAAGCACCGAACACCTGAACAATTAATACATTGCCAATTAATTGCGACTCACCCAAAGCGATCCACGACAGCGGAAAGATGGTCACAATATGAAACAAAGCATAGCTAGCGAGTGCGGCAAAAGCACCCAAGAAAATATTTGGCCCCTGCTTTTCCAGCATTTCGCTAGTACTAATAGGCTCCAGTTCGCTCTCTTCCAATGCAGCGGTATACTCTTCGGTAAGCACCAAGCGCAGCCGCGCAAACAGTGCGACCACATTAATCGCAAAGGCCACAAAGAAAGGGTAACGCCATGCCCAGGCCTGGAAGTCTTCAGCACTAACACTACGAATCAGGTAGTAAAATAATAAATTGGCAACAAGAAAGCCAATTGGGGCACCGAGCTGACCGATCATGGCATACCAGCTGCGTTTGGCTCGCGGCGCATTGAGCACCAATAGCGACGGCAGTCCATCCCACGAGCCGCCAAGCGCAAAGCCCTGTAAAATGCGGAACATAGCGAGGAAGAATATTGAGGCGCCACCAATCGAGTTATACCCCGGCAAAAAAGCTATGCCAGCGGTTGCGGTGCCCAATAAAAACAGCGAGCTGCTTAACTTAACGCTACGACCCCAGCGACGCTGTATATTCATAAACAGCGCGGTACCGAAGGGTCTCGCCACAAAGGCCATGGAGAAAATGGCAAAGCCGTATAACATGCCCTCTAAGGTACTGGCGAAGGGGAAAAATACGCTTGGAAACACCAATACGCAGGCCATGCCAAACACAAAAAAGTCAAAATGTTCTGAGGCGCGGCCGATAACCACGCCAATGGCAATTTCGCCGGGGGCGACTGGCGAGTGACCCGCTGGAGTCTGCATATCAGCTGCGAGAGAAGAGTTTGTAGTACTGGCCATGGTGCGGCGCTCATCCGTAGGTTTTATGAATTATTGAAAGACTACTCCGTTTCCCCCACGCCAGCCATAGGACAAATTGTCCAATTCTTTCCCAAGCCCAATTCGCTTAAAGTCTGCGTCCTCTTATTAACATCTGGACTTGCGAGTGGCGATGTCGATTTCTAAAACTTTGCGCACTATATTCGTTTCCGCTATCGGAATGGCCCTGCTGTCTGGCTGTGACACCGTGGTTATGTCGCCGTCGGGCGATATTGCGGCGCAACAGGCCAAGCTAATTGTATGGGCGACGATTCTTATGTTGATCGTCGTGGTTCCGGTCATTGTGCTGACCCTGCTATTTGCCTGGCGCTATCGGGCATCCAATAAAGAGGCCACCTACACGCCAGACTGGGACCACTCCACCAACTTGGAGCTGGTCATCTGGGCTGCACCGCTGGCCATTATTATCGCCTTGGGCGCACTAACCTGGGTGAGCACCCACCAGCTCGACCCCTACCGCCCTCTTGATCGAATTGACGAAGGTCGCCCCGTTCCCGAGGGTGTTGAGCCGCTAATTGTCGAAGTGGTCGCGATGGACTGGAAATGGCTGTTCTTTTACCCCGAGCAAGGTATCGCGGTGGTGAATCAATTGGCGGCCCCTGTGGACCGGCCAATAAAGTTCAAAATCACTGCTACCACCATGATGAACTCCTTTTATATTCCGGCCTTGGCGGGACAAATCTACGCCATGGGCGGCATGGAAACCCAGCTGCACGCGGTCATCAATGAAGCCGGTAGCTACGACGGTTTCTCTGCCAATTACTCTGGTGCGGGCTTTAACGGCATGCGTTTTAAATTCCTAGGCATGCCCGAGACCGAGTTTGACAAGTGGGTCAGCAAGGTCAAAACCGACGGCGACGTTCTCAGCCGCAGCGTATACACCGAACTCGCTGAGCCTAGCGAGTACAACCCCGTGCAATACTATCGCGAAGTGGCGCCCGATCTTTACGACGCCATTCTCAACCGCTGCGTTGAGCCTGGCACCCTGTGCATGAAAGACATGATGAAGCACCACGGCAGCCACAAAAGTGAAGTCGCCGCGCCAAGCTCTGCAAATTCAACAGCCAAAACACATGACGAGGGTCACCATGCCCACTAGCTATTTTTGTGCAATTACCGTGGTCGCAATGCGTCCGTCCCATTCACTTTTAGCGCGTCAGGGCGCCGGTAACTCTCATGTCTGATCTAAGTACTCTTATATTTGGGCGCTTAAGCCTTGATTCCATCCCATTTCACGATCCAATTTTGGTCGCGACCTTTGTGGTCGCTGCCCTCGGTGGTATAGCCTTGCTTGGCGCGCTCACCTACTACAAGGTGTGGGGCTATTTGTGGAAGGAGTGGTTTACCAGCATCGATCATAAACGCATCGGCGTGATGTATATGATTCTGGGTTTAATCATGCTACTGCGCGGCTTTGCCGACGCCATCATGATGCGGATTCACCAAGCCATGGCCTTTGGTGAAGCTACCGGCTACCTGCCGCCAGATCACTACGACCAAATATTTACCGCCCACGGCGTGATCATGATTTTCTTTGTGGCCATGCCCTTTGTTGTTGGCTTAATGAACTACATTGTGCCCCTGCAGATCGGCGCGCGTGACGTAGCCTTCCCATTCTTAAACAACCTCAGCTTCTGGATGACCAGTGCCGGTGCGGCGCTCATCATGATCTCACTGTTTATCGGTGAATTCGCCAAATCCGGCTGGCTGGCCTACCCGCCATTAACCGGAATACTGCAAAGTCCCGGGGTCGGGGTGGATTACTATATTTGGTCCCTACAGATTGCCGGGGTCGGCACCTTGCTGTCCGGCATCAACTTTGTCGTGACCATTGTCAAAATGCGCGCGCCCGGCATGAACATGATGAAAATGCCGATTTTCACCTGGACCGCGCTGTGTACTAACATTTTAATTGTGGCGGCTTTCCCCGTTTTAACAGCGGTAATGACCCTACTGTCCTTAGACCGCTATTTGGACATGAACTTTTTCACCAACGATCTTGGCGGCAACGCCATGATGTACGTAAACCTGATTTGGATCTGGGGTCACCCAGAGGTTTACATCCTGATTCTACCGATCTTTGGTGTGTTCTCAGAGATCGTCTCTACCTACAGTGGTAAGCGCCTATTCGGTTACTCGTCCATGGTCTACGCGACTTTGGTCATCACCATTCTGTCTTACCTCGTGTGGCTGCACCATTTCTTTACCATGGGATCTGGCGCAACGGTGAATAGCTTCTTTGGTATCACCACCATGATTATTTCTATTCCCACTGGCGCGAAAATCTTCAACTGGTTGTTCACCATGTACCGTGGTCGCATTCAGTTTGAAGTCCCCATGCTGTGGACCATCGGCTTTATGATCACCTTCGTAATTGGCGGCATGACCGGCGTGTTACTGGCTGTGCCACCTGCTGACTTTGTGCTGCACAACAGCCTGTTTTTGATTGCTCACTTCCACAACGTCATTATCGGTGGCGTGGTGTTCGGCACCTTCGCGGCGATTACCTTCTGGTATCCCAAAGTTACCGGGTACAAGCTGGAACCCTTCTGGGGCAAGGTCTCGTTCTGGTGCTGGTTTATTGGTTTCTACCTCGCCTTTATGCCGCTGTACATGTTGGGCTTTATGGGCGTCACCCGCCGTATGAGCCATTTCGACGATCCATCGCTGCAGATTTGGTTCCAGATCGCCCTAGGTGGCGCGGTGTTAATCGGCGCAGGTATCATCGCCTTCTTGGTTCAGCTGTATGTGAGCTACAAGCGTCGCGACTCGCTGCGCGACGAAACTGGCGATCCGTGGGGTGGCCGCACCCTAGAGTGGTCAACCTCCTCACCACCGCCAAAATACAACTTCGCCTTTACCCCACGGGTATACGATCTTGACGCCTGGTGGCATATGAAGAGCAATGGCTTTAAACGCGCAACTGATGGCTTTATGCCCATCCACATGCCAAAAAACACCGCTGCCGGCATGGTGATCTCAGGCCTCAGCGCAGTATTCGGTTTCGCGATGGTTTGGCATATGTGGTTGATCGGCGGCCTGACGTTTGCGGCGCTAATGATCGCCATTATTGCGCACACTTTTAATTACAAGCGCGACTACTACATACCGGCTGAAGAGGTCGCGTTAGTCGAAGCCCAACGTACCGAGGTAGCTGCCTAAGATGTCTCACTCTACTGCTATGCCGGCCGCAGAGCCGGGCCAATTCGACTTCCTCGTTAAGGGAGAGCATCACGTCGCCAACGGCACGCTGCTGGGCTTCTGGTTGTATTTGATGAGCGACTGCCTCATCTTTGCCGCGCTGTTTGCCACCTATGGCGTATTGAGCCAAAACTATGCGGGTGGGCCATCGGGCGCAGATTTATTTGATCTACCGCTGGTCGCCTTAAACACCAGTTTTCTGCTGTTTTCGTCGATCACCTACGGCTTTGCCATGCTGCAGATGCAGCAGCGCAAACTCAAAGGCACCATGATTTGGCTGGCCATTACCGGCGTATTCGGCGCAGGCTTTCTCGGCTTAGAACTCTATGAGTTCTACCACCTTTTACACCAAGGTGCTGGTCCCCAGCGCAGTGCGTTCTTGTCGGCCTTTTTCACCCTTGTCGGCACCCACGGTTTGCACGTGTGCATTGGCATAATTTGGTTAGTTACCTTGCTTTTCCAACTCCGCAAGCACGGCTTAACCACCGCAAACCGCCGCCGTTTATTCTGCCTGTCTATGTTCTGGCACTTTCTTGATGTTGTCTGGATCGGCGTATTCACTATTGTTTATTTGATGGGGTCACTGTCATGAGCGAGCTTTCACACAACCACGATGAGCATCACGACCATCACGAAGAAGAAGGCCCGCACAGCAGCTTCAGCGGTTATATGCTGGGCTTTATGGCCTCGGTGTTTCTTACCGCCATCCCCTTTTGGCTAGTAATGGGGGATGTGTTTAGCTCACGCAACACCACCGTGCTGATCATTCTCGCCTTTGCCCTAGTGCAAATTCTGGTGCACATGGTTTATTTTCTGCACATGAATTTTCAGTCTGAAGGTGGCTGGACCATGCTCTCGCTCATCTTTACGGTGATTTTATTATTCATTACCTTGGCCGGTTCGCTGTGGGTGATGCACCACATGAATGTGAATATGATGCCCTCGATGATGTCGGGCGGCAGTTAAACCGTGCCCATGCGCCGCATAGTTAGCTTATCGATAATCAGCCTATGCGGCCTGCTCCTCTTTATCGGCTTTATCGCTCTCGGCAATTGGCAATTAGAACGCCGATTGTGGAAGTTAGACTTAATCGAAAAAGTCGAAATCCGCGTTCACGCACCCGCTGTAGCAGCGCCAGGCATTCGCGACTGGCCTTCGGTTAATAAGGCCGACGACGAATACCGCCACGTCGAATTACGCGGCCAATTTCTGCAAAACAAAGACACCCTGGTGGTTGCCGCCACCGAGCTTGGCAGCGGCTATTGGGTACTCACGCCATTTCAGCGCCACGATGGCAGCATCGTATTAGTCAATCGCGGCTATATCGGCCAAGGTGTCACGCCACAGGCGCCACCGCAGACCGACACAAGCCTCACCGGCCTGCTCCGGCTTAACGAGCCAAAGGGCAGTGTGCTGCGTGAAAACAGCGCAACTACCGGCCGCTGGTATTCACGGGATGTAAAGGCAATTGCTGACAGCCTCGGTATCAGCGCCGCGCCTTATTTTGTAGACGCCGATGCTAATCCGTCGCAAACCCAGAGCGGCGACAGTCGAAGCGCCAACACTCCGGTCGGCGGACTCACCGTCATTAGCTTTAATAATACGCATCTAGTGTACGCAATCACTTGGTACAGCCTCGCCCTTTCAGTGCTGATTGCTGGTTTTGTCGTGTTTCGGGAAGTTCGCCGCGCGACAGATTGAGCGTAGCTGCGCACTCAGCCCGTCATGCGTATACTGGCTTGCGCGCACAACAAACCGAGCACTAAAGCGCCTGAGCTAAATTAAGCCTGGGGAGAAACACAATCATGACCGACACCAGAGCGCTTGCTGCCGTAAACCAGCTGCTAAGACAAACTGAATCCGACGATACCGACACCCTCGGCAAACATATGCGCCAGTTGGTGCAGTTGCGCTGGATGGCAGTGCTTGGCCAATTACTCACCATACTTGTTACTCATTACGGCTTTGGCGTTGAGCTGCCGCTGCAGCCAATGCTAAGCGTGTTAGCCGGACTTGTCGCCTTCAATGCTTTTAATGAGTTAAGTTTACGGATGCGGCGCCGAGTCGGAACGGCAGAATTGTTTATGGGCCTACTGGTAGACATGGGCACACTGACCTTCCAGCTTCTCCTCAGCGGCGGCGCAACCAATCCCTTCGTATTTCTTTATTTACTCCAGATTGGCTTGGCCGCGGTACTTCTGACCCAAGTCTACGCCTGGGTACTTATGGGCGTCGCCACCCTGTGTTTTCTTTGGCTGGCCGAAGCCGGACGTCCCATCGACCTTCCTCAAGATTATCACCTCGGCATCCGCAGTTATTACATTGAAGGTATGTTGATATGTCTGGCACTCAGCGCTGCCCTGCTAGTCATTTTCATCAATCGTATTAACCGCACTCATCGGGAACACGATGCCCGCCTCGCGGAATTGCGCCAGCGTGCCGCAGAAGAAGAACATATTCTGCGTATGGGCTTACTGGCCTCCGGTGCCGCCCATGAACTTGGTACGCCACTGGCAACCATTGCCGTCATTTTGGGCGATTGGCGGCATATGCCCACGCTTAACGACGACCCGGATCTGCGCGAAGAAATCACCGAGATGCAAACTCAGGTTAAGCGCTGTAAAACCATCGTTAGCGGTATTCTTATGTCGGCGGGGGAAACTCGTGGTGAATCTTCCGGTGAAACCAGCGTTTGTGCGTTTTTCGACGAGCTGCTCGACGAGTGGCGAAGCACCCGTAAAGTACGTGAATTCAGCTTTGACAATCAATTTGGCGAAGATCTAGATATTGCTTCAGACACGGTATTAAAACAGACGATCTGCAATCTGCTCGATAACGCCCTAGAAGCATCACCGGAATGGGTAGGCCTGAACGTATCACGCAAAGACGACAACTTACTAATACGAGTTATTGACCGCGGTCCCGGCTTCGCCAAGGAGGTATTCGACCGCCTCGGCCAACCGTATCAATCCACCAAGGGCCGACCAGGCAGCGGTCTGGGATTATTCCTTGTATTCAATGTGGCGCGAATTTTAGGGGGCCAAGTGCGCGCCCGAAATCGTCACAAAGGCGGCGCCGAAATTAGCCTGCGCCTACCACTCGACGCACTCCGTCTTAAGGAGGTTTAAGCACATGACAAAGGAATCCAGCACCGCCGATGCAAACAACGACGACAGCGCACCGACGTTATTGCTCATTGAAGACGATGCCGCCTTCGCACGAACCTTGGGTCGCTCCTTCGAGCGCCGAGGCTACGCAGTAATCAGCACCAGCAGTCTCAACGGCGCACTTATTTTATTAGAGAGTCACTCCCCCGGTTACGCGGTGGTGGACCTCAAATTAGATGGCGAAGCATCTGGCCTAGCCTGCGTGCAGGCCTTGCACAAACACGACCCCGACATGCTAATTGTGGTGCTCACCGGCTACGCAAGCATCGCCACAGCGGTAGAAGCAGTAAAACTCGGCGCCTGTCATTATCTTGCCAAGCCCTCCAACACAGACGATATCGAAGCCGCATTCAATAACGCAGAAGGCAATGTTGCCGTTGAAATTCGCGGCCGCGCTACCTCGATAAAAACCCTCGAGTGGGAGCGCATTCACGAAACGCTAGCAGAGACCGGCTTTAATATTTCTGAAACCGCTAGGCGGCTGGGAATGCACAGAAGGACACTAGCTCGAAAGCTCGCCAAGCAGCAGGTTAAATAAGACGCAAAGTC
The DNA here is from genome assembly GCF_001586255.1 of Zhongshania aliphaticivorans. NCBI lineage: Bacteria > Pseudomonadati > Pseudomonadota > Gammaproteobacteria > Cellvibrionales > Spongiibacteraceae > Zhongshania > Zhongshania aliphaticivorans. Next base: position 3,119,955 of record NZ_CP014544.1, read on the forward strand.
CCGGATTTCCAAACATCGCAACGGCCTGCATTGGCAGTCCGTCAGTAGCTACAAGTTCTCACTCAACAATTTTATTTGATCCATAATAATCTGTTGAATCTCCCCAGCACACACATAAATTTCAATGCGGCTAATCAACTTATTCTCAATGGTGAACCGCGTGGCTATTTTCAGCGACTCGGGCAAACCAGCTATTCTTAAATCATAAAAACAATCGACCTCATCGCCCTCTACCAGCCAGCGTCTATTCTCAATCGCCTCATTGCCCTCATACGCGGGATCTTTTAACAACTCGCGCAATTGGGCCGCTCCGCTGCCTGTGGCATAACCCATCTCCCAGCGGGTACAGTTCTCAGCGAACAATACATTCTCTGGCTTATGCTGCAATAAACCCGCATCTAAATACGTTTCGACAATAGCAATTTGTTGCGCACGAAAATCACTCACTCTCTATCCTTATAATTATTTTAATCTGCTAATCGGATTCCCAAAACTCTTCAAGTACTGCGATTACGAGCAATAGCACCCGCAATTAAACACTCCACAAATATGACAGTTCGCTCAACAATTACGTCACTATTTTCTTTCTGCTCCAAATAATCGAGCGCCGCAAAAAGCGTGTGCTGCGCAATCAAACGCGTCAAAGTTAAGAGCATTTCATAGTCAGGTAACAATTTATCTAAGCCAAGCAAGCACAAATCTTCTGCACTATCGGCGGCAAATTCATCTAGCATTTTCTGCAATGCCTCACGAAGGCAAGGCAGACCGCCATGAATCTCCCTAGCACAAAAAATTACACCAAGCGGATGCTCTCGGACATAGTCAAAATAGCGTAGTGTCGACGCCCTAATCATATCTTTGGCATCTCTATTCGCACTTCGTCGGGCAAAGCGAAGGTCAACTCGCAATTGCTCAGACAGCGGTTCGACTAAAGCAACAGCAACTTCATCTATCGATTTAAAGTGGCGATATATTGCCGTGTGGTGCATGCCGGCTTCCCGCGCCAGCTCCCTCAAGCCGAGATTTGCAATCGACCGCTGCCTAGCGCCTAGACGTAACGCTGCTTTCAACAGTCGATCTCGGCCGCCACCCACTTTAGACACGGACGGATTCCCCTTCCCAACCCCTAGTTTCTTAGCTGTAGTTTCGATTTTACCACTCACATTCACGCCCGAAATTAAAAACAACTGAAATCGAGACTAGCGTAGATTGACACAAATGTCACCACGTGGTTACATTTAACTAAATCACCACATGGTGACACTGAGTATTAGTCGCGATGCCATTCTCGGACTCAATAATGACGAATGGTGAATTGCGTCATACCAACAACGTATTAAATAACTAGGGCGCCAACAAAGGAGTTCCACGACATATACCTAATAGAAAATAGAACGGTGCGGCCTGCTTTTGGGGGTCACTACGCTTAGAAATACAGTTAAAAATAAAAATATAAGGAGTGAATTATGCGTATAACGCGAAATGTCCTGACCAAGCGGAAGCTAGCAATTTTGGTTTCTATACTCAGCCTGACCGCTTGTGGTGGATCAGCCAGTAAAGCTGAATTGCCGGAAACAACAGCGAACATAACAAACCTACCTGAACACGCCCTCAGAGTTAACAGCCCAGATGACGAAGTCGATGAGACCCCCGGAGATCTAATATGTGCGACCGCGCAGGGCGCATGCACGCTACGCGCAGCAATCATGGAGGCGAATTCTAGTGTGCTGAATTCCGAAGGAAATCCCCACACCATAGTTATACCGGAAGGCACCTACGCGCTATCAATACCCAATACACTTTCTACAGGTGATTTAGGACTTGATGCCGCTATCGCTAGACCAATCATCGCAAGCGAAGCAACCGGGTCACTCAATATAACGGCGCCAATGACGATTCAAGGCGCAGGCGCAAGGGAAACAATAATTGACGCCCAACAACTAGATCGCGTATTCGAAATACATCGCGGCGCTGACACAGCATTCACCGATTTGACGATCACCGGCGGTTACGGCAACACCATGGGCGGCGGAATATACTCTCAGGCTCATTTAAAACTATCGCGGGTTTTGATTACAGAAAATCAATCCAGTGGCGGCGGCGGTATATTCGTTAACCCACTCGGCAGTCTAGAGCTAAACGACAGCACGGTTAGCCATAATATCGCTGAAGGTCAAGCTGGCGGCATACGCATAGATACCCGAGGAACAATCACAAACTCGACCATTAGCCACAATGAGGCACTGGGTTTAGCAGATCCACTCCCCGCCGGCACAGGCGTTCCGTTCGCTTTCTCGCAAGGCGGTGGTATCGACATTCGCGGTATCGGCACTACTATTCGGAATTCGACAATTGTATTTAACAGCTCCTCCCAAGGTGGCGCCGGAGTACATTTCGACACTGCATATATTGACGCCCTGCCGGATCCAGTGACCGGCGCAGCCGAGATTCCACACTTTGATTTAATTTTAGAAAATACAATTATCGCAAACAATATCGCCGAGGTTGAAAGCGCCGATTGCTTAACGACGGTTGGCCTTTCGCGCATATTGTCACAGGGCAACAATATAGACAGCGACGGCAGCTGTGGTTTGAATCAGGCGGGAGACCTACCGGGCGTTGAACCTTTTCTTGCACCATTAGCAAACAACGGCGGGCCAACCGACACACATCTACTATTACCGTCTAGCCCCGCAATAGATGCGGGAAAGATCGAAACCTGCACGACAGTTGATCAACGTGGGATAGCTCGCGGCCAAAATAATACCTGTGATATCGGCGCCGTCGAATCAGAGTGACAAGTTTCTGGAGTAAATTATGAATAGTTTTTGTAGCAGCGTTTTAAAATTCACTGTCCCACGCCTACTTATTGCAGCTGCACTGGTATTTCAAAGTGCTTGCGGCGGAGGCTCAAGTTCGCCCGGAAATAATCAAAACCCAAGTAATACGGCACAAGAAAGTCAGGATAACTCCCCACCGTTCAGCCCGGCATCACCAGGCACCTTTATCGTCGATTACGAGGGTGACGAACCAGATATATTACAAGGTGATGGCCTCTGTGAAACAGAGACCGGGGGTTGCAGCTTACGAGCAGCCGTTCAGGAATCTAATGCCACAATACTGCTGAGTACAAATCCATTCACCCACACTAACGTAATAATTATGCCTCCAGGCCACTATAAATTTATAGAGCCGCCACTTATACCAACCGTTGTAGCCGAGGGCACCTCCGATGCTGGAATGCTATCGATCCTTGGTTCCACCAACATTCGCGGCGCAGGCGCCCGAAAAACTATTTTAGATGGCAATGGAATTGACCGAGTATTCGGTGTTGGGCCAAACGCAATTTTATCTATTTCCGACCTAACCATAACCGGAGGATCCGCCAGCGGAATCTTCAATCAAGGCCAATTAACCGTTACGCGATGCACTATTAGCGGCAACACTAGCGGCTATGGCGGCGGCATTTTCAATACGCCAAGTAGCTCCGCGATTATAGATTCAAGTACCATCAGTGATAACACCGCTGAAAGCGAAGGCGGTGGGATTCGCTTTGATGCTGCGGGTCTGGTCATCAACTCGACAATTAGCAACAATCGCATACTAGAAGATTGCTGTTCAGACAGTACCTATGACGGCGGCACACAAGGTGAAGGCGGCGGAATAGATGCACGCGGCGGCGGCCCAGTCACCATCATCAACTCCACTATAGTCAACAATCACGCGGTCATTGGCGGTGGCGGACTCAATATCGCGACGTCCTATCAAGGTGATCCTGGCGGGGTATTTCAGGAAATTAGCAGTGAAGTTTTCGGACGCCCGGTCGAATTAATTAACACAATAATTGCTGGCAACACCTCCACACGAGGTCCTGCAAACTGTAAAAATACTATCTCGGCTATCCACTCACTCGGCGGCAATATATCCGATGACGACAGCTGTAACCTAAATTTTACAAATGACCAGAATTCTACCAACCCAGAGTTAGATAAACTCGCTGACAATGGCGGCCCTACCGACACCCACGCCCCCTTCGCAACCAGTCCCGCACTTGAAAATGGCCTAATGGACCGATGCCCCGCTCAAGATCAACGTGGCGCTCAGAGAGAAAACGTATGTGATAGTGGCGCAATGCAAGACGAGACGTAACTCAACAACTATTTGCGATGACAAGAAAGCTTAAGCATACGCCCCTTGGCAGGTGGGAACGCTAAAAAAACAAAAGCCCCAGCAGGAAATCTTGCTGGGGCTTTTTTGTGGGTATTGCGTAAGGCTGGGAACCGGAGACTTGGTGTTGATTTTATCTTTTGCGTCTTGCGTCTCCCGTCTAGCTGCCGCGGGTACTGCGGGTTTTAAAAAGGACTAAAAAACCAGCGTTGCAGCACTTAATAAAGTTTGGCGCGTAGTGATGACCTACTTTGTGTTGCGAGCAGTGCTCGCAATCCCTTTGGGACGCTTCCGCTTCGCTACATGCACCTCCGCTGTACCTGCGGTACAGGCTGCGTCGCATGAGCCCGGTATTTAGTGAGAGACGCTCCTCGCATCCTAAATAAAAAACCCCGTCCAGCATAAGCTGAACGGGGTGTTTTATTTAGAAGCCTGGCGATGACCTACTCTCGCATGGGGAAACCCCAAACTACCATCGGCGATGACACGTTTCACTTCTGAGTTCGGGATGGGATCAGGTGGTACCATGTCTCTATGGTCGCCAGGCAAACTGGCTTGGTTAAATGAGGTGTCTTACGTACTTTCGTACTGCGTCATTCAATCCAAATAAGGTGGTAAATAAGCTGATATAAACAAGTTTTCTCATGTGTGTAGCTCTCACTACACGCAACAATCCGCTGCAGTTTCTTCATTGTGACAACAAGACCACTTAATTATATGGTCAAGCCTCACGAGCAATTAGTACAGGTTAGCTCAATGCCTCGCAGCACTTACACACCCTGCCTATCAACGTCCTGGTCTTGAACGGCTCTTTAGGGGGCTCAAGGCCCCAGGGAGATCTAATCTTGGAAGAGGCTTCGCGCTTAGATGCTTTCAGCGCTTATCCCGTCCGAACGTAGCTACCGGGCAATGCATCTGGCGATACAACCCGAACACCAGAGGTTCGTCCACTTCGGTCCTCTCGTACTAGAAGCAGCTTTCCTCAAATCTCCAACGCCCACGGCAGATAGGGACCGAACTGTCTCACGACGTTCTGAACCCAGCTCGCGTACCACTTTAAATGGCGAACAGCCATACCCTTGGGACCGGCTTCAGCCCCAGGATGTGATGAGCCGACATCGAGGTGCCAAACACCGCCGTCGATGTGAACTCTTGGGCGGTATCAGCCTGTTATCCCCGGAGTACCTTTTATCCGTTGAGCGATGGCCCTTCCATACAGAACCACCGGATCACTATGACCTACTTTCGTACCTGCTCGACTTGTCAGTCTCGCAGTCAAGCGCGCTTATGCCATTACACTAACCGCATGATTTCCGACCATGCTTAGCGCACCTTCGTGCTCCTCCGTTACTCTTTGGGAGGAGACCGCCCCAGTCAAACTACCCACCACACAATGTCCTCGAACCAGATAATGGTCCAGAGTTAGAACCCCAACAGTACCAGGCTGGTATTTCAAGATTGGCTCCACCTAAGCTAGCGCCTAAGTTTCAAAGCCTCCCAGCTATCCTACACAAGTAATATCAGAGTCCACTGTGAAGCTATAGTAAAGGTTCACGGGGTCTTTCCGTCTAGCCGCGGGTATACGGCATCTTAACCGCAAATTCAATTTCACTGAGTCTCGGGTGGAGACAGCGTGGCCATCATTACGCCATTCGTGCAGGTCGGAACTTACCCGACAAGGAATTTCGCTACCTTAGGACCGTTATAGTTACGGCCGCCGTTTACCGGGGCTTCGATCAAGAGCTTCGCTTGCGCTAACCCCATCAATTAACCTTCCGGCACCGGGCAGGCGTCACACCGTATACGTCCACTTTCGTGTTTGCACAGTGCTATGTTTTTGATAAACAGTTGCAGCCACCTGGTCACTTCGACTCCCCTCAGCTTACGGAGCAAGTCCGATCACCAAAGGGAGCGTACCTTCTCCCGAAGTTACGGTACCATTTTGCCTAGTTCCTTCACCCGAGTTCTCTCAAGCGCCTTGGTATTCTCTACCTGACCACCTGTGTCGGTTTGGGGTACGGTTTGTTATAACCTGAAGCTTAGAAGCTTTTCTTGGAAGCATGGCATCAACGACTTCGTCCAAAAGAGGACTCGTATTCGCTTCTCAGCCTTAGGGAACCGGATTTGCCTAATCCCCCAGCCTACGAGCTTAAACGCGGACAACCATCGCCGCGATCGCCTAGCCTACTCCGTCCCTCCATCGCAGTTATAACAAGTACGGGAATATTAACCCGTTTTCCATCGACTACGCATTTCTGCCTCGCCTTAGGGGCCGACTAACCCTGTCCTGATTAACATGGGACAGGAAACCTTGGTCTTCCGGCGGGGGAGTTTTTCACTCCCCTTGTCGTTACTCATGTCAGCATTCGCACTTCTGATACCTCCAGCAAACCTCTCGATTCACCTTCGCAGGCTTACAGAACGCTCCTCTACCATGCGTGCAAGCACGCATCCGCAGCTTCGGTTACACATTTAGCCCCGTTATATCTTCCGCGCAGGCCGACTCGACTAGTGAGCTATTACGCTTTCTTTAAAGGGTGGCTGCTTCTAAGCCAACCTCCTAGCTGTCTAAGCCTTCCCACATCGTTTCCCACTTAATGTGTATTAGGGACCTTAGCTGGCGGTCTGGGTTGTTTCCCTCTTGACAACGGACGTTAGCACCCGCTGTCTGTCTGCCGTGATTGAACTCCTAGGTATTCGGAGTTTGCATGGGGTTGGTAAGTCGGGATGACCCCCTAGCCCAAACAGTGCTCTACCCCCTAGGGTTAGACACGACGCTCTACCTAAATAGATTTCGAGGAGAACCAGCTATCTCCGAGCTTGATTAGCCTTTCACTCCGATCCACAACTCATCCCCAAATTTTTCAACATTTGTGGGTTCGGTCCTCCAATGCCTGTTACGGCATCTTCAACCTGGCCATGGATAGATCGCCCGGTTTCGGGTCTAATGCCAGCAACTAATTCGCCCTATTAAGACTCGGTTTCCCTACGGCTCCCCTATACGGTTAACCTTGCTACTGACATTAAGTCGCTGACCCATTATACAAAAGGTACGCAGTCACAGAACAAGTCTGCTCCTACTGCTTGTACGCATACGGTTTCAGGATCTATTTCACTCCCCTCACAGGGGTTCTTTTCGCCTTTCCCTCACGGTACTGGTTCACTATCGGTCAATTGGTAGTATTTAGCCTTGGAGGATGGTCCCCCCATCTTCAGTCAAGATAACACGTGTCCCGACCTACTTATCGCAAGCTTAGTACCACAGATGTGTTTTCGTGTACGGGGCTATCACCCTGTATCGCCAGACTTTCCAGACTGTTCCACTAACACTTCTGCTATCACTTGCAGGCTGTTCCCCTTTCGCTCGCCGCTACTAAGA